>NZ_DASRXF010000023.1:0-41346 GCF_035654295.1 Noviherbaspirillum sp. | reverse complement strand
GCTCGGCGTTGGCATCGTGATCCTCGCGGTCATCGCATTCGTCATGCTGCGTACCTCGGCGCGCCTTCCTATCGGTCAGTTCTTTGCGGTCAGCTCCGCACTGATCGCGGTGCTGGCCGTGGTGTTGATGGGCAAGGGCGTGGCGGCGCTGCAGGAGGCGGGCATGCTCGACGTGACGCCGCTGGACCTGCCCAGCGTCGACCTGCTCGGCATTTATCCGTCGATGCAGACGGTGCTTGCCCAGATCGTGGTGTTGCTGGTGGTCGCCGGCAGCATGTTCCTGAACGCCTACGGCAACCGGAAGATCAGGTAGAGCCTGTTACCGCGCGCCATGCAGAATGAGAATCGCTAACAAAATGCATGGCGCGGCTTGACCGTGCTCCTGCCGCATGCCACCCTTCGGGCTTGCATGAATTCAACAGGAGCCGCCATGAAAGGCGATACGGCAATCATTGACATCCTGAACGGCCTGCTTGCCGGCGAACTGACCGCCGTCGACCAGTACCTGATCCACGGCGAGATGTACGCCGACTTCGGCTTTGCGCACCTGGCCGAGCACAGCCTGCATGAATCCGAGCACGAGCGCGAACATGCGCGCCTGCTGATCCAGCGCATTCTTTTCCTCGGCGGCGTGCCCGACCTGAGCAAGCGGCATCCCCTGAAGGTGGGCAATACGGTTCCGGAAATGCTGCAGGCGGACCTGGATGTGGAATACCAGGTCGTCGGTGATCTGAAGAAGGCCATTGCCGCCTGCGAAGCGGCCAGGGATTACGTGACGCGCGACATGCTCGTCAGGCAGCTGGAAGATACCGAGATGGACCACGCCTACTGGCTGGAGCAGCAGCTGCGCCTGATCGGGCTCGTGGGCTTGCAGAACTACCAGCAGAGCCAGATGGGCGAAGCGCCCCGTTCATAGGTCTGCCCACTGGCGCAGCAGGTTGTGATAGTGGCTGGTCAGCGACACGATCTCCCGGGTGTCGCCTAGCTGGCGGCGCAGGTTCATGATCGCCATGTCGAGATCGAACAACATGCTGCGCCGCCAGTCGTCCTTGACCATGCTTTGCGTCCACAGGAACGAGGCAACGCGCGCCCCCCGTGTCACCGGTTCGACGCGATGCAGGCTGGTGGCCGGATAGACGATGGCATCGCCCGCTGGCAGTTTCACTTCGTGCGTGCCATACACATCCTCAACGACCAGTTCGCCGCCGTCGTATTCATCCGGATCGGACAGGAACACCGTGGTCGACACATCGGTCCGCACCTGTTCGCCCGACAGCGGATGACGATGCACCGCGCCGTCCACATGGTTGCCGTAATGTCCTCCCCCTTCGTAGCGGTTGAACATCGGCGGCAGGATGCGATGCGGCAGCGCCGCGGAGACAAACAGCGCCTGCCTGCTCAGCGCGTCGGCGACGATCTGCCCGAGGCGCTGGCTTAGCGGCGATGCGGGCGGCAGTTGCAGGTTGCGTTTGCTCTGGACGGCCTGTGCGCCGGCCGTATCGAGGCCATCCGTCCACGCCTCCGCGTCGAGTGCCTGTCTCATCTCGCTGACCTGCTCGCGCGTCAGCACTCCCGGAATATGCAGCATCATGCTTGTGCGCCTTTCTCTGTATTTGTTCGGCTGCCGAACAGGATAGGAAAATAGGAAAAATCCCTTCCCCCGCTTGCAGGGGAAGGGATTGGCTTGGTTGGCTCCCGTGCTCAGTACATCATGTTCGCGGTCAGCAGCACGGTGCGGGGAGCTCCGGGCGTATAGCGTGCTCCGCTGTTGTTCAGCGTGCTGACGTAGTCCTTGTCGAACAGGTTGGCCACGTTCCACTGCAGCGACACGTTCTTCGTGGCCTGGTAGCTGACCATCGCGTCCGCCACCCAGTAGGACGGAATGCGCGGCATGTTCTGGCTGGCCGCATTCAAGCTCGGGTCCACGACGCGCTTCTGTTCAGAGACGTAGCGCGCACCGCCGCCCACGGTCCACTTGCCGGTCAGTTTGTAGCTGCTCCACAGGGTGGCCGTCAGGTCGGGCGACCAGCGCGACGCAGCGCCGGCGGAGTTGTTGCCGGTTGCGCCTTCGAGCACCTTGGTATCCATGGACGCGATACCGGCCGAGAGCTGCCAGGCCGGCGTGATCTGGCCGACTACGCCAAGCTCCACACCTTCGACGCGGCGCTTGCCGAACTGGGCGAAGGTATTGGTCAACGGGTCGATCTGGGCAATCTCGTTCTTGTGGTCGGTCCGGTACACCGCCGCCGTCAGTGCCAGTCGCTTCTGCAGCAGATCCCACTTGGTGCCGATTTCCATGTTGGTGGTCTTCTGCGGATCCAGGGACGGGTTATTGACGGCGGTGCTCCCGGTCGTGGTGGCGCTCAGTGCAAAGTTGGAGGCGCCCGGCGGCGTGAACGAATTGGCCAAGGCGGCATAAATGCTGCCGTTGGCGGCAGGCTTGAACAGCGCCCCGATCTTCCAGCTCAGCAGGTTGTCCGATTTCTTCAGGGAAGACGGCACCAGCGTTGTGCCTGTCTGGGTGGCGGCATTGGTTTCGGTGTTGTATCGCTCGAAACGCAGGCCGCCGTTCAGCTGCCAGCGGTCGGTCAGCTTGAGGGTGTCGAACGCATACAGGGCGACAGTGCTGGTATGGCCGTTGGTGAAAGCGCCGTTAGGGGCCGGAATCGGCAGGCGGACATTCGGATTCGGGTTGTACAGGTTCGCCGGCGTAATGGTGGCGGCATCAGGCGCGGGGAAGGTCGGCAGCGACTGCTTCTCGTACATCAGTTCGAGGCCGGTCGACAGCGCGTGCTTGATGCCGCCGGTGGCAAATTCCGCCGTCAGGTTGGTCTGGTTGGCGAGAATCTCGTTTTCACGGTCGACGCGCTGGCGGGTGCGCGCCACGGTCCATGTCGCCGGATCGGCCGATGGCGCAGCCGGTGCATTGACGCCGGTCAGCACACGGTCCACAGTCGCCTTGCCGTAGCGCGAGATGTTCCGCAGCACCATGCCCTGGCCGAGATCGTGCTCGATCTTCGCCGTCACCATGTCGGTGTGGATCTTTTCATCGTCGTCGGTGCTGCCGTAGAAGTTTTCTTCGTTGACGCGAGCGCCGGCGCGCAGGCGCGCATCGGCATTGAAAAAGCCCCGCAGGCCGATGGTCGGCACGCCGCCGTCCGGCACATTGTCCTGGCGGATGTGCTGGGAATACAGATAGAAACGCGTCGGCGTGCCGAGGCCGAAGGCCAGCGAGGGCGCGATGCCGATGCTCTTGTTCTCGACCACGTCGCGGCCGGCGACGTCGCCGCCCTGTCCCATCACGTTCACACGAAACGCACTGGTCTCTCCGAGCTTGCGGTTCAGGTCGGCGGTCACGCGGGAGTTGCCTGCATCATTGATGCTGACTGAACCGTCCGTGAAATTGTCCGCCGCCGGCAGTTTCGACACCAGGTTGATGTAGCCGGACGCGGCACCGCGGCCAATGTCCGCACCCGCGGGGCCCTTCACCACTTCGACCTGCTCGATGTTGAACGTATCGCGGGTGATTGCACTGAGGTCGCGGATGCCGTCCACGAAGATCGAGGTATCGGTGGCAAAGCCGCGCATCTGGAAGGTGTCGCCGACCGAAGTGTTGCCGTTCTCGCCGAGCTGCAGAGTGATGCCGGGCGTGTTGCGCAGCGCCTCGACCAGCGTAGTCACACCCTGCTCCTGAATGATCTCCTTCTTGATCACGGAGATTGTTTGCGGGGTATCGACCAGCGGTTGCGTGAGCTTGGGCGACGACACCGCATCTGCCTTGAAGGGCACCTGCGCGGCGGATTTCACTTTCACTTCAGGCAGTGAATGTTCGGCAGGCCCCTTCTGCTCTGCCTGGCCAGCCAAGGGCGTCGCGAGGGCAGCCAGCGCGACCAGCGACTGGCTGAGCAAGGGGGAAATGGTTGTTGCGTGTTTACGGCTTCGGATGTGTGCCAATTGAAGACTCCAAATGAGATCGAATGGGAAAAACGAGCGACAGAACTGGCTGGCGGGTCTGTGCTCGTCGAACATTCGACGCAATTGGAGACAGATGGCTGGCTTGACCTAAATCATGTGAATGATAATCCTTCTCATTTAGATTCGCAATATTTTGACAACTTTCGACACATGTGGGTACTTGCGCCGGCGGTGGAAACGGCTGTCGAGTACTGTTCATCTCTGAACTGAGATGACAGCAACCGGGCCAAAAGCGGTCAGTGACACCTTCCCGCATAAGTTGTCACTTTGCTGGCTCACATTGGCAGGGGCGGCCGCACTTCTTACCGGCACCAATGTGCTGCCCTCCCCGTTCAACGCGATGCCTGCGTCATTACTGCTTGCCGTAGGCGGCGGCCCGTTCCCTGGTCACGGCAGCCAGCGCCAGCGCGGCCACGGCCATGACAAGGGGGACGAACGACACCCACAGGACCGTATCCCAGTCGTACGCGGCAAGCAGGCCGCCCGAGGCAAATGAACCGACCGCCATCGTACCGAAGACGATAAAGTCGTTGAGTGACTGCACTTGCGTCTTTTCCTCGGGGCGATGGCACTCCAGCACCATTGCGGAAGCGCCGACAAAGCCGAAGTTCCAGCCGAGACCGAGCAGAACCAGGGTGAGCCAGAAATGGGCAATGTCGGTACCGTTCAGTCCCACTACCGCGGAGATGCCGGTGAGCAGCAATCCCGCCGCCACCATGCGTCCGGCCCCGAAGCGCGCAATCAGCCTGCCAGTAAAGAAGCTCGGCGCGTACATGGCGATGACATGCCATTGCAGGCCCAGATTGGCGCTTTCCTGCGAATGCCCGCAGAGCTTCATCGCCAGCGGCGCCGCCGTCATCAAGAAGTTCATGAGCATGTAAGACACCGCGCCGCAGGTCACGGCGGTGATGAAAAGCGGCTGGCGCGCGATGGTTCCGATCGGGCGCCCGCCGGCAACCTCTTCCGCGCTCGGCATCGGCAGGCGGACACCCAGCAGCACGACGGCCGACATGGCCGACACCGCTGCTTGCACAAGGAACGTCGCTGCGAACATGTGCGGCGGCCAAAGGTGCATGGTGTACGTAACCAGTTGCGGCCCGATGACGCCGGCCAGCACCCCTCCCCCCATCACGAACGAAAGCGCACGTGCACGCCGCGGCGCGTCGACGCCGTCGGCGGCGGCAAAGCGGAACGAAAGCACCACGGCCGCATACGCTCCGCCAAAGAAGGTGGCGAGGCAGAACAGCCAGAAGGAGCCGAGCACGACCGCAGCTGCTGCGAGCAAGCCGACCAGCACGCCGCAGCCGGTGCCGGCGAGGAAGGCCGCGCGCCGCCCATGACGCCGGGCGATGACGCCCGCGGGGAGAATGCAGGCCGCCATGCCCACCACGAAAATCGAGATCGGCAAGGTCGCCAGCGTCTTGTCCGGTGCCAGCACGTGGCCGACGATCGCGCCGGTGGCGTAGACCACCACCGAATTCGCGCCGGCCAGCGCCTGCGCCAGGGTGAGCCGGATGATGTTGCCGCGCTGGTCGCGCTCGGACAGTACAGGGGAGGCGTTGTTCAATGGTGTGGCTTCGGCGGTTGACAAGAGATTCCTCGGTGAAAAGCAGACCTGCGTCCGGGTCTATGCAGACGCGAGCCTAGCACACCGGGTCCGTGGGATGTGGCGGGTTTCGCTGCGCTCTACCCACCCTACGGTTCTTTATGGGCTGTGGCGGGTCGGTTCCTTATAAAGGACGGTAGGGTGGGTAGAGCGCAGCGAAACCCACCGCTCATCTACGAATACACCGCCCCCGAAATCAAGGTCACCCCGCCGACGAGCCCGAGTGCGCCGGAATGCCGCGACTGCTTGCTCGAAGAAGCGCGTGCATAAGCCTACGTCGTCCCCTTCAGTTGGTCGCCGATCGGCAGTTTCCTGATCCGCTTTCCCGTCGCCGCAAAAACGGCATTGACAAGCGCCGGCGCTGCCGCGGACGTTCCGGGTTCGCCGATGCCGCCCGGGGCGTCGTTGCTCTTGACGATATGCACCTCGATACGCGGCGCCTCGTTGATGCGCAGCACCCGATAGTCGTTGAAGTTGCTTTGCTGGACGCGCCCCTTGTCAAGTGTGATTTCGCTCCACAGTGTGGCGGGAATCGCGAAGTTCACGCCGCTTTCGATCTGCGCCACGACGGTATCCGGGTTGACGACCTGCCCGCAATCCACCGCACATACCACGCGATGGACCTGCACATCGCCTTCCGGTCCGACCGACACTTCCATGACCTGCGCGAGATAACTGCCGAAGGCGAACTGCGCCGAGACGCCCCGGCCGGTCTTCCGTCCGGGGACGGACTGCAACGGCGCCTGCCAGCCTGCCTTCTCCGCCGCCAGCTCCAGCACAGCCTTGAGGCGCAGCGACTTGCCGAGCAATTCGCCGCGATAGGCGACCGGATCGGCTTTGGCTGCCGCGGCCAGTTCGTCGATGAAGCTTTCAACGACAAAGATGTTGTGCGTCGGCCCGACCCCGCGCCAGAACGCGGTCGGAAGCGGCGGCTCATGCCGCAGGTATTCGACGCGCACATTCCCGATGTCGTAGGGCATGTCCTTCGCGCCTTCCACCGCGTCCGGGTCGACCCCGTCCTTTATTGCCGACGGCGCGAACCTCGCCATGATCGACGACCCGGTGACCTTGTGCGACCAGGCGACCGGCCTGCCCTGCTCGTCGAGGGCGGCGGCGATCCTGTCGTGGTAGTAGGGGCGGTACATGTCGTGCCGGATGTCTTCCTCGCGCGTCCAGATGAACTTGATGGAGCGCCCCTTCATCTGCCTGGCGAACCGGACCGCCTGCTCGACATAATCCGCCTCCAGCCGGCGTCCGAAGCCGCCGCCGATATAGAAATTGTGGACCTGCACTTTTTCGACCGGCAGGCCGGTAAGCTTGGCGGCCGCGCCCTGCGCAATCGTCGGGACCTGCGTGCCGGCCCAGATTTCGCAACCGTCGTCCTGCACCTTGACCGTGCAGTTCATCGGTTCCATGGTGGCATGCGCAAGAAACGGCACTTCATAGGTGACGGCGAGCTTGCGGGCTGCCGTCCGGATTTTTGCGTTGGCGTCCCCGTCGTTGCGCGCGACAGCACCCGGCTTGCGCGCCGCTGCCGCTGCCATTTCGGACACGACGCTCCGTGTGGTGGCCTTGCCGTTCTTGCCGTCTTCCCACACCGGCGATACGGCCATCAGGCCTTGCCGCGCCGCCCAGAAATGGTCGCCCACCACCGCCACGGCATTCTCGATGCGCAGCACTTGGCGCACGCCTTTGACGGCCATGGCCTTGCGCGCGTCATACGACTTCAGCCGTCCCCCGACGACCGGGCTCGCCGCCACTGTCGCCACCAGCATGTCGGGCAGCCGCACGTCGATGCCGAACAGGGCCTTACCGTTGATCTTTTCGGCGGTATCGAGCCGCTTGACCGGGCGGCCGATCAGCTTGAACCGGGACGCCGGCTTGAGCGGAACGTTGTCCGGCATGGGCAGCGCGGCAGCGCTCTCGACCAGGTCGCCATATCCAAGGGCCCGGCCGGACGGCGGGTGGCGCACCGTGCCGTTTTCGGCTATGCATGTAGCCGGATCGACATTCCACTGTCTGGCCGCAGCGGTAATAAGCACCACCCGCGCTTTGGCGCCTGCCTTGCGCAACGGCTCGAAGGCGCCGCGAACAGAGGTGGAGCCGCCCGTCACCTGCCCGCCAAGCAGCGGGTCCGCATAGAGCTGGTTATTCGCCGGCGCCTGCTCCAGCCTGACCCTGGAGAGGTCGACTTCCAGTTCCTCGGCGATCAGCATGGGAATGGAGGTGAACGTACCCTGTCCCATCTCCACCTTGTGCATGATGAGCGTCACCAGGCCGTCGCGGTCGATGCGGATGAAGGCATTGTGCGCAAGGCCGGGTTCGCGCCCGGCCACCGTCGATGCGGCCTGTCCGACGGCCGCCTCCGGCGGTTTCTCGTTACGGCTGCGTTCCTGCGCCCGCGTGGGCAGGTGCATGCCGATGATCAGTCCTGCCCCCAGCGCCGTGCCGGTCCGAAGGAACTGGCGCCGGGACGCTTGTTCCGGTTCACTTGCCGCCTCGCGGTCTTCCGGTAGATCGATTCTCATGACGGCTCCTTGCTGCCGTTGGCGGCCGCCTGGTGGATGGCGGCGCGAATGCGCGCGTAGGTCCCGCAGCGGCAGATGTTGCCGGCCATCGCGGCATCGATCTGCTGGTCGCTCGGACGCGGCGTCTCCTTGAGCAATGCGGTGGCGGCCATGATCTGGCCTGACTGGCAGTAGCCGCACTGCACGACGTCGATCTGCTGCCAGGCATGCTGTACCCGCCGGCCGACCGGATCGTGTTCGACCGCCTCGATGGTGGTGACATTCTTGCCGGCCACTGCGGCGACAGGCGTAACGCAGGAACGCACCGCCTTGCCATCCACATGCACCGTGCACGCGCCGCAGGCGGCGATACCGCAGCCGAACTTGGTGCCGGTCAAACCCGCGATATCGCGCAGCGCCCAGAGCAAGGGCATGTCGTCCGGCACATCGAGCTGGACTTCCTTGCCGTTAATGTTCAGTTTACGCATCGAAGCCTCCTTGGAAGGGGATGCTTACGGATGACACCGGCAACAGGGGGAAGTGCCGGAACAAGTCGCGTGCGAATTAGACGGTTGCCCCGAAAGCCGGAGCGTACGCGACCTCGCCTTCCGGCAGAGCGCCGCCGAAGCTTTTGCACAGGAAGTATTCGGGCGGCACCCCTGGCAGCACCAAGCCCTTGCAGGGGGAAAAGCCCAGACGCGAATAATAGGCCGGGTCGCCAAGCAGCACGCATCCCCGCGCGCCGCCAGTGATCAGCATCGCCATGCCCTCTTGCATCAAGCGGCTGCCGATTCCTTGTCGCTGCCGCTCCGGCAACACCGAAAGCGGGCCGACGCCGTACCAGCTCGTGTCGCCGCTCGACACCGTCACCGGTGAAAAGGCGACGTGTCCCACCAGCCTTTGCTCCTCCACGGCAACCAGGGACAGCGCAAGATGCCCGCTGCGGCGCAGCGCATTGACGATAAATTGCTCCGTATGGCTGGTGTGCGCCGCGGACAGAAAGGCAAGTCTGGTCAATTCGAAAATCGCGTCGATGTCGGCCGGCTGTTCGGTTCTGATTGTGATCGTCATTTTCGTCGCTCCTGCTTCTGTCCGCGCCGGTGCGCACCTATACTGGATGCGATATGGTTCGAGCCAGGGCGGTGCGTTTCCAGGGCTTCATGTTATCAGTGGAAATCGGCATGCCCCTGCGCATATCCAGATCGACGTACACGTACCCGGTGGAGTGCCCATGAACCCTCCCTTGCCTTTTGTCCGCGAATCCGGCTCCGGCGCGCCGGTCGTCTGCATCCACTCCAACGCCAGCAGTTCCAGCCAGTGGCGCGCGATGATGGATCTCCTCGCATCTGAGTACCATGTCCTGGCGCCCGATTCTTATGGTGCGGGCAAAAGTCCGGACTGGCGGTCCGACCGCTTCATCTCTCTTGAGGATGAGGTCACCCTCATCGAGCCGCTATTGACCCGGTCGCAGTCGCCGGTCACGCTGGTCGGCCATTCCTATGGCGCCGCCGTGGCACTCAAGGCCGCTCTCATGCTCCCGTCCCGAGTCCGTGCGATGGCGCTGTACGAGCCTACCCTGTTTGCACTCGTCGATGCATCGCATCCACCTCCCAACGGGGCGGATGGCATTCGCAATACCGTCCAGGCTGCTGCCGCTTTTCTCGATGCCGGCGATACGCAGCAGGCCGCGCAAGCGTTTATCGACTACTGGATGGGCGCCGGTACCTGGGCAAACATGCCTGCGCAGCGCAAGCCGCCGATCGCGGAGTCAGTGGTTAATGTACGGCGATGGGCGCATGCGCTGCTCACGGAACCTGCGGGCATTGAGGCATTCCGGCGGATCGATGTGCCGGTCCTGTACATGGTGGGCAAGCGTTCGACGGCCTCGGCGCACGCGGTTGCAGACATCCTGATTCCCGCACTGCCGAAGGTGCAGGCGGTGGCGTTCGAGGATCTTGGGCACATGGGGCCGATCACGCATCCGGACGTGGTCAATGCCGAGGTCAAGCGCTTCCTCGAGCAGACTTGAGCCCTCAGGGTCGGGCTTCGGCGGCCAGGCTGTCCCGGAACAAGGCCCGGTAGGCGGAGGGGGATGTTCGAAAGGCGGAGCGGAAATGCTGCCGCAGCGAGAGTGAGGTTCCGAACCCGGCTTCCATCGCCACCACCTCGATGGACGCGTCGCCGCTTTCCAGCATCCGTTGTGCATGTGCCAGCCGCTGGCTCAACAACCACTGCTTGAACGACGTGCCGGTCGCCTGCCGGAAGTGGCGCGTGAAATTGCGCCGGCTCATGGCGGCGCGTTCGGCGAGCGAATCGATACTGTGCTCCTTCTCCAGGTGCCCGGTGACCCATTCAAGCACTTGAGAAAAGCGGTTATCGCTGTGCGATACCGGGACCGGCCGTTCAATGAACTGCGCCTGCCCGCCCTGGCGATGCGGGGCAATGACAAGCCGTCTTGCCACGCGATTGGCCATCTCGGCGCCACAGGTTTCGCGCAGCAGTTGCAGACAACAGTCGAGGCCGGCGGCCACCCCCGCGGAGGTCAGCACGTCTTCATCCGCCACGTACAGCACGTCCCGGTCGACCTTCACTTCGGGAAAACGTTGTGCCATCCGGTCTGCCGCTTCCCAGTGTGTGGTGGCGGTCCTGCCGTCCAGCAGGCCGGCCTCGGCCAAGGGGAAGGATCCCAGGCACAAGCCAACCACGCGCACTCCGCGCTTGTAGGCACGGCGCAGCGCATCGAGCAGGGCAGGAGGCGCGGCACGGCAGTCTTCGTACCACGACGGCATGATCACGATGTCAGCCGTCTTCAGTGCCCGAAGATCGTTGTCGACCACAATGCCAAAGCCGGCCGACGTGCGGATCGTGCCCTTGTCGACAGAGCACACCTGAACGTCGAATCCGGGGGTTTCGCCGTTGGCAGCAACGTTGCCGAACACCAGTGACGGGACCGACAGATGAAATGGCGTAATCCCGTCGAATGCGATGACGGCAATCTTGATCTTCCTGGCGAGCGGATTTGAAGGTGGCATGGCCCGATTATATCGGATAACGGCCTCCGGGCCACTGTTGCCGCGACCGGAACTGCCCGACAATTCCGTTCACCGGGCGCATCTTTCCCGCCCTGCCCTCAACTTTCAATCAGGAGAACACTATGCCGGCTTCACCTCGGCGCGCACTGCTTGTCATCGACGTTCAGAAC
This sequence comes from Noviherbaspirillum sp., assembly GCF_035654295.1. Taxonomy (GTDB): domain Bacteria; phylum Pseudomonadota; class Gammaproteobacteria; order Burkholderiales; family Burkholderiaceae_D; genus Noviherbaspirillum. The sequence continues at coordinate 30,056 of NZ_DASRXF010000023.1, read as the reverse complement.
GAATATTTCACCGGCAACTTCCAGATCGAATATCCGCCGACAACGCTCTCTCTCGGCAATATCGTTTTGGCCATGGACGAGGCATCCGCCGCCGGGGTTCCGGTCATCGTTGTCCAGCACGAGACGCCTGAAGGCGCACCGATCTTCGTCAGAGGTTCGCACGGGTGGCAGCTTCATCCGGAAATCGCCAGGCGGCCGGCCGACCATCACATCGTCAAGTCAATGGCCAGTTCTTTTACCGGAACGGACCTTGCGCAGTGGCTTGCGGCAAAAGGCATCGACACGCTCACCGTCGTCGGCTACATGACGCACAACTGCGATGCGGCGACGATCTATCATGCCTCCCACGCGGGCATCAAGGTGGAGGTGCTGGACGACGCCACGGGCTCGTTGCCCTACGAAAACGCGGCGGGCAAGGCGAGCGCCGAAGAAATCCACCGGGTCTTCTCCACGGTTTTTCATTCCAGCTTTGCGGCTGTCACGAGCACTAAAAACTGGATTGCCGCGATGAAGGAAGGCCGGGCCATCGAGCAGGACAACGTCTATCTGTCCAACCAGCGCACGAAGGTGAGGAAAGAAGCGGCCTGACGGGACCTTCCCGCGCAGGGAAGGTCTACAGTGAAGTGACGTTCAGCGCAGGAGCCGGGAAATGATTGCGATTGAAGTGGGAGACAAGACCCGCGGAGCTTGCGCAAGCAGACTTGGTATCGTGCTGGCCGGCGTGCTGGCAGCGATCATTCTGGCGGGTTGTGGCGGAAGCGGCGATGCAGCGCCGGCCGCATGCGAGACACACCCGCCGCTCCCCGTCGAGAAGGTTTTCTACCCGAATCGTTCGGCTCCTGTCGGGGCGCCTGTCAGCGTCTTCCCGATGATTGACGTGACGTCAGGCAACGGCTTGGATAACGCGATACTCCGATTCGACCTGATCGGCGGCTCGCTGCCGGGCGGGCTGTCGCTCAACCCGAGCACCGGGCAGATTTCCGGAATCGTCGGCAGGTCTCCCGGAAGTTTCTCCTACACGGTGCGCGTGACCGCGGAATGCTTTACCGGCGCTGTGACGACCAATGCGGTCTTTTTTGTCAGCTAGATCGTTGCCCGAGAAAGGCAGTCAGCCCGCCCGCGGGCGGGCTGTGGCTTGGCGAAGTGCTTAGTGCTGGGTTGGCGGAAGGTCCAGCACCTCTTCGACGCAATCGAAAGGCAAGGATGCCGCCTTGTTCACGTCCTCGACCGCCTCCTTGCTGGGGCCGTCAAACAAGCAAGTACAGCGCTGGTCGGCCGGGTAGAAGTTGCTGCGGATGTAGGTAACCGGCGTGCCTCTTTCCGATGACTCTGCACTGGCTCTTATTGCTGCCTGTTGCGCTGCTGACAGTTGTTCCATCGAGATCCCGGTCAAGTGTCTTTGTACGGCATAGGTTGTCATGGCATGCTGCTCCTGTCGCATATCCCCTTCACGCTCCCGGATTTCATGCTTGTTCATCCCGCGCAAGAAGGTTTGAGTTCGCGCAATCCTGAAGCAGTCTCGGTCCAAAAGACGCAGCGGGCGCCGGCCTTCTGCTCCACCATGTGAGTGGAAGGAGATCGGAATGAAAAGCCTCGCCATTGTGATCGTGACGATCATGCTGCCCGCTTGCTCCAGCCTGGGATTCGATGTTCCCGGGCCCGAGCAGAGGGCTGCCCGCAACCTGTGCGAGGCCATGCGGAACTACCGGCCGTATGATCCGAACGAGTGCGGTGAACAGTCCGGAGGCATACCACCGGCCTACGGTGCCCGGCGAAACTGACCTTGTTCTTCGGCGCCGCACACCCCGCGTTGCCGTCGAAAAACTTGACAGTGGATAATTCCATTTGTCCCAAGTCATTGATTCGGCGGCCTTTTTCATTCAGGCACAAGCTTTGCTGTTCCTCCTGCGGCGCCGGAACCGATCGGTTTCCGGGCTCCGCGGGATCTGCATTCCGCCCCGGGAGGGGGCTGCCATCCGGCTGGTGCCGGCCGGCGTAAGGAATCGCGTCCTGTTCAACCCAAACCAAATCCAAATCCAACAGGAGTTCAGTGTGAAGAAATTGATGAAAGTCCTTGCCGCAGCATCGCTCGCGTTCGCGGCGGCAAGCAGCCAGGCGGCCTTGTATACGAACAGTTACGGAACGAATGCCGGATCGAATCCCGGCCAACCCAGCGACTGCGATGACTGCTATTCCGGCGTGTGGAGCTTTGGCGCAGGCCATAGCATCAACTTCTTCGGGACTACGTACACCGGGCTGTACGTGGGATCGAACGGCTACGTCACCTTCGGCAACGGGGCGACCAACTACACCACCAATCCCCTCAATACCCAGACGGTTGCACCGATGATCGCGGGCTCGTACACCGACCTGGATTCGCGCGGCGACGACATTTCCAATGTGTTCGTGAACACCTCCACTCCCGGTCAGATCATCGCCACCTGGGACCGGGTCGGCCACTATTCGCAGAACTACTCGGTGCGCAGCCTGTTCCAGCTGGTGATCCGTTCCGACCAGTCGCTGATCGGCCCCGGCGAGGGACAGATCGGTTTCTTCTACGGCGAAATCACCGATCCGAGCACGACGTCGGCAGGCTTCGGCGATGGCCTGAGCTCGGTCAACCCGGGTGAGGTGGCATTCGCTTCGCTGGTGCCCGGCACCCAGCTGAGCAACAACGGTCCTCGCTGGTACAACCTGGAAAACGGCCGCCCCGACCCGGTCGATGTTCCCGAGCCGGGCAGCATGGCCCTTCTGGGCCTGGGCATCTCCGGACTTGCCTTCCTGCGCCGACGCAAGAACGCAGCGTAAACAAGAAAGGCCGGAGGAGACTTCCGGCCTTTTTTGATGGCGCCCACTCTTACGGAACCGGTCCTGCGTGCACTTCGTGGAGCGCCGTCCCCGGCGCAAGCAGTTCGATCAGGCGCACGTTGAGACGGACGTTGCGGTAGTGGTAGGACGCCCACTCGGCATCCGCTTCCGCGCGCGACATCTCCATCCGCAGATCCCTGTGCAGGGCATCCAGGAGGGCTTGCAGCTCATGCGGAAACAGCTTCGCTCCCATTGGGTTCATGACGGCCTCCGTTTCACTGTCATCTCCATATCTACCTCATTGGCCGGTGCGGATCGTCGGTGTGACGGACATGCCCACGCGCAGTTTCGCGGCGGCCGGCTGGCCGGGATCGATGCGAATGCGCACAGGCAGGCGCTGGACGATCTTGGTGAAATTGCCCGTGGCATTGTGTGGCGCAATGCTTGAGAAGCTCACTCCGCTGGCCGGCGCCAGGCTATCGACCGTTCCCTTCAGCGCTTCACCGGGCAAGGCATCCACCTTGATATCCACGGCCTGCCCCTTCTCGACGCGCGCCAGTTGCGTCTCCCGGAAGTTGGCCGAGATGTAGACCGCATCGAGCGGAACGATCACCAGCAAGGGTTTCCCGGCGTTGACGTAGGCGCCGGCACGAACCGATTTCTGTCCGACCATGCCGCCCGCCGGCGCGGTGATGCGGGTATAGGAAAGCTTCAGTTCCGCGCTTGCCTGCGCAGCTTGCGCCTGTTCGAGGGCCGCCCGGGCTTTTTCGAGGTCCGCTCGCAGGATGTTTACTTGATGGCGCGCCGCCTGCAGGCCGGCCTGGTTTTTCTCCCTGCTCGCCAGCAGGATGCTCAGCTGCGCCTCGGCCTGCTGCAAGGCTTGCAGCGTTCCCGACCCGTCGCCGGCCAGGTTGCGGTAGCGCGCGTGATTGGCCCTGGCCAGCGTCAGTCCCGCCTCGTCCGCGGCAACTGCGGCTTGCGCCTGCCGGATTGCGGTGTCCTGCCGGATCAGTTGCGCTTCCAGGCTGGCGATACCGGCCCGGGCACTGGCCACCTGGGCTTTCGCCGCGTTCACGGCGACGACGAAATCGCGGTCGTCGATGGTGGCGAGCAGATCGCCCGCCTTCACCTGCTGGTTATCTGCGACCAGTACCCTGTCAACCGTTCCCGACACCTGTGGCGCGATGGTGGTGAAGTCGGCCTGCACGTAGGCATCGTCGGTGGACTGGGCCGATGCGCTGGATTCAGGGCGGTCGAGATAGAGAACGCCGCCTGCCGCCACGGCGAGCAGCAGCACGGCGCTGATGATCTTGGCTTGCTTTGGTAATGCCATGATGGGTTATCCCTGTGAGGAAGATGAAAGAGATGACGCGGGCGCCGGAACGTAGGCAAGGCGCAGCGCGAGCGGAATCAAGAGCAGTGCCAGGATGCCGAGCACGCGATAGGCGTCGGCGACCGAGAGCACCAGCGCCTGCTGGCCGACGATGCCCGTCAGTTGGGATGGCTCGGGCAGAACCGGAAGGGCATTGCCTGCCCGGGCGGCATGGTCCAGCAGCATTTCTGCATGGAAGCGCGAGCGCAGCGTCATGAGCTGCCCGACTACCGCGGCGCCAAGCAGCGACCCGAAGGCGCGCAGCGTGTTGACCGTGCCGGACACATAGGGCCCTTCATGCGGCTGCACGACGCTGGTGGCGAGGAACAGCATCGCTACCACCGCCATCGGCTGGCCAAGGGCGTGCAGCGCTTGCACCACGATGAACTGGTCGCGGTTCCATTCGGCGGTCAGCTGCGCGCCGGAAAGACAGGCGAGTGCGATCAAGGACAGCCCCGAGGCGAGAACAATGCGCGCATCGGCCCAGCGCTGGTACAGCAGCAGTGCCACCACAGGCCCCAGGACGAGTTGCGGCAAGGCGACGGTGAGGCCGATCGGCGCCATCTGCCGGGGGCGGTAACCCTGGAGCGGCCCGAGGGCGCTGGCCGGCAGCAGCGAGCCGGACATCAGCACCACCAGCAGGCAGACAAACAGGATGAAACCCAGCGCCAGGTTGCGGCGCCCGAGGATCTGCAACTTGATGAACGGCGACGGGTGGTACCACTCGGTGAGCAGGTAGACGGCCAGCAGCGCAAGCCCGGCCGCCAGGGATAGCGTGATCAAAGGGGAATGGAACCAGTCCAGCCGCGTGCCCTGGTCGAGCGCAATGGCAATCAGGCCGAGGGCCGGTACGCCGCAGGCCATGCCGAACCAATTGGCTTCCCGGAAGCGCCCGGTCTGGACCGGCTCGCGCGGCAGTCCCCACCCCATCAGCACGCCGGCGGCGATGGCGAGGGGCACGCTTTGCCAGTACACCCAGCGCCAGTCGAACAGTCCGTCCGTCCAGTGGCCGGCCAGCCAGAGGGAGAGATTCGGCGCGAAGGTCGCGGTCATCGCATACAGCGCCAGCCCGTGCAGCCGCACGGGCGGCGGCAGGAATTTCAGCGCCGCCATCATCAGCAAGGGGATCATGGTGCCGCCCGCAACGCCTTGCACGAAACGCAGGGCCAGCAGAAGGTCCAGGTTGTGGAGGAAGGGCAGGATCACCGCCAGCCCGGTACACGTGCCGAGCATCCACAGTTCGAAGCGGCGGACCGAGAGCGTGATCGCAAACCACGCCGAAAACGGCATCGCGATCAATTCCCCGGCGCTGTAGGCTGTGACGAGCCATGAGGCATCGTCGAGGCCGAAGCCGAGCGCGCCGCGTACGTCGGCCAGCGCCAATGCGCCGACGCGGTTGTTCAACCCCGCCATCATGGCGGCGAGGAAAATGCCGAGCAGTCCTGCCAAGGGGCGCTTGCTCATTTTCCATTCCTCGAAAGTGCCGCCGGTGCTGTGACGGCATCCGGCTCCCAGCCGCCGCCCAAGGCTTTGTACAGATTGACCAGGGTAAGCGTGGCGTTGGTTGCGCTGGCATTGAGGCTGGTCTGGCTGGCAAGCAGGTTGCGCTGCGCGGTCAAAACACTCAGGTAGTCCGCAGCGCCTTCCTGGTAGCCGCGCTCGGCGGCATGCAGGGCCTGCTTGTTCTGCGCGTAGGAAACCGATAGTTCGGCGTGCTGGCGCTGCTGGGCCGCCCAGGCATCCAGCGCGTTGTCCACTTCATGCCAGGCCCGCAGCACTGTTTGCCGGTAAGCGATGGCGGCGGCCTTTTGCCGTGATTCGTTCAGGGCCAGGCGCTGCGTCAGCCGGCCGCCCTGGAAGATCGGGAGGTACACGGTGGGACCGACGGAAAAGAAGCGCGAGTCCCAGCTCGCGAGATCGCCGCTTTCGAAGGCTTCCACGCCGATCCGCCCGCGCAGGCCGACACGCGGGTAGAAATCGGCCTTGGCCACGCCGATGGCGGCGGTGGCGGCATGGAGCTGCGCTTCGGCGCGCAGGATGTCGGGGCGCCTGCGTGCCAGTTCGGAAGGGACGCCGACCGGTACGGCCGCCGGCAGCGAAGGGAGGGGCATGGCTTCACGCAGTTGCGCATCGAGTGCGCGCGGCTGTTCGCCCAGCAGCAAGGCAAGCGCATTCATCAGACTGTTGCGGCGCTGGGTCAGCTCAGGCACCGTGGCCTTGATCGTGGCCAGCTGCGCCTGCGCGGAAGCGGTTTCGAAGCGCGTCGCGACACCGTTGCGCTCGCGGCTTTCGGCCAGACCGAGGGTGCGTTCGGCGATCGCCTGGTTCTGCCGCGCGGTGTCCAGTTGCGCCTGCGTACCGCGCAACTGCAGATAGGTGCGGGCCAACTCGGCCGACAGCGCCACACGCGACGCTTCGCGGTCATAGACCGTGGCCTCCAGCGACGACGCGGCGCCCTCGCGTGCGCGACGCGCCCGGCCCCACAGGTCGACCTCCCAGCTGGCATCGAAGCCGAGCTGCCAGAAATCGCTGGGGCGGGATGGCGCGCCCAGGGCGGCAAACTTTCCATGTTCGCTGAGCGCCTCGCGTGCGTAGCTCGCGCTCGCCGCGACGCTGGGCAGCTGCTCCGAGGACGTGATGCCCAGTTGCGCCCGGCTTTGCTCGATGCGTTCGGACGCCATTTGCAAGTCGAGGCTTTGAGCCTGTGCGCGCGATTGCAGTTCGGCGAGCAATGCATCGTTGAGCAACAGCCACCACTGCGGGGGAACCGCGGCGGCGGAAGCCGGGGCAACGCCGTCGTAGTCTTGCCTCGGCGCCAGCGCCGCTTCGTGAAGCCCGCTTTCCGGCTTCACGAAATCGGGCCCGGCCGCGCAGCCGGCCAGCGCAAACGCGCACAGCGCTACGCCTGCGCGCCGCCGGAGTGGTGAAAGCACCCGTCGTGACATCGCCTTATCCTCGCGCCAGCACGCGGCTGAGCCAGTTATGGAAACGTGTCGGGCCGATGCGCGCCCCATCACCGGTGACGAGAGAGCGGTCATCGAGCTCGCTGCCGAAGTAGCGTGCATGCACATCGGCGATCACTTCCCTCTTGTCGCTGCGCGCCGCGAGGAACTTGCGTCCGAGTTCGTCGAGCGGGAAACGGTCGGGGCCGCCCACCTCGACGGTGCCGTTTAGCGGCGCACCGACGGCGAGGTCGGCCAGCACGGCAGAGACGTCATCCGCTGCAATGGGCTGAATCAGTGCGGGCGAAAGGCGAATCGTGCCGCTGCCATCGTCGCCCGCGTTGACGATGCCTTCGATAAACTCGTAGAACTGGGTCGCACGCAGGATGGTGTAGGGAATCTTCGATGCCTTGATCAGCGCTTCCTGAGCGAGCTTTGCCCGGAAGTAACCGTTGTCCGGAAGGCGATCGGTGCCAACGATGGACAGCGCGAGATGGTGCTCCACGCCGGCTTCAGCCTCGGCGGCCAGGAGGTTGCGTCCGGAGGTTTCGAAGAATTCCAGGACGGCGCGGTCTTCGAAGGAAGGCGAGTTTGCCACGTCGACCACGACCTGCGCCCCGGCCAGCGCTTCGGCCAGGCCCTCGCCGGTGATGGTGTTGACGCCCGTGCCGGGCGACGCCGCAACTGTCTCGTGCCCGTTCAGACGTAGCCGGTTTACAATGTTCGACCCGATAAGGCCGCTTCCGCCAATAACGACAATTTTCATGATCCGCTCCTCGATTCAATGTCGACCGTCTTTGCTGCCTCGATCGATGGCTGCAGTATCCTTCCCGGCCGCGCAGGACGCTTTGGCTATGCCTTGGGTTTTCATTGAATTTGCCTTGGGAATTTCTTGAGTACGGGACCGGGAGCCGAGAATGCCATTCCTGTTTGACGACTGCGTGCTCGATCTGGACCGGCGGCAACTCGTCCGGGCATCCCAGGTCGTTGCCACCGCGCCCCAGGTCTTCGACCTGCTGGTCTACCTGGTGCAGCGGCGCGAGCGCGTCGTCAGCAGGGACGAACTGGTCGATGCGATCTGGTCTGGCCGGGTCGTTTCGGAATCGACGCTGGCCAGCCACATCAATGCCGTGCGCAAGGCCATCGGCGACAGCGGCCAGCAGCAGCGTCTGATCCAGACAGTTGCGCGCAAGGGGTTTCGTTTCATCGGCGAGGTCAAATCGCCGGACGATGCCGGCACTTCCGGAATCGACTCCGCCCAAGCAGTCCAGGTCCCTGCCCCTGCCCTGCCTGCAAAACCGTCGATTGCCGTCCTGCCCTTCGTGAACCTGAGCGGGGACCCGGCGCAAGACTACCTGGCCGACGGCGTGGTGGAAGACATCATCGCGGCACTGTCGCAGAACCGCTGGCTGTTCGTCGTCGCCCGCAACTCGAGCTTTACCTACAAGGGCCGTACCGTTGACGTGAAGCAGGTCGGCCGCGAATTGGGTGTCCGGTATGTGCTGGAAGGCAGCTGGCGCACGGCGCAAAACCGCGTGCGCATCACCGGCCAGCTGATCGACGCGGCCACCGGTGCGCACCACTGGGCGAGCCGCTTCGAGGGCGTGCTCGACGACATCTTCGAACTGCAGGACCAGATCACCGAGAGCGTGGCCGGCGCGATCGCGCCGCAGCTCGAGCGGGCGGAAATCGAACGTGCGAGGCACAAGCCGACCGAAAGCCTCGACGCCTACGATTACTACCTGCGCGGCGTGGCCGAGCTGCACCAGGGAACCCGGGCGACCATCGACCAGGCGCTGCACTGCCTGCACAAGGCGACAGAGATCGATCCGGACTTCGCCTCTGCCTATGCGGTGGCCGCCTGGTGTTATTGCTGGCGCAAGGCCAACGGCTGGATGGGCGATGTCGCGCAGGAGTTGGCCGAGGGCGTGCGGCTGGCCCGGCGGGCAGTGGACCTGGACAAGGGAGACGCCGTGGCGCTGGCCAGGAGCGGTCATGCGCTGGGCTACCTCGGCGGCGACCTCCACGGCGGCATCGCATTGCTGGACAAGGCGCTCGTGCTCAACCCCAACCTCGCGACAGCGCGCTTCCTTGGCGGCTTCCTCCGGCTATGGGATGGCCAGACCGAGGCAGCCATCGAACACCTTGAGCACGCCATGCGCCTCAGCCCGCTCGACCCGGAACTGTATCGCATGCAGGCCGGCATGGCGGTCGCGCACCTCTTTGCCGGGCGCCACGATGCCGCAACGGCGTGGGCCGAGAAAGCGTTCCGGGACCTGCCGAGCTTTCTGCTGGCCATCGCCGTCCTTGCGGCCAGCCATGCGCTGGCGGGGCGGATTGCGGAGGCACAGCGCGCAATGGCTGATGTACGCCGGCTCGACCCCGGGCTGCGTCTCTCCAAGGTCGGGGATTGGCTTCCCATTCACCGGACGGAGAATCTGGCTACCTTCGTGGATGGCCTGCGCAAGGCAGGGCTGCCGGAATAAGGGAGCGGTGCAGTCAAGATTCCGGTTCGTGACAGGCGACGCACAGCTTGTTGCCGTCCGGGTCGCGGAAATACGCGCCGTAATAATGTTCATGATATTCCGGGCGCAGGCCCGGCGGGCCCTCGCAGGTACCGCCCTGCGCCAGGGCCGTTGCATGCGCGCGGCGTACCATCGCCCGATCCTTCGCCAGGAACGCAACCATCTGTCCGTTGCCTGCTGCGTGAACCCGTCCGTCGAAAGGCGTCCCGACGAGGAACAATGGCCGTGGGCCGTCCGTCGTCTGCCATCCGGCCCACGGGCGGCTCCTGTCACAGAATCGCTGCTCGATTCCGAGGGTCTTCATCAAAGGCTGGTAGAACGACAGCGCGCGATCGAAGTCGCGAACACCAACGAAAATGTGGGAGAACATGACGGGGCCTTAGGGTCGTAGGCTGGGATGCAATCCCAGCATTGTTCAGTGCATTGCGATGAGAGCTGGGATTTCATCCCAGCCTACCGGCTATTGATACGTGAAGACAGCGCCGGGAGTGGTAATCACCAAGGTGCCAGGAGCCGAATAAGCGATACCGGTGGGATTCTCCAGACTCGGATTCATCCCCGTGCGCTTCCCCTTCGGACCTCCTCCGATCAGGGTAGTAACGGTTGCATCCGGAGTCACTTTCCTGATGCTATGGTTGCCCATATCGGCGACGTACAAATTGCCTGCATCATCGATCGTCATGCCTCTGGGCCTATTGAATTTCGCTTCGGCTCCCTTGCCGTCAGCGTATCCGGTCTTCCCGCCTGCGAAAATTACCGGCATCTTCCCAGGTGAAACCTTTTCAATGCGATGCGTCTCAGTAGTCAGGTAGCTGACTTCTTCAGGGGTGTCGTAGAGAAGATAAATATTCTCGTTGGCGTCAACAACCATTGCAGTCAGGGTGCTGAACACCGCCTGTCCTGTTCCGTACCACTCCCTCGATACGGAGCCCACGATCGATTCGCCTCCACCCGCGCTGTATTTTCGAATACTTCCCCAACCGGTTTCAGCGACATAGATGTTCCCTGCGTTGTCCGAGGCAATGACATAAGGGGCAAGGTTCAGTGATTCGTTCGACCACACGAGATTGTGCATGTCCAGTCCCCAAGTCATGCCAGTAGACTCGAGCACCGTACTTACGCCTCCGCTGGCGGACACATTCCTGATGGTTGTCAGGGGAACAGGTTTGCCTGTATAGACATCGTTGGCGGATATCGAAGACGGGAATGGACCTGCGTCCCGGTACTTCAAATCGCTGACGTACACCTTGCCCGTACCGCCAACCGCAATGCTTTTGGGCGCAAAGAAGCTTGCATCGGCGCCGATTGGACTGGTGCCGTTTGAACTTCCTCGTACCTTGTTTCCAATAGTGAGTGTTTGCCCATTCTGGCTGACTTTGCGTAGCGAATAGCTTTCCGGTTCTGCGATCCATATCGTGCCATTGCCGTCGACGGCCACCGGCAGGTCCTGCGAAGAGAATGCTGCAGACGTACCGATGCCATCTTGATGCCCGTATGAGGCCTGCATTCCGGCGAAGGTGCTCACCCTGGAATGCTGATCGCACTTTTGGAGTGTGTTATTCCAGGTCAAAAATACATTGCTGTCCTTATCAATGGCCAGCCCTTTGCCCAGGGTATGCCCTTCGACGTTTGCTTGAAGCGCTATGTCGCGCGCATGGGTAGCAGTTCCGTTCGGATCTGCCTTGAGAAGACGTGAGGCACCGCCGGCAACCTGGTCCAGGACGAACAGATCATCGTTCTGATCGAGGACGAGACGAATGATCGTGTGTGCGTCGAGAATGTCAGGCAACTGTACGACCTTCCCTGCCGCATCCATTCTGACGATTTCATTGGCATCGCCAATGTGGGCGTACAAGCTTCCTGATCTAGCAACGACGATGCTCTTTGCCACCTTGGGGAGAACGCCCAGTGTCGAAATCTGACCGGCAGTGCTCAGCTTTATTACTCGCCTGCCTTGAGTGGTGTAGACGTTCCCAGCCGGATCAATCCCGATCCCGACCAGTGGAAAGAATTCGCAAGGGGAGTTTGCGCAATCATGGGAGGTATCCATTCGGTCCCTCAGTAGCGGAAATTCAGCAAACTGCTCTTGCTTTCCGTCTGCGGTGACCTTGATGATCACCATTTCGGTTTCCCCATACTTGCCAAAAGGGCCACTCAAGACAAATGTGCTTCCAGAGGCGTCGATGGCAAGATCCACCGGCAGCGGAAGCTTCGCAAGTGTTGTGACAGCCCCATTCGGGGTGACCTTCCTGATCAGGCCGCTACCGGTGTCCGCGACATGCAAGTCACCTGCTGCGTTGAATGCCATTCCGCCTGGTGCGTCCAAACGGGCATCGGCTCCAACGCCATCAAGGTTTCCTGGCCCGCCAAGGTCCCCCGCTACCAGCCTGAGTTCACCCTTGAATACGGGCGCCATCGGCTCCTGAATAGCATGTTGAAGAGATGCCGGATCACGTCCGCCGCATGACAGTAGAGATACACATAGGATGCTGGTTGATACTGCCTTGAACAGACCGGCAGCACAGGAAGAAATGAATTGAGACATTGACTATCTGGAGGTATCGGCGTGGGTAGCCCATGGAGCTATGCTGCCATGAGGATATTGGCGGTGACATACCAGGAATATGGGATGCGGCCTTGCATAGTGATTTACCTTCATTTGGTCCGAAGTTTCTTGTTCACACGCCAGACGGGGATGATAATCGCTTTTTCCGAATTGAAACTTTCGATAGTATCAACATGAATCGCACGCCTTCCCTCACGCTCGCCGGCATCTGGACCCCGATCGACCAGGCCTATCTTGTTCCCAACAAGAACTATGGCGGCCTCGCTCAGACCACGATTGCCCATGTCAGTTTCGGTGGCGGCAACGGGCTCTTCATATCGGGATGGGGGTGGACCGGCGATTTCGGATCGAACGCAACGATCTCGACCCCCGAACCCGTGCACATCGCGGTGTTAAAGCCGCTGGCGGACGGCACATTGCAACTTGCGACTTCGGAGTTTCTTGATTCCGATCTGACCAACGGCGCGAATGCTGCCGCTGTCGCCGACTTCAACAAGGATGGCAAGGAGGACGTCTTCCTTCCCGCTCATAACGAAAGCCCATTCGTCGCAACCCCGAGCACGCTCTACCTCGCCAACGACAAGGGGGGATTCAACAAGATCGTGATGAATGATGCGGTGATGGCGCACGACGCGCAGCTCAGCCTCGTCAACAATGTGCCGACCGTCATTGCCTCCACATTCACCCCCGGCGACACGAACCCGATCTACACCTGGAACAACGGCGCCTTGAGACAGACGACCGGCACGAACCTTTCGCAGGTCTTTCACCAGAGCGCGGTCATCGGAAATTTTGGCGCGGATGGATCGTACGCCGTCGCCATGGGCGACGTCTACAGCAATACCCCGGGCGAAAATTTCAAGATAAAGGTCTATGGCTACGCCAACGGCGACATCACTTCCACTACGCCACTGGCCACCATCACGCCGTACCTGGCGGCCAAGCATCCCGGCTTCACCTCGCACTACGGCGCCGGCACCGCACATACCTACCGCATGTTCACGGACGACTTCAACCACGACGGCAAAGCGGACTTGCTGGCCGCGCAGTCAATGTGGGTGCAAGGCAGCAGCTACCCCACTGCCCTGCAGATGATCCAGAATCAAGGCAACAACCAGTTCACCGACAAGACGGATCAACTGGCGAGCGTGATCAATCAAAATGGCGTGGAGTTGGACTACCAGATGCAGATGGTTGACCTGGACGGTAGCGGCATTGACAGCTACCTCCTTGCGAGCGTATCAGCCGGTAACTTCGTCGACGGCAAGCTCACATTCGATAACAGCCGTTCGCAGAATTACTTGTTGCTGAACGATGGCACCGGCAAACTCTACGACGCCCTGCACGAGGACTTCGCCGGCCTGGGCAATCAGGTTGTGCAATTTCTGAAGCAAGTACAGCCGCAGTACGATGGCACGAACCAAAGCTATTACATCGGCAACGATCTTGAATCTGTCGGCATCCCCAAGTTCATCGCCTACCAGACGGCGGACGGCACGCTCAACTACCTCGCTCAGCTGGAGCTGGGCCGCTGGGCTGCTCCCGGCCTCTGGGCCAATCAGTACATGTTCGTCAATGTGCCGGTGCAGTTCAGCGCAAGCACCGACTTCACCCAGGGCGTAACGATCGCAGACCGCAACAATAGCGGCCGGATGCGTACTTGGGCTGGCGACGACACCATTGCCGACATCAATGCGGCGGGCAGCGCACACATCGACGGCGGGCTTGGCAACGACGTCGCAACTTATTCGAAAGAAGCTGCTTCGTATCGCATCGGGCGCAGCGCTGATGGTTCAGTACGCGTCTCCGGACAAGGACTCTCCGACACCATCGTCAACGTTGAACGGCTGTCGTTTGCTGACGTGAGCATGAACCTGACGGTCAGCGCCGCGGCAGAAGCCCTCGTGCCTCGACAACTCGATTCGCTCATAGAGCTTTACATCGCCTACTTCAATCGCGTGCCGGACGCCGACGGAATGGCGTATTGGATTAGTGAGCTCAGGAACGGCACGTCGCTCAAGTCAATCAGCGACAGCTTTTATGGCGCGGCGGTGCAGTATGCGAGCCTGACCGGCTATGCCGCAGACATGTCCAATGAAGCGTTCGTGAAGATCGTTTACAAGAACGTCCTCGGCCGAGACACCGTGGATGAAGGCGGCTTGTCGTATTGGGCAGAAGCCCTGGTGAAGGGAAGCGAGACACGTGCCTCCCTTGTCAGCACGATTCTCGCATCCGCACACACGTTCAAAGGCGACGCGCAGTACGGGTATGTAGCCGATCTGCTCGATAACAAGATATCGGTAGGAAAGTTATATTCGATTACAGGCGGTCTGGTGGACAACGACGCGGCGACCGCGATCCAGCGCGGCATGGCTATTGCGTCAGCAATTACCCCGACTGATACGGACGAGGCAATCAAGTTGATCGGCGTGCAAATCGAAAGTGCGTAGGCTGGGATGCAATCCCAGCATGGTTCGAGCCAGTTGCCGGTAGCTGGGATTGCATCCCAGCCTACCCGTGCGGGCGGTGCTGCTGTATCAACTCGCTCAACGAACCGAATGGCACCGGCTTCGTAAAGTGCCCGTCGAAGCCGCCATCCAGCGTCCGCTGCTTGTCGGCCTCCTGGCCGTAGCCGGATACCGCGAGAATGAGCACGGCCGCCAGTTCCGGCATGCCGCGCAGGTCCTTGGCGACGTCGTAGCCGGACATGTCGGGTAGTGCGAGGTCGAGAATGACGACGTGGGGACGGAACTGCCCTGCTGCGTCGACGGCGGCCCTGCCATCATAGAGCGTGCGCACCTGGTGCCCTTGGGCCTCGAACAGCGAACTTAACATGTCGGCCGCGTCCCGGTTGTCGTCAACGATGAGGATGCGTCGCGGTTCGATGGCGACAGCCGGACCTTCGCCCGCTGCTTCCCGCACCGATGCGCTCGCGCTGGCCGGAAGCCGGACTTCGAAGGTGCTGCCCGCATTGGCGCCGGCGCTCGTGACGGCAATGCTTCCAAGGTGCATTTCGGTCAGTGCCTTGACCAGCGCCAGTCCGATGCCCAGCCCTTCCCGCGCACGTCCCGGCAGGTGTTGCGCCTGATTGAACAGTTCGAAGATAGACCTGGATTCTTCCTGCGACAAGCCGATGCCGTTGTCCTGTATCTGAATCACGAACTCGCCCTGGTCCTGCCAGGCGGTCACATCCACCCTGCCGCCCTGCGGCGTGAACTTGGCGGCATTCGTGATGAGATTGCTGACCACCTGTGCCAGGCGGACGCTGTCTCCGGTCAGTACGCTGTCCTGTTCCGGCAGGTCGACGACCAGCTGGTGGCCGTAGCGGTCGATGATCGGCTTGGCGGATTCGATCGCGGTATGGACGACCGACTTGAGCCTCACCTCTTCCTGGCGCAGGTTGATTTTTCCCTGCGAGATGCGGGCCACGTCGAGCAAGTCGTCGATCAGGCGGACCATGTGGTCGGTCTGGCGCAGGATGGTGGCGCGGGCGTTTTCCTGCACCTTCGAGGCATTCGGCTCCAGGATGCACAACAGCTCGACCGAACTGCGGATAGGTCCGAGCGGATTGCGCAGTTCATGCGCGAGCATGGCGAGGAATTCATTCTTGCGGCGATCCATCTCGCGCAGCTTCCGCTCGACCGTGCTCAGGCGCAGCAGGGCCTTGACATTGGCCACCAGTTCTTCAGGCTCGATGGGCTCGAACAGGTAGTTGTCCGCGCCGCCTTCCAGCGCGCGGATCTTGTCGCTGGTGCCCACGTAGGACGCGGAAGTCTGCAGTACCAGGATGGTTTCGGTCGCGTTGTTTTCCTTCAATCGGCGGCAGACTTCGAAGCCGTTGATGTCGGGCAGCTTCACATCGAGCAGTACCAGCGCCGGCCTGCGCGACTCCGCCAGTTCCAGTGCATCGGCGCCGGTTTCGGCCTCGATGACCTCGAACCCGGCCCGGACCAGAATGCGGGTCTTTGCATACCTTGCCGCTTCGGTATCGTCGACATTCAGGATCAAGTTGCTCATAGCGTCCGCCGTCATGGTTACCTGCCCGCCGTATGGCCGGTGCCGCTTTCCGAAGCGAACCGCAGGAGCGCCGAAACCAGCTCTTGGCGAAAAACGGGTTTGACGAAGTAGGCATCCGCACCGAGAGTCAAGCCCTTCTCCTTGTCGTCGATTTCGGTCACAAGGATGACCGGGATGGAACGACGGCCGGAATCGCTCTTTATCCGGCTCAACCAGGCCCAGGTATCCTCGCTGCCGAGATGGACGTCGAGCAGCACGGCCGCCGGCCGGGTCTGCTCGATGAGCCGGTCCGCTTCCCAGGTACTGCGGGCGCACATCGGCCGGAAACCGGTGCCGGCAAGGTATTTTTCGTAGAGCATCTGGGTCTGCGGATCGTCTTCGACGATCAGGACCGGCGTGCGTCGGTCGTCGGCTTGCAGTGCGCTGGCATGGTTCTCCGCCTCGCGGGGCATGCGATATCGAACCGGGATGACTACCGAAAACGTCGAGCCATGTCCCAAGGCGCTTTGCAGCTCGATATGCCCTCCCAGCAAGGAGGCGAGCTTGCGGCACAGCGGTAAGCCCAGCCCGGTGCCCTTGACCTTTTTCTGGAGCCGGTTTTCGACCTGGCCGAACTCTTCGAAGATGGTCTCCTGATTCTGCGGGGCGATGCCCAGCCCGGTGTCGCGCACCGAGAACCGGATTGCCGGCTTGTCCGGCTCGGCCTTTGCGGTCACCCGCACTTCGCCTGCCTCTGTGAACTTCAGCGCGTTGGAAATGAAGTTCCTGAGGATCTGGGAGACCTTGGCTTCGTCGGTGTCCATCAAAAGATTTTCACCCGGCTCGTCGAAGACGAGATCGACTCTTTCACTGACCAGGAGCGGGCGCAACATGCCGCGCAGCGCGCTGAACATTTCGGCGACGTCAAACTTCGCCGGGCGAACCTCGATCTTGCCGGCCTCGATCTTGGCAAGGTCGAGCAAGTCGTTGACCAGTTCGTTCAGCGATTCAGCCTGCCTGAGGATGAAACCGACCTGCTTTTCCTGCTCGGTGGTCAGTTCGCCATCGATGCGGTCGAGCAGCAGTTTGGAGAGTGCGCGGATGGAGCTGAGCGGCGTGCGGAATTCGTGGCTCATGTTGGACAGGAAGCGCGATTTCATTTCGTCGGCCCGCCGCAAATGGTCCGCCTTTTCGTCCAGCTCCGCGTAGAGCGCGACGACGCCGCGGTTCGTATCTTCCAGCTCCCTGGTCAGTTGCAGCAGCTCTTCCTGACGCGCCCGCAACTCCGCCAACGCTTGCAGCAACTCCTGGTTTTGCTTCTGCAGCTCCGAGAGGGCCAGGTCCGATCCCGGCGCCGACGCGAGCTGCGTACCGATTTCACCGATGCTCCTGGGCGTGAACAAGGGCGCCTGGGCGGGCAGCAACTTCTTCAGCACGATGGTGGTTCCCTGCCCGGCGACGGTATGGATGTCGAACTGGTCCATCAAGCGCTTGGCGCCGATGATGCCCAGGCCCATTCCGGTCTGCGATTGATAGCGGCCGGACAGGATCAGGTCGAGATGTGCAATGCCGGGGCCCTGGTCTTCGATCTTGACGACGAGCACCTGCGGCGCCGTGCTGCCTTCGAGGGAGAATTCGATTTTGCCGGACGCGGCGTAGTTATAGACGTTGCGCGCCAGCTCGGAAACGGCAGTGGCGATGCGCGTCTGCTCCTGCGCCGCAAAGCTGCACAGTGCGGCCACCTGGCGCGCCCGCTGGCGGGCGGCGACCACATCGAGTTCGTTCCGGATTGCGACGCTCAAGATCCGCATGGTGTCAGCCTGCCTTTCAGTCCCGGTGTTCGCGGATGACCAGTACGGTGGCGTCGTCGCGCCCGCGCACGAAATCCCGATACAGCACGGCCGCGATGACGTTGGCATCGTGCAGGGCAAGTCCGGGATACTGGCCCAGGTCCCAGCGCGTGCCGATGCCATCCGAACAGAGGAGCAGGATGCTACCCGCCTTCCAGGCTTGGGCGAATTCCTGGACCTTGTGCAGGTTGTTGCCGACGATGCCGTTGTGCGAAACCAGTTGGCGTCGCGATCCATTTTCGTACACGCTGGCCATGATGTTGCCCACGCCGGCAAAACGAAGGTCCTCGGCCAGGAAGTCCAGGCGGGCTACGGCAACGGCAGCGCCACGCGTCGCCCGCAAGGCGAGGTGGATATCCTGCACGGCCTCGGCGGGCATGCGGTCCGGCCTCTCGGCGATGACGTCCGCGGCCGCTTCGGATGCCGCGGCGGCATGGATGCCGTGGCCGAGGCCGTCGGCCGCCATCACCGTCACCAGGGTCGAGCCCGCGGCAATCGCCCAGGCGTCGCCGCAGACGGTTTCTCCCGGCATCGGCAGGCAGACCGCGCCTACCTGTACCGCGCTCGTTGATGGCGGCCTTCCCTTGGCGTGGAGGGTCATGGCGACCACGGTTCCCTTGCCCGGGGTGGTGTAGAGGTCAAATACATCGGCCAGCCGGCGCATGGCGCCAAGGCCGATTCCATAACTTCCGGCAGTGGTCGTGCCGTCCTGCATGCTGTGCGCCACATCAGACATGCCGGGGCCGCGATCGATGGCGAGGATCTCGATGCCAACGCCGGCGGCGTCCTGGAGCGGGCGAAACAGCATTTCGCCGCGTCCCGCATGCTTGAGGATATTGGTTGCCGCTTCGGTCGCCGCCAGCGCCGCTTCGCCTGTCCTGGTTTCGTCCAGTCCGATATTCCTGGCGAGTTCCGATGCCAGCCGCCGGGCGGCGCCCACCGCACTGGCGTCGCCGATCTCGATGGCGACCTGGCGCCAGGCCGCGCTTAGAACGGTTTCCATTTCGTTATCCTGACGGTTGTGCCCTTGCCGACCGCGGACTGCATGTCGAACTCGTCGGACAGGCGCTTGGCGCCGCCCAGCCCCAACCCGAGACCCCCGCCGCTGGTAAAGCCGTCGGCCATGGCTTCTTCGATATTGGCGATTCCCGGCCCCTGGTCGACGAAGACCAGGCTGACGCCGGTGCGCATGCCATTGGCTACCCTGGCCAGGTGCGCCTCTCCGCCGCCGCCGTATTTCACGGTGTTGCGCGCCAGTTCGCTGGCCGCGGTAATGAGCTTGGTCTGGTCCACCAGGCTGAAGCCGATCGAGACCAGGGAGTTCCTGACGGCCTGGCGCAGGCGGACCACGTCTTCATCCGAGCGCAAAGGCACTACGACGATGTCCATGTCCTTCGTACTCAAGACGGCTGCCTTTCAAAATACATGAGGTTCACATGCGGGGCGGAGGAGTCGGGAACCATGCGGCGGGTTTCGCTGCGCTCTACCCACCCTACAGTCCTTTATCCGTTCAATTCAGTGGGCGGCCGACTGCAGCAGTTGTACGCCGCGCTCGACATTCAGCGCGGTCTTGACGCCTTCGAGCGCGAGCCCGAGTTCGACCAGCGTGATGGCGACGGCCGGCTGCATGCCGACGAGGACGGTCCTGGCATCGAGGATCTTGGCCATGGCCGCGGTGTTGCTGATCATCCGCCCGATGAAGGAATCGACGATGTCGAGTGCGGAGATGTCGATCAGCACGCCCTTGGCCCGTTCCTTGACGATGCGCGTGGTGAGGTCGTCCTGCAGCGTCATGGCCAGCCGGTCGTGCATGTCCACCTGGATGGTTACCAGCAGGAGATTGCCCATCTTGAGGATAGGGATGCGCTCCATCGTCGCACCATCAGGCCGGCAGCAGGGCCGCCACGCCTGCCCCGGTCCGCTTGAGGGCGACCTGGAATGCGTCGGCCAGGGTAGCCTTGGTGATCACGTCTTCGAGGTTGACGCCAAGGTGCACGATGGTCTGCGCGATCTGCGGACGGATGCCGCTGATGATGCAGTCGGCGCCCATCAGCCGCGCAGCGGAGACGGTCTTGAGGAGATGCTGGGCGACCAGCGTATCGACCGTCGGCACGCCGGTGATGTCGACGATGGCGATCGAGGCCCCCGTGTCGATGATCTTTTGCAGCAGGTTTTCCATCACCACCTGGGTGCGCGCGCTGTCCAGCGTGCCGATCAGCGGCACGGCAAGGATGTCCTTCCACAGCTGGACCACCGGCGTCGAGAGTTCCAGCAACTCCTGTTGCTGCCGCAGGATGACCTGCTCGCGCCCCTTCAGGTGTTCATCGACGGTGAACAAGCCGAGCTTGTCGAACAATGCGCCGGTTTCGGCCATTTCTTCGGCAAGCGCTATCGTGTCACTTGCCATGCGCGTGCGCAGCAAGCGAAAGAGCGGTTCCTTGAGCGAAAAGACAAAGGTGGCCGTCTCGACCGGCGTGAAGCCCTGGCGCAGGCGCGACTGCGAAATTTCGCTGAGCAGGCGTCGCACTTCGTTCCAGGAGGCGAGGGCCACGTCATAGCTGCCGCCTTGTTCGACGGCTTCGGCCACCAGGGGCAGGAAGCGGGCGGCATGATCGCGCATTTCCGCTTCGGCAGCGCGGTCGCGCCGGACAATCCGGGAAAACATGCCCTCCAGCCAGCCATTGAGCAAGACTTCCTGGTTTTCCTTGATCACTTGGGCCAGATTGCCCGTCGCTTCCTTTGTCATTTGAATCCCCTTATATGCAATCCGATCCTGGCAAGCGAGATAGAAACAGCCTCTCTTCACGGAGCGGCTACGCTCACTCTGCAAAGCGAGGCAGTTTAACCGGAAGTAATTGCATTCATGCAACGACCAGAGCGGTCATTGATTTTTATCAACAGGGATATCAGAACGACATGCCGGCAAGGTGCGCCTGCAGAAACTCGACGCATACCCTGACCTTGCCCGATCCAGCCAGCCGCTGGGGATAAACGGCCCAGACGTTGGCCTCCTGGGTGTAATCGGGAAGCACCTGGACCAGCTCGCCTGCGTCGATATGCGGCTGCACGTCCCACAGCGAGCGGAGCACGATGCCGATGCCGTCGCGCGCCCAGCGCAGCGCAATCTCGCCGTGGTTGGTCGACAGCGAGCCCGAGACCTTGACCGTCTCGTCGCCGTTCCGGCTTCGGAGCCGCCATACGCCGAACGGATGGTCGCGCTCCTTGATGGCGAGGCAGTTGTGATTGGCGAGATCCTGCAGGCTCTTCGGCGCGCCGCGGCGCGCCAGGTAATCGGGCGAGGCGCACAAGATCCGGTGGTTGGACATGAGCCGCCGCGCGATGAGATGCGGGGCGATCTCGTCGCCCACCCTCACATCGAGGTCGAAGCCCTCGGCGACGATGTCGACCACGCGGTCGAATACTTCGAAGCGGATCTGCAGGCCCGGGTAAGCCTCGGCCAGTTTTGCCATGGCCGGCGCCGCAATATTCCTGCCGAATCCAAAACTGCTGCTGATGCGCACCCGCCCGCTGGGCTCGCGGCGCCGCTCGGAAACCTCGTCGAACAAATTGTCGAGGTCTTCCAGGATCGCCTGCGCGTGCGCATAGACCCGTTCACCATCCTCGGTAATGACCACACGCCGGGTCGTACGCTGGAACAGCCGCACGCCAAGGGCGTCCTCGAGTATCCCGATCCGCTTGCTGACATACGCCGGCGACATCCCCAATTCCTCCGCCGCGGCGGCAAAGCTTGAACGGCGCGCTGCAGCGACGAATACCCGCAGGTCCGCGTTCTCCAGATTATTCACGATCCGTGTCTTTCGAAATCACATTCCGGGGGATTATAAACACTGCTTGCACAGGTTATCTTTTGCACTTGAGGTGCTTCCCCCATAGCAGAGTTGAAAGGCAAAACCATGAACGCACACAAGATTGCCGTGATCGCAGGCGACGGCATCGGCAAGGAAGTGATGCCGGAAGGCATACGCGCAGTCGAAGCGGCGGCAAGGCGCTTCAACATCCCGCTGGAGCTGACCACCTTCGAGTGGGCCAACTGCGACTATTACCTGCAGCATGGCCAGATGATGCCCGACGACTGGCGCGAGCAGCTGGAGGGTTTCGAGGCCATTTATTTCGGCGCCGTCGGCTGGCCCGATACCGTGCCCGACCATATCTCGCTCTGGGGCTCGCTGCTCAAGTTCCGGCGCGATTTCGACCAGTACGTCAACCTGCGCCCGGTACGGCTGATGCCCGGCATCCCCTGCCCCCTGGCCAACAAGAAGCCGGGCGACATCGATTTCTATGTGGTGCGCGAAAACACCGAAGGGGAGTATTCCTCGGTCGGCGGCCGCATGTTCGAAGGCACGGAGCGCGAGCTGGTGCTGCAGGAGGCGGTGTTTACCCGGCATGGCGTCGACCGCATCCTCAAGTACGCATTCGAGCTGGCGCAGCGGCGGCCGAAGAAACACCTGACCGCCGCCACCAAGTCCAACGGCATCGCCATTTCCATGCCCTACTGGGACGAGCGGGTGGCAGCGATGGGCGAGGCTTATCCGGAAGTGAAATGGGACAAGTACCACGTCGACATCCTCGCTGCCCGGTTCGTGCTGTCGCCGGAGCGCTTCGACGTGGTCGTGGCCTCCAACCTGTTCGGCGACATCCTCTCGGACCTCGGGCCCGCCTGCGCCGGCACCATCGGCATCGCCCCCTCAGCAAACTTGAATCCGGAACGCAAGTTCCCGTCGCTGTTCGAGCCTGTCCATGGCTCTGCCCCTGACATCTATGGCAAGAACATCGCCAATCCGATCGGGATGATCTGGTCAGGCGCGATGATGCTGGACTTCCTGGGACAGGGTGACAGCCGCTACACCGCCGCGCACGACGCCATGGTCGCCGCGGTGGAAAGATCTCTGGTGGACGGGCCGCGCACGCCCGATCTCGGTGGCAATGCCAGTACAAGCGACGTCGGGCGGGCAATCAGCGAATACATCGGCTGATGACGAGATCGGCCGGCTGTTTTCCTGGTCACTCAGGTTCACCGGCCGATTCGACGAGCCCCAGGAGGCGCCTGGAAAAGCGCGCATTCTGTTTGTGCCAATCGGCCCACTCAGGATCGGTTGCGGCGCGCTTGAGCTCTCTGCATTCATCGCGGCGCAGTGCCTCGCGCAGGGCGAGGCGCTCATGGTCAAACAGGGCAGGAATCAGTTGCTGCATCACGACCTCCTTGGTTCAACCCTCAGTCTGCCGCCACCAGGGATTGCACGACCTTCCTGGCAAGCGGAGCGACCAGCACGACGACCGGGAACGCAACCGGCCACGCGGCGAGCCAGGCGCCGGCCCAGTCGCTCAGGAAGCCGTCCGCCAGGCCGAGGGCGCGGTATGTCGAGATGCCGGAAACCAGCAGCGACATGAGTCCGGAGAGAATGGCGCTAAACAGTATCGGACCATATTTGGGCGAGATCATGCCGCGACCTCCTGGTCCGCGAGCACGCTCGCATGTCCAACCCGATGCAACGTCTGCGCAAAATGCTTTCCAAACATCCGCGCCGTCTTGATATCGCCTGCCGGGAAAGCGCCGGCGGGAGCACCGTGCGCCGCCTGCGCCATCAACCCGGACCACGAGCCAAGCCGGTTGGCCGCTTCATCGTAGGGCACACCCGAGTGCTGCTCGGGGAGGACCGGGTTGCCCACCCAAAGCATGCCGTGCTGCATGCAGAACACGAACATCGACAACAGCGTCGACTGCTTGTCTCCCGCCGGCAGCGAAGATACCGTGAATCCGGCGGCGAGTTTGCCCTTGAGCTGCTGATTGCGCCACATGCGGCCGGTGGCATCCATGAATGACTTGAACTGACCGGTCACGCCGCCGAGATAGGTGGGCGATCCGAACAGATAACCATCGAAATCGCATAGCGCTTCGGGTGCCTTGGCCAGTTCCTCGGCCTTCAGCAGATGCACTTCAGTGTTCGGGACACTCCTGGCTCCTTCGAGCACATGCGCGGCAATGTGCTCCGTGTGACCGTGAGCGCTATGGTAAACAACGGCAATTTTCTTCATTTCTCAGTTCCTTTCAAGGTTTCGATTTCAATAGAGCAGGCCGGTGTGTTCAGTGAAAAATCCACGCGACGGCGACTGCGGACAGATAAAGGCCCAGACCAAAGACCGTGTGATTGGTCATGCTGCGCAAGCAGTTTTTCAATGGCGCCGGTGTCTTCGAGGCAGCAACACCGAGACCCATGGCCGGCTGCATGACCAGCAGGGGCGCTGCAACCGTGCACAGACCCACCGCGAGGGCGGGCAGGACAGACGGATCCCGCATCCAGCCGGCGCCTTGCAGGCCGACAAGCAAGCCTGCGAACGCAATGCCGGTCGCGTAATGGGTAAACCAGCCAAGCGCGAGTTCGCCGGGAATCGGCTCGGCCTTGCCGATGGATGGATGGAAGAACGTGCCGCGGAAAAGGTGTCCGGCCCAACGCCCGATGAATGCAAAGTTGAGCGTCTGGACACCCATGCGCTTGAGCAACATGAGCCAGGCATCCATGACGGCAGTAGCGCCGATCCCGATGAGAACGGTCTGTGGAATTGTCTGTGGAATTGTCTGTGTAATGGCTTCGACGAAAGTCATGACTACACTCCTTTTGGTTGACTGATGAACTTGATGAGCTCACTATAGAAGTTGAAGTCAACTTCAAGTCAAGGACTGATTTGTCATGGATATCGCCGAAGTCGCAAAGCGGACGGGGGTCCCCGCCTCCACGCTGCGGTACTACGAAAAGAAGGGTTTGATCGCGTCGACAGACCGGCAAGGCATCCGCCGCCGCTTTGCCCCGGCCGTGCTGGATCAACTGGCACTGATTGCCCTCGGGCAGGCCGCCGGATTGTCGCTCGACGAAATCGGCTCGATGCTGTCGCCTAACGGCGGCTCAAGAATCGATCGCCAGTTGCTCGCGACCAAGGCCGAGGAGATCAACGAGACGATCAAGCAACTGCGCGCGGTCAGCCGGGGGTTACGGCATGCCGCGGAATGCAAGGCGCCGAGTCACGCCGAATGTCCTACCTTTCAGCGCTTGCTGAAGGCGGCGGCCTCCGGTGCTCTCGCTAGCCGGCGGCAGGGTAAGGATCTTCAGCGCAGCGGAAAATAGCTGCTCAACCGCCCGAACGCCTGCCGATACCGAGCCGGCGTCATTGAAGGCAATTCCTTGAACATCCGCCGCATCCCCAGTCGCGCGGAAGCGGGTTTCGCCTGTTGCGTCGTGTTATTGCGAGGAGGCGATGATACGGGCGGGAGTGTCTCCTTCCCTCTGAGGAAGGACCTGTTTGCGCGTCTTCTGCTGCGCGGCTTTTTATAGTTGGTGTTGAGCAAGCAGCGACGCCCTCGTTACTGCTTGGTGAAGGTGAATGTTTCAGTGCCGTCGTTGAGCGTTACGATGCGGTCATTTCCCGAGAACGTTGCAAGCATGGTCCCGGTTTCGCTGCCATCCGAGACAGACAGCTTTTCAGCGCTGCCGTCCATTTCGAGGTAGGTCGCGGTGAAGGGAAAGCTCACTTGAACGGACGGTCCGGTGCAGCCGATCCCGTTGTATCCATCGGAATAAAGACGGCCGCTTGCAGAATTGCCGCCGGCGTCAAGTACAAGTGTCATTCGTGCCGAGCCTGGGCCTTCGGCGATGCACGACGAGGTCCATGTTCCGGCATATTTGGTCATGTCGCCCGGTACGGCAACGGTCGGGGCAGCTTGCGCAGGTGTATCGGTTGTGTCGCCACCACCGCCGCCGCATGCGGACAGGACGGCGGCTGCGGCGATCAGAGCGAGTTTGAGTTTCATTGCAGTCGGTGTTGTCAATGGAGAAAGGGCTGAAATCGCGTGCAACGACTACCCGGTTGACGAGCAGTCGAGCCGCAGATTAGCCCAGCCCTTTCATCAAGCTCTGGATAAATAAAATATTGATACGCAAAAAAATGCTGAGCTGTTGTATCGCTGCAAAACGGTGTTGAATTGCACAACCGATGAGCTCAGGACGCCCTTCCATGGAAGGCGAGGATGGTATTGAGCTGAAGCAGATCGAGGGGTTTGATCAGGTGATGATTGAAGCCGGCGTCTATGGCGCTTTGACGGTCCTGCGGCTGGCCATAGCCGGTGACTGCGATCAGCAGGGATTGCGCATGCTGAGGCTGCAGCCGGATCCGGCGCGCCAGTTCCAGGCCATCCATGCCGGGCAGGCCGAGATCGAGCAGGAACACATCGTAGGCGCCGCCATGGGCCGCGTCCAATGCGGTATGCGGGTCGTATTCGACGTGGACCGCATGCCCAAGGGACTTCAGCAGGATTGCCAGCGTTTCTGCAGTGTCCCGGCCGTCCTCCACAATCAGGATGCGAAGCGGCGTTGTCGTGACACTGATCGGGTCATCGCCCAGGTCTTTCGGGACAATCGCGCGACCGGTACTCATTCTCGGCAGGCTGACCGTCACCGTGCTGCCCTTGCCGAGCCCCTCGCTGTGCGCCGTCACTATGCCGTCGTGCAAGGTGACCAGGCTGCGCACCAGCGCAAGACCGATTCCCAGTCCGCCTTGCGTACGGTCCGGCAAGCGCTGCGCCTGGCTGAACAGGTCAAAGGCGTGCTCGCACATTTCTGCTGTCATGCCAATCCCGTTATCGGCAATCGCGACTTGCAAGTCTCTCGGGCCTGGTTCGATGCTGACGGTAATCTCGCCGCCGTCCGTCGTATATTTCGCTGCATTGACAAGGATGTTCGCAAAGACCTGCACCAGGCGCTTGCGGTCGCCCCGTACCCACGCCTCTTCCGGCGCGGTGTTGAGGGCGAGCCAATGACGGCGGGTTTCGATCAATGGCCGGACTTGTTCGATCGCTTCGGCAATGACGGACTTGAGGTCTTGGCCTTCCATCTCAAGCTCCACGAGCCCCCTCGTGACGCGCGATACGTCGAGCAGGTCGTTGATCAGGCCGGCCATGTGGTTGACCTGGCGCGCAATGACCTTGCTGGACTGCCGGATCCCTGTCTCGTCCAGACGGCCGGCCTGCAGCAGCTCCGCAGCCGCCGAAATCGGCGCCAGGGGATTTCGTAATTCGTGGGCGAGCATTGCAAGGAAGTCGTCCTTGCGCTTCTCCAATTCGACTTCATCGGAGACGTCGCGGATCTCGAGGACTTTCAGAACCGGTATGCCGTCGATGATGATCGGACTGGCGGCGCAGGACACATGAAAGGGCGCGCCATTCTTGCGAAAAAACAGGTCGCGGTGGTTACGCACACTCTCACTATTGCCCAGGGTGCAGCCGATCGGACACTCATCAATCGGGAAGATCCGGCCATCCGGGTATTGATGGTGTACCCAATCGTGCACCGGTTTGCCTTTCATGTCTTCGGCTGTAAAGCCCGTGACCTCGGTCCAGGCGCGGTTGGCGAACAGGCAGTGTCCGGCCTCGTCCATGACGACGATGCCTTGTGCCGAGTTTTCGGCGATTGCCAGTGCCATCTCTTTTACATCGGGAATCGAGGAAGACATGCCGGAGGCCTTTAGGGAGTACTCATAGCGGTGCTGCGCGGCATCGCTGGTTGCCGCAGAACCACAAGATTATGCCCGATTGCCGACCTGCGCTCCCGAAAAGCGTTTTTGATCCGGGAATTCCCGGCAAAGGCTACAGGGTGGGGGAGTTCTGAAATGGACGCGAATCGACGGGGATGTCGATGGCAAACGTCGTCCCCCTTTCCTCTGCACTGTCGACATCAATGCTGCCGCCATGGCTTTCCGCCACGCTACGCACGTACGGCAGGCCGATTCCCCATCCCTGCTGATCGCCTGCTTTCGCCGCCTTCGCTCTCCGAAATGCCTGAAACACCGTTTCCACCTGATCGGGCGGAATCGGATTGCCCTGGTTATGCACGGACAGGAGCATGCGCTCGTGGTACTCCTTGAACATGATACGGATAGGCGTATCAGGAGCGCCGTACTTGACTGCGTTGCTGATGAGGTTTTCGAGCGCACGTTTGATGGCGTCCCGTCCCCACCAGCCTTTGATGGACGTCCCGGCCGTTTCGAAGCGGGGGCCATGGACAGTAGAAGCCTGCTCGCAGACTTCCGCCACCACTTCCGCGATATCGAAGTTGGTTGGATGCAGCGAGAGCCGCTCCCCTTGCTGGAACATGACCGTATCGAGCAAGTCCTGGATCATCTGGTCGATACGGCCAAGGTTGTTGATGATCCTTTGGGCCACCCCATCTATTTTTTCGAAATCCCGGATGCGCAGGATTAACTGCGCCGAGGTACTGGCTGCAGCCAGCGGACTGCGGAGATCATGCGCGAGCGTGGCAATGAACTGTTCGCGGAAGGCAGACTGGGCAAGGGTAAATGCGGTGACGGCTTCTCTGATCGACGCATCAATGGAAGAGCCGATGATGTGCATCTCGTCATCACTTATCGGCACCTGGTGCTGCCGCAATACGTCAATGATGGTGGATCTGAGAATCTGGTATTCGCAGATGACAGCGGGTGCCTCGTAATGGGTCACCCGCGCCCGCTCTCCACCGTGCTCCAGCGCAACTGATGGCGTGGCAGTGGCAGCGCTGGTCCGCGGGTAATCCGGCGACAGGGCTTCGGCGAGGTTGTCGTACAGGGTCGGCAGCGTGTTGATAAGAATGGGATGGGACAGTGTGCCGGCGCCCTTCACCGACGAGCGCACTCTTCTTTCCCATTCGGAAAAGACGGCATCCCGAAGCTCCAGCATCTTTCTGCTGATCGGCGACAGCTTGTCGGGGTCGAGATTCTGGTCACTTGCCAAGGTCATATGGTCTCCGATTCAAGATGTGCCGCGACGCTCATACAACGTAGTGCAGTTGCTCCTTGTGGACAAGTCATCCGGGGCGCCGGATTGATGCGGCCGTACTTGCTTCTTGCATCTCCCGGCTTGAGATCTTCGCTGAAACAAATTCTCACACCTTTTCCAGGTTTTCAACTAAAAGGCTGCGGGCTCGCCGGTAAAATTTCAGAATGAGATATGAATCCGAGGTATGCGAATGAAAAGCATCCGAACACTTTTGCTTCCAGCAATATTGCTGACCTTGCCCCTCACCGTCCTGGCCGACCCGTGGAAAGATGAAAGCGGCCACGGCAAAGGACGCAAGCACGACCGCAGGGAGTACAAGGAAGAATATTGGGATGGCAACTGCAAAGTCGAACGCAAGTGGGAAAAGAGCGGCGAGTACAAGGAGGAGCGCAAATGCAAAGGCCCGCGCCACGGGTACTACGAGCAGGCGCCGGTGTACGCGCCGGCACCTCCGCCTGTTGTCGTCGAGCCCGGGATAACGGTTCACGGAACAGTGAGAATCCCTCAGTAACACATAGGTGCACCATTCGAAGCATCAGCGTTGATGAAAATTGACGCGAGTGCATTCGCTCACACCTCGATCTCCGCAACGAGGCGGCCGATCAGCATGCCGAGCCGCAGATCATCGATGTAACCGAGGTGATGCAGCCGGATGCGTCCGCGAGCATCGATGAGAACGGTGCTCGGCGTGCCCTGCAGCTGGTACGCATGCATGGTGGCCGGGATGGATTCGGCAGGACGCGGGCTGTCGATCCCCACCGGAAAACCGAGCTTGTTCTGCTGCACGAAAATGCGCAGCGCACCCGGGTGCATCGCTGCGTGATTCTCGAATACCGTATGCAGCCCGAGCACCACGACATCCCTTTGCCCGAAGGTTTCCCATGCGCGCTGCGCCTGCGGCACACCGTGGCTCACGCAGGCCGGACATAGCATCTGGAATGCATGCAGCAGCACCACGCGGCCGCGCAGGGAGGCGAGCGTGATGTCGGCCGGCGCATTGAGCCATTCCGCAACCTGCAGTTCCGGCGCCGGGGGATAGTATCTTTCCATGGGCATGATCGATGAGTCGGGACATGACGCCATTATGTGCCTTGCCCGCCCGGTCTGCCTGCCGGCTTGCCGTGGAATGCCCGGCAGAAACCGGATTTGATAAAGCGCAG
>NZ_DASRXF010000022.1:0-4767 GCF_035654295.1 Noviherbaspirillum sp. | reverse complement strand
ATTACTCGATGATCTTGGCAACGACGCCGGCGCCGACGGTACGGCCGCCTTCGCGGATTGCGAAGCGCAGACCTTCTTCCATCGCGATCGGGGAGATCAGCTTGACCGTGATCGACACGTTGTCACCCGGCATGACCATTTCCTTGTCCTTCGGCAGCTCGATCGCGCCGGTCACGTCCGTGGTACGGAAGTAGAACTGCGGACGGTAGTTGTTGAAGAACGGGGTGTGACGGCCGCCTTCGTCCTTCGACAGAACGTAGATCTCGCCGGTGAAGTGGCTGTGCGGCTTGATCGAACCCGGCTTGGCCAGCACCTGGCCACGCTCGACGTCTTCACGCTTGGTACCGCGCAGCAGCACGCCGACGTTGTCGCCTGCCTGGCCCTGGTCCAGCAGCTTGCGGAACATTTCCACGCCGGTGCAGGTGGTCTTCTGGGTGTCGCGGATGCCGACGATTTCGATTTCTTCGCCAACCTTGACGATGCCGCGCTCGACACGACCGGTCACCACGGTGCCGCGGCCGGAGATCGAGAACACGTCTTCCACCGGCATCAGGAAGGTACCGTCAACGGCACGCTCCGGGGTCGGGATGTAGGAATCCAGCGCTTCGGCCAGCTTCATGATCGCGGCTTCGCCCAGGTCGCCCTTGTCGCCTTCCAGCGCCAGCTTGGCCGAACCGCGGATGATCGGCAGGTCGTCGCCCGGGAATTCGTACTTCGACAACAGTTCGCGCACTTCCATTTCGACCAGCTCGAGCAGCTCGGCGTCGTCGACCATGTCGCACTTGTTCAGGAACACGATGATGTACGGCACACCGACCTGACGCGCCAGCAGGATGTGCTCGCGGGTCTGCGGCATCGGGCCGTCAGCAGCGGAGCACACCAGGATCGCGCCGTCCATCTGCGCTGCGCCGGTAATCATGTTCTTGACGTAGTCGGCGTGGCCGGGGCAGTCAACGTGGGCGTAGTGGCGGTTGGCGGTCTCGTACTCGATGTGCGCTGTGTTGATGGTAATGCCGCGTGCCTTTTCTTCCGGCGCTGCATCGATTTCGTCGTACTTCTTCGCTTCGCCGCCGAACTTGGACGACAGCACCGTTGCGATCGCCGCGGTCAGGGTGGTCTTGCCGTGGTCAACGTGACCGATCGTGCCTACATTCACGTGCGGTTTGGTCCGCTCAAACTTGCCTTTTGCCATTTTCGACTCCTAACGTTTTGATGGGAATGTCCAGGCACGAGCCCGACTGCTTGCCATTTCAAGAAACTGGTGCCCTTGACGTGGATTGAACACGTGGCCTCTCCCTTACCAAGGGAGTGCTCTACCACTGAGCTACAAGGGCATCTTTGCCGCTCGCACCGAACTGCTGCGCACAGCCAAAAACTGGAGCGGGTGAAGGGAATCGAACCCTCGTCGTAAGCTTGGAAGGCTTCAGCTCTACCATTGAGCTACACCCGCAAGGACCTTCAACCGCAATATTCTCACCTGCTTAGACACTGGTGGAGGGGGCTGGATTCGAACCAGCGTACTCGTAAGAGGGCAGATTTACAGTCTGCTGCCATTAACCACTCGGCCACCCCTCCGCAGGGAACCTCAAACTATAGTAGAGACCCCCACATGCTGTCAACCAAAAAATCTGGTCGAGCAGTAATTTTTCATTTTGCGATTGAAAAACTGGCAAGACTGTGTGGCTTTATGGTGTGGCCGGGTTCGTTCAGAACCGGGTTTCTCTGGCGGCCACGAGGAATTCGTCGAGGATGGGCGTGCAGTCGAGCAGTTCGGAACTGCCGGCGCGGTGGAATTCAGGGTGCCATTGCAAGCCCATGACAAAGCGCGCCTTGCGGTAGCGGACCGCTTCGACAATGTTGTCCTTGCCCGACACCGCTTCAACCACGAGGTCGCGCCCGAGGTCCTTGACCGCCTGGTGGTGGATGGAGTTCACCAGCGCCTCGGACGTCGCCGGGTACAGCGAACCGAGCGCCGAGCCTTGGGGGAAGTGAACGATGTGGTAGTGGCTGTCGTACAGGTCGCTTACGTGCTGGATCGCGGTGGGCACGTCCGAGGCAATATCCTGGTATAGCGTGCCGCCGAACGCGACGTTGATCAGCTGGCAACCGCGGCAGATTCCGAGGACCGGCTTTCCGGCTTCGACGAATTCATGGAGGAGCTCAAGCTCGTACATGTCGCGCGCGCGGTCGCCGCTCCACTCCGGGCGCGTGGCGGCTTCCGAATAGGTCTGCGGCGATACGTCCGCACCGCCCTGCAGCACGAGACCGTCGAGATGCTTGGCGTAATCGCGGAGCCGGATATTGCTTGGGTGCAATATCCCGTTGTTGTTCACGGTGGGGATCATGAACACCATGACATCGCGCGACATGACCCACTGCGCGATGGATTCCTCCAGGTATTGCAAGGTCTTGCTGCGCAAGCCCTTGGCCCCGGCCTCGGGATGAAAAATGCGGGCCGAGATGCCGATCTTCAGGGTGCGCTGCGTGATCCGCCGCAAGACGCGGTCGGACAAGGCGCGCACCCGGGCGCCGATGATCCTTTGCGTTTGCGCCCAGGGGCTTTCCTGCCGGCGGAACTGCCGGAGACGGTCGGTGACAGGCTCGCGCGGGTCGGCGGCGTTGTCGGCGGAAGATGAAAACGGGGTTGCGGTTTGTGTAGTGTTCTTGTCGGACATAGGAATTGCATGACGACGACGCCCTCTTGCGGCGCCGGACAATGCTCAGACCGCGTTGTTGCCGGCGAGGTTCATTCCGGATTGCGCCACACCTACAGATGACAGCATTACAATGAGCGCCTCCCAGTCCGATTTTCGCTTTCCATGATCACGATTTACCACAATCCCCGCTGCTCCAAGTCGCGCGAGGCGTTCGCCCTTGTCGAGGCGTTTGCCCAACGCCGTGCGCTCGCCGTTGACGTCGTGGATTATCTGAAGTCGCCGCCGACGTTCGAACAGTTGTCGGCATTGAAAGAACTGCTCGGCTGCAGCGCGGCCGACATGGTGAGGAGCAATGAGGAAGAATTCGCGGCGCTGGGACTGGCGCAGGCCGGCGACGAGGCGTTGCTGCGCGCCATTGCCGCCCATCCGAAGCTGCTGCAAAGACCGATTGTTGTCTATCGCAACCGCGCCGTCATCGCCCGTCCGCCCGAACTGGTCGACGGCTTGCTGGCCGGTTGATTCGCCGATCTAGGCCGCGCCCGACGGCTTGATCCCGTATTTTTTCAGGATGGCCTGGTACAGGTCGGAGAGCGGCACCAGGCGGGGATTGCCCGGATCGAGTGCGCGGGCCGATTCGATGTAGCCCTTGACCTGCTCCCCCAGCTTGCCTTCCCAGCCCACGTTTTCCAGGTATTTGAGGACGGCGACCGCGGCATTGAACACCACCTGCGGATTCTGCGGCAGCTTGTGCACCGCCGCCGTCATCAGCTGGACCGCGCCCTGGTAGTCGCCCTGCCGCGCCTTCTCCGCACCGCTCGACACCAGGTCGACCACGTGGCGGCGGCTTTCCCTGGCCACGGTTTCGGCGAGTTCTTTCTTGCCGGCCTGCTCGAACACGCTCATGGCCTTGGCCATGGCCGCGTCGTCGGCGGCATTGCTCATGACGTCGCGCATGACTTCCGCCGCGCCGTCATCGATGGCATGCTCGAGGCAATTCCTGGCCAGCTCCATTTTCAGGTCATTGGAAATGCCGGCAACCTCGCGGCAGGCCGCGACCGCGGCGGCAAGCTCCTCGGCCGCCTTGTCCTCGTTGCCCAGTTCCTGATGCACCAGCGCCGAGGACAGGGCGCGGCAGGCCGGCGTCTTGTCCAGGTTGCCCAGCGACTTGTCCATGTCGCGGATCACCGTGGCCGCCTGCTGCGTATCGCCCTTCCTGACCAGCGTGCGGACCAGCCGCACATGGTCTTCCGGATCACGGAACTCGGAATATTTGGCCTTGTGCACCACCTTCTGGAAGGATTTTTCGGCGGTCTCGACATCGCCGGTTTCGAGCGCGACGTCACCCAGCTTGCGCAGGCGCCGCACGGCATGCGGCGAGATCGCCACCGCATCGGCGAGGACTTCCTTGGCTTGCGGAAGCTGGTCCAGCGCCTCGTGCGTCTTGGCCAGCCAGTCATAGGCATCCATGTACTTGCTGTTTTCTTCCACCAACGCATTCAGCAAGGCTTCCGCCTCGCCGAACTCGCCCTGCATGAAGAGGGTCTTGGCAAGGCCGAGGCGGGCCCACGCCACGGCCTTGGTCTGGAGCAGGTCCTGGTAAATCTGTTCCGCCTGCGCAGCCTCGCCCAGGATCACGTGCAGTTCTGCGCGCAGGCGCATGAAATCGACCGCGTACTTGGGATACTTGCTCTCGCCGAGCTTGCAGATGTCGATCGCTTCGACCAGGTTGCCATGCTCCATCAAATGGTAGGCCGGCAGGAAGGCGGAGCGCTTTTCGATGGCGCGCGCGATACGGTCCATCAGCGTATCCGCGGTGAACGGCTTGAGGATGTAGTCGGTCGGCGCGAGCTCGGCGGCGCTGACCACCTTTTCATAGGCGCGCTCGGCGGTGACGATGATGAAGACTGTCCACAGCGGAATCAGCTTGTTGTGTCGCAAGTCTTCCAGCAATTGCTGGCCGTCCTGGCCATCGCCGAGATCGTATTCGCACAGGATCAGGTCGTAGGACTTGTTCTTGAGGGGGCGGATGGCGGTGCCGGAACTGACGGCATGGTCGATCTTGGTGATGCCGCACAGGTTGAGCATGTTGTGGAGACTGGCGCGCATGCCG
>NZ_DASRXF010000021.1:0-36715 GCF_035654295.1 Noviherbaspirillum sp. | reverse complement strand
GGCGTGAAGATCATCGGCAGGTCGGCCAGTTCGAAGCTGCGGTGCTCGTAGGTCGACAGGACGGAAACCTTCACATGCGGCGCGGACAGCTTGCGGTCGGTGATGCGTGTCCAGAGGATCGGGTGCATTTCCGCCATGTTCGAGCCCCACAGCACGTAGGCGTCGGCAGCTTCGATGTCGTCGTAGCAGCCCATCGGCTCGTCGATGCCGAAGGTGCGCATGAAGCCGGCCACGGCGGACGCCATGCAGTGGCGTGCATTCGGGTCGATGTTGTTGGAACGGAAGCCGGCCTTGAACAGCTTGACGGCGGCATAGCCTTCCCAGATGGTCCACTGGCCGGAACCGAACATGCCGATGCCGGAGGGGCCCTTGTCCTTCAGCGCCTGCTTGAACTTCTGCGCCATGATGTCGAACGCGGCATCCCAGGACACCGGCGTGAATTCGCCGTTCTTGTCGTACTTGCCGTTCTTCATGCGCAGCAGCGGCTTGGTGAGGCGGTCCTTGCCGTACATGATCTTCGACAGGAAGTAGCCCTTCACGCAGTTCAGGCCGCGGTTGACCTCGGCATTGATGTCGCCGTGGGTCGCGACCACGCGGCCATCCTTGACACCCACGTTCACGCCGCAGCCCACGCCGCAGAAGCGGCAAGGCGCCTTGCTCCACTGGAGCTGCGTCTTGGAGGAATCCGTGACGACATTGGAGGCGAGGGATTGGATCGGGATGCCGACCGACGTCGCTGCCGTGGCGGCAGCGGATTGCTTGATGAAGTCGCGTCGCGTGAGCTTCATGGTGAGACCTCCTGGTCGAGAGCCGATACGGGTTCGGCATGTTGATAGACGAGCACGACATCGAGCACGCCGGGCAGAGCGCGGATGGCGTCCATGATGTCGAGTGCGCGTTTGGTGCTTTCGGTTTCGAGGGTGACGACGAGCTTGCCGGACTCGATGGCATGGATTTCCGCGCCCGGCACCTCTTCGATGCAGGAGCGGAGCGAGTCGAGTTCGGCGGCTTGCGCGTAGACGACGATGCCGGCGATGTGGATTTCCTGTTCCAAGCCGGCCTCAGCCCGTGGGCAGCGAGCCGGTAAGCAACTGGATCATCCAGATGCAAAAGCCGTATCCGCCGACCAGCGCCACGGCCAGGATCGGCGCGGTGATGACGGTCAGGAAGAGGAAGGCGCGCATTTCCTGCGCTTTGGTCGGTGCCTTGTTATTGGCTTCCATTGCAGCTCCCGTGCGTAAGGATTGATCGAGCGGCGCTGTGCTGCGCCCGTCCATGTCAGGAGGAAGTCACGCAGATTCGGGAGGAGCCGGCCGAGGAATGGACGAGATGGCCGGATGGGGGCAAGGCGGACCGGGGCCGTCCTTGCGTGGCCCGCCGTTGGACCGCTCGTCATGCCTTGCCGGCGTCACGAACATTGCGTGACGTCAACACTGGACATAACGAGCCTATGCTAAGAAGGGTGCCGCGTAGAAACCTTGATATGAATCAATTTACACTGAAGCTGCGTAGGGTTATTTGTGTTTTTGCAACAGCCGGCCAGGGGGCAAATAAAGAATGTCATTCCTGCGAAAGCAGGAATCCAGCGGCGTTTAGCGCCGCACGCAAGTCACTGGATCCCGACTTTCGTCGGGATGACCGTGGCACAGGGCGTGTCAGCCCCAGTTGACGCGCTCGAACTTGCGGTAAAAGGCTTCCGGCATGGGCACCACGCGCTTGTTGATGTAATCGAAAAACACGAAGCCGGACTTGGCCATGGCCACCAGCGCCTGGTCGCGCGGACGGGTGATGCGGAAGGTGATGTCGCCGCCGTACTTGTTGAAGTCCATCACGCCGACCTCGAACAGCAGCTGGTCGCGCGCATGCGCCTCGGTGCGGTAGGTGGTGGCGAGGTCGGTGACGATGATGCCGACGCCGTCGCCCTGGGTTTCCTCAATGCCGAAATCGAACAGGAAGCGGGCGCGCGCCTCGGAAATCATCGAGATCATCGAGTCGTTTCCGAGGTGGTTCGCACCGTTGATGTCGGTGACGCGCACGGTCAGGGTGGTGGAGTAGTAGAACTGGTTTTCGGGGAAATCGAGCTTCAGGCGGGCCATGGGACAGTCTTTCGGGATGCTGCCGCACCGTTGTGCGGTGCGGCAATTCTAACCCTTCGGTCCCGCATTGACGATGCTTGTCAATGCGTCATGGCCCCTGATCCGGAAGCGTCACCCGCCCGCTGCTGCCGTCCACTTCGATCACGTCCCCGTCCCTGATCTCCGACAGGATGCCCGGAATGTTGACCACCGCCGGAATCGCGAACTCGCGCGCCACGATGGCGCCGTGCGACAGGTAGCCGCCGGTTTCCATCACCAGTCCGCCCGCCTTCAGGAACAGCGGCGTCCAGGCCGGGTCGGTGGAAGGCGCGACCAGGATTTCGCCCTGTCCGAGCCGCGTGCCTTCGTCCGGATGGCGGATGACCCGGGCGACTCCGCGCGCCACACCGGCGCCCACAGCGACGCCGATGCGGACATTGCCCGATTTCGTTGCCGTCGCGGGAGCGAGGGCGACCGCCGGCCCGTCCACCTGGATGACGTCGGGGCCGGGCGCGCTTTCCCAGTAGGCGCGTTGCGCCAGGCGGTCGGCGGTGCGGCGGGCCACGCCGGCGGGCGGGATCCGGCCTTGCGCCGCCAGCACGATTTCCGGCAGCGTCAGCTCGAAGATGTGCTCCGGGCGTGCCAGCGCGCCGCGCGCCGCGAGGTCGCGTCCGAGGTGCAGAAGCGAAGGCCGCATCGCATCCGACATGGCGGAGTAGGTGCTGCGCGCCAGCTCGCGCTGGTTGCTGTCGCGAATGGCCGACTCAACGAAGAACTTGAGCGCGAGCCGCGCACGCCAGGGCATGGCCGCGCGCACCTTGCGCCAGGCCTGCTCGCGCGCCTGCGCTTGCCGCGCGCGCACCTCGCTCACGCGCGTACCGAGCAGGCCGGCGATGTTGTCGAGCAGGTAGCCGGGCGCCTCGTGCCAGCGCGGATGCCGCCAATAGCTTTCATACACGCCGCGATGGCCGTAGGTGTCGAGGAAGGCGGCAAACGCCTGGCGGAAGGGATGGCTGCCGTCGAGCTTGCGCCACCAGTTGTCGTCGCGCTGCGGCTGCGTCAGCCATGCACGCACTTCCGGGAAACGGGCGGCGGTTTCCGCCAGCGCCATCAGGTCGTAGCCCTGCTGCGCGGTCACGCTCGGCTCGCCTCCCGCCAGCAGGGCGGCGGCCATGGTGTAGGCCTCGCCGGGCAGGTGCTTTTCCAGCGCCTCGATCAGCATGGACAGGCTGGCGCCGCCCGAACCCTGCATCAGTCCCAGCTCTTTCTGCGCACGGACGATCCGGGTGCGTGTGAGCAGGGTGTCGATGAACTCGGGGATATTGGCGGGAACCGGAGCGCGCTTCCATTCCGCGGCGAGCGCGCGCGCCTTCGCTGCCGCTTCGACTGCATGCTTGCGCACCGGCCCGGTCGACTTTGCATAGCGGATGAAATACGGCAGGCGGCGCAGGCGGTCGCGCAGCCGGTTCGGCGGCACGCTGATCTCCGGCTGGTAACCGCCGGCCATTTCGTTGATGATCTTCGGGGCGACGCCGAAACCGTCCCATGCCTCCCACATCAGCAGCGACAGGTTGAGGTAGAGGCGACCGTGATGCATGCCGGCGCGCTGCCCGCCGGGAAGCAGCGGATAGCCCGCGTGGCGGTAACCCGCTTCCAGCAATTCGTTGACCAGTCGGCGCACACCGGACCAGTCAAGCGCCGACATCGGCAGCGGCATCACGTCGCGCGTGTTGCCGGTGGACCAGATGGTCGGCTGATTGGCGAGGGCCGGGTAGGTGTTGCGCGCCATGGCGGTGACGGGGCGGGCCTGTACCAGCCAGAAGCGTTCGCCATCCCAGACCCACTCGATATCGTAGAACGGGCGGCCGAAGTCGAGCGCGGAAGCGGCGTCGCGCACGAGTTCGCCGAGCGCCAGGGCCTGGGCGTCGTCCAGCACCTGGCGCGCGGCCTCCGTGCCGGGGGTCTCGACTGTCAGCGTGCCGCCCTCGCTGCGCAGCACGGTCTTGCGCGCCTTGCTGCCGATGCGCTTGTCCAGCAGCGACAGGCGGGTATCGAGCAAGTCTTCCTGCAGGCGGTATTCGTCGCCGTCGGCCTCGCCGGCGACCAGCGACTCGCCCAGTCCCCAGTGCGCGTGGATGAGGATATGATCGTCGCGCCCGCTGCGCGGGTCGCAGCTGAAGGCAATCCCCGCCGCCTTCGCCGGCAGCAGCGGCATGACGACGACGGCCATCGCCGCCTCGCTGTCGGCAATGCCGAAACGCGCGCGGTAGGCGGCCGCCTGCGGCGTCCACAGCGAGGCCCAGACCTCGCGCACCGCATCGGCGAGGGCATCGATGCCGGTGACGTTCAGGCGGGACAGGTGGATACCGGCGAACGAGGCCTGCTCGGAATCTTCCATGGTCGCCGATGAGCGCACCGCGAGCGGAGTGTCATGCCATCCGCGCCGTGCGAGCTCGCCTTCGAGCTGCGCGACGAGTCCGTCCGGCAGGTGGTCAAGCGACTGCATGGCGCGGCAGACGGAGGCCGGGATCACGAATCCGTCCGGCACCGGCAGGCCGTAGCGTGCGAGTTTGCCGAGCTGCCAGCCTTTGCCGCCGGCTTCTTCGCGCTGCACGGCGGCGGCTTCCCAGTCGAGCAGGGGCATGATGGAGGCGGGTGCGTTCATGCTGCTTCTCCCTTGCCGGCCCCGGCCACGAACAGGTCGAGCATCGCCGCCAGCTCGTCCGCCAGCTTGATGTCCGGACCCTGCAGCCAGCGGGTGAAGGCGGCCAGGTAGAGGTAGCGGAAGTAGTGCACCAGCTGCGCGGTATCCACGTCCTTGCGCAGGCGGTCTGCCTGCTGGGCGTCGGCGATCAGGTGCGCGAAGACGATGTCGGTGCCGCTGCGTTCTTCTTCCGCCCCGGCCCGTATGGTGTTGCCGAGCCGGTACTGCAGGTAATGCGGCATGTAGGCCCGGTGCTGTTCCGCCCACGCCGCCGCATGCGTGAGCAGCAGTGCGATGCGCTTGATCGTGTCCGGCTGGCGGCGCAGTTTTTCCTGCAGTTCGGGCCCCTGTTCGGCGAACTGCCGGTGGAAGTAGTGCCGCAGCAGCGCTTCCTTCACCGGAAAATGGTTGTACAGCGTGCCTTTGGCAACGTCGGCGGCGACGGCGATCTGTTCCATCGTCACCGCCTCGTAGCCGTGCGCCTCGAACAGTTCGAAGGCGGCATCGACCAGCAGGTCGGCAGTCTGCCGGCGCTTTCGCTCGCGCCGGCCGGGCGTGGTATCCATGAGAACGGCCTCAAAAAATTTTGAACGCCGTTCAATAATAAACGCAGTTCAGAAATTATTCAAGCCCGACCTGGACCGGCGCGCTGCCGAGCCGGGAGCGTTCCAGCCAGCCGAAAACGGAGTCCGCGGTCACGGTCTCGATGCGGTCCGAAAAGCGCTTGTCGAACGGATGGTCATCGAAGGCGATGTTGGCCGCGGTAACGCGCCCGCCCAGCCGGGTCAGCGCGCCCAGCTTTAGCGTGGACGGCTGGTAGCCGCGGAACTGCAGCCATGCCTGTGCCTGGGCCCGCGACTGTACCGAGGGTTCCACCGCCGCCGCCATCGTCTCGATCGCCCACTGGTTGGACTGCTGGTAGGTCTGGCCCCATGCATAACTGACCATGCTGTAGGGCTTGTGGTGCATGCGCACGGACGGCCTGTCTTCGCGCAGCACGGCCAGCAGCTTTGCCTGCACCTCCGGCGCAAGCATCGAGAACGCCGCTTCGTAACGCCACAGGTCGTCGAGGAAGAATTCGCCGAGGCCCTGGCGGTAGACCGCGGCATCGGCCGTTCCGCAGTGGTTGAGCTTGTGCAGCACGCGCCACACGTGACCGCCCTTGCCGTCGGGGTGGCGGTAGGCCAGGCCGACGTGCGAGTAGTGCAGGCCGTATTTCGACAGGTCCTGCCCGACGCGCGCGATCACGACCACATCCTGCCCGAGCGTATCGAGCATGTTCTGGGTGCGTGCCGCGAGCGCCAGTCCGCGCTCGATGGTCTGCACGGTTGGGCGCTTCTGCTCGCAGGAGCGGCCGGCGTGGGCGGCGGTGGCGAGCAGGCCGGCGGCAAGAATGACGGCGATTCTGGTGAGTATCTGCATGGCGGCCTCAGTAAGTCAGTCGCTCGTTGTGCAGCAGGGCCTGCCCAAGCGTATTGGGGATGAAGGCGATCGCCTCGCCCGCTGCGGACAGGATGACGCCGGCCCCGATCACGCTGACCACCAGCGTAGTGCCTGCGGCAACGCCCGATGCCGTCAGTCCGTCGCGCGCCACGCGCAGGCTGACTCGTGCGCCGTCCGAAGCGCGTTCGAGGATGAGTACGGTGCCGTAGGCGCTCGCCTCCACCGCCTTCACTACCAGCACGGTACCGGCGACCGACAGCAGGGCGGGGGCGGCGATGACGGAACCGGCGGCCGCGCCGGCGCCGACGACGACCGATGCAATGGGCAGGGCGGAAACGGCGCTCAGCGTGGAGGCGTCGCTTTGTGCGTGGGCGGCCTCGGCGCTCGATGCGATCAGCAACGACGCGAGCAGGGACAGGGCAAAACGTTTGCTCATGAAAAACTCCTTGGGGGATGAAAGAAAAGAATCAGGCGACTTCGGATGCGGGGGATGCGCGAGAGGCGCGGGCTTCGGACCGGTCGGCTTCGTGCCGGTCGCGCAGCGTCTTGGCCAACGTGAATGCGCAGGTGATCAGGTAGAGCCAGCTCACGCCGAGGAAAGCCTTGTAGGTTTCATTGATTTCCATGCGCAGCAGGCCCCAGGCGGTCAGGCTCATGGCAAGGAAGAAGCTGGTCCAGACGACGTAGCGGAACATCGGCGTGTCGGCCGGTTTTCCTTCGCGGCGGGCCTGTTCGGCGTCGCGCACGAACTTGGCGAGCACAAAGGCGGTGGTCAGGCAAAAGAAGTAGCCCATGACCATGAAGGCACGGTCAAGGTCCTTGCCCGGCAGGTAGGCCAGGCCGACGCCGCACAGAAAGACGGCGATCGCAAACGATATCCAGACTTGTACCTGCCACGCATTCGTATCGCGGTGAATCATGACGTTCATTGCATTTCCTCTCGGTTGTTGTTGGTGAGAGGAGTGTCGTCGACTGCCGCGAAAAAGGAATGTTAATTAACTCCGGTGTTTATTTGAAAATCCTCCGGTATCACCAGGTGATACCGGAGGCGGGATTACCTGGATACCTCGACTGTGGCGGTCCGGCCCGGTCGGATATCGAGGTAGAGCCGGCTGGCGGTGCGGGTGAGCGGTACCGTGCTGCCGTCGGCGTAGCGCGCCGTCACATTGCCGGACCAGGCTTCCTTGACAGGCAGGCTGACCGTCAGCGGCGCCGTGCACAGCGTGCTGTTGAAGTTGCCGCCCACGTTCACCGTCGCCTGGCTGGACGAGGCCGCCGTCGCATTCACGCTCACCTGCGCACGGCACAGGCGGTAGCGCGCCACGTTCAGGTAGGTGTCGATCCACAGCCGCGAGGCAAACTGGCCCGCGAAGTTCAGGTGGTCGCGCAGGAACTGCGAGGTGACCGGGCTCCACCCGTCGCCGTCCACGCCGTGGCCGCCGGCCACGAACCAGCCGCCGTTGTCGACGACGAAGCGCAGCTGGTTGTTGACCGTGTTCAGCGCTTCGGCCAGCGATGCGTCGTGCGCCTGGTCGAAGAAGGCGAATGCGTAATTGCTTTCGCCGGTCGACATCTTGCGCACCGAGAAGTGGCGCGACTCGGCGATCGCGAGCGCGCGCGCCGTATACGAATGCCACGGGAAGGCAAAGCTCAGCGGCCGGGCGCCGAGCTTCTCGGCGATGCGATCCTGCGCTGCATTGATCTCGGTCTGCAGGGTCGCATCCGATAGCGACGAGTCGCCCATGTCGATCGTATGCGTCATCGAATGGTTGCCGATTTCATGGCCGCGGCTGTGAAGGTTGCGCCAGACATTCCACCCGGCATCGTCGATCGTGCCGGGGATGATGTAGAAGGTTGCGCGCAACCCATAGCTTTCGAAGATGTTCGCGATGGTCGTGCTCGACGTATAGCCGTCGTCGAAAGTGTACGAGGCCGCGGCCGTCTTGTCGCCCTTGTACTTCGTGACCGCCGGCGCCGTCAGGTCGAAGCAGCGGTCGATGATGCCGTTGCAATCGGCCGGGGTGGGGGTCGGTGTTGGAGTCGGTGTGGGCGTGGGGGTAGGAGTTGGCGCCGGTGTGGGCGTCGGCGTCGGAGTCGGCGTGGGCGTAGGAGTGGGCGATGGCGTCGTTGACGCGACTTCACAGATCTTGTCCGCGCCGGGCAAGGGGTCGCCGAACACATCGTTGTTGCAGCCGATCGAGCCGGTCGCTGTCCGCGTGACCCAGGTGCCGCCCAGCCCGTAACGCACTTGCCGCGTGCCGGAGAACGAGCAGGTCTGCCACTCGTCCGCACACTTGGACCATGTGGGAGCAGGCGTTGGGGTAGGCGTCGGCGTAGGTGTCGGAGTAGGAGTGGGTGTCGGAGTCGGAGTCGGTGTCGGAGTAGGCGTTGGCGTCGGTGTCGGCGTGGGCGTCGGCGAGGGCGACATCGTCGCGTATTCGCAGATCTTGTCGGCGCCGGGCAGCGGATCGCCGAAGACATCGTTGTTGCAGCCGATTGCGCCAGTGGCGGTGCGCGTGACCCAAGTACCGTTCAAGCCGTAGCGGACCTGCGTCGTGCCGGAGAAACTGCACACCTGCCATTCGTCGGCGCACTTGATCCATACCTCCGGCGCCATCACCGCCCTTGTCCCCGGCGACGCCTCCGCCGTTCGATCTTCTCCACCCCCACCGCATGCGCTCAACCCGCTGATCATTGCCAATACAAGACTGCTTGGAACGCGTTTTTTCATCATGGGGGTGGCCTCCTCGCTGATCGACAGTTTCAGTCTTCATGCTAGAGGCCAGCCCGCGGCGGCGCTTGAGTGTTCTCAATCGCGCAATGCCGGCCGGCGGCCGCAAGCGCCGGTCGACAAACAATTTTTATCGAATCTCAAATGTGTGCGGTCACTCCACCAGCAATGCAGCGACGCGATCGCGCAGCATCGCGGGCTGTGCCTGCGCGGCAGCGACCGGCTGGCC
Source organism: Noviherbaspirillum sp. (assembly GCF_035654295.1). Classification (GTDB taxonomy): domain Bacteria; phylum Pseudomonadota; class Gammaproteobacteria; order Burkholderiales; family Burkholderiaceae_D; genus Noviherbaspirillum. The sequence continues at coordinate 27,533 of NZ_DASRXF010000021.1, read as the reverse complement.
GACGTTCAGTCCCACGCGCGACCACAGCCCGCGGCGGAAGGGGCGCACCATCGCCACGCGATCGCCGTTGACCACTTCGATGCGGCTGAAGAAGGAGCCCCACAGGTTGGTCAGGCCCATCGGCACGACCGGCGGCGCGATGCCGTCCTGCTGCGCGCGCTCGAGGATCTTCATCACGCCGCCCTTGAACTCCTGCAGCGTGCCGTCGCGCGTCAGTGCGCCCTCGGGGAAGATCGCCAGCAGGTCGCCTTCCCTGAGCACCTGCGCGGCGCGCTCGAAAGCCTGTTCGTAGGTTGCGGGGTCCTGGCTGCGCGGCGCAACCGGGATCGCCTTCGCCAGGCGGAATATCGCACCCAGCACCGGAATGCGGAAGATGCGGTGGTCCATCACGAAATAGATGGGCCGCGGGCTGGCCGCCATCAGCAGCACCGCATCGACGAAGCTGACGTGATTGCACACCAGCACCGCCGGTCCCGCGAGCGGGATGCTCTCGTCGCCGCGCACCTTGAAGCGGTAGACGAGATGCGACATCACCCAGGCGATGAAGCGCAGCAGGTACTCCGGCACCAGCAGGAAGATGTAGAGCGCCACCACGGCATTGGCCAGGCCGGTGAACAGGAAGATCTCCGGGATCGAGAAGCCCGCCCCGAGCAGGAGGCCGGCGATGATGGAGCTGGCGATCATGAACAGGGCGTTCAGGATATTGTTGGCGGCGATGATGCGTGCGCGGTGCGTCGGCTGCGCGCGCAGCTGGATCAGCGCATACATCGGCACGCTGTACAGGCCGGCGAACAGGCTGAGCAGCATGAGGTCGGCCAGCACGCGCCAGTGCGCGGGCTGCGCGAGGAACTCGCCGAGCGCCAGCGTCTCCGCCGGCGGCAGGCTGCGGGTGGCGAAATAGAAATCGATGGCGAACACGGTCATGCCGATCGCGCCCAGCGGCACCAGGCCGATCTCGACATGGCGGCGGCTCATCACTTCGCACAGGAGCGAGCCGATGGCGATGCCGATGGAGAACACCACCAGCAGGAAGGAGGCGACCTGTTCGTTGCCGTGCAGGACTTCACGCGAAAGGCTGGGGAACTGGCTGAGGAAGACCGCGCCGAAGAACCACATCCAGCTGATGCCGAGCAGTGAGCGGAACACCACCGGATTGCCGTGCGCCATCTTCAGATTGCGCCAGGTTTCGCTCACCGGGTTCCAGTTGATCTTCAGGCCCGGATCGGTGGCGGGCGCGGGCGGGATGAACTGCGCCACCACGCGGCCGGCGGCGGCGGCGGCGAGGCAGCCGATGGCAACGTGCAGGCGGCCCACTTCCGGCGTGGCGATCAGCAGGCCGCCGACGATGTTGCCGAGCAGGATCGCGACGAAGGTGCCCATTTCCACCATGCCGTTGCCGCCGGTCAGCTCGCGCTCGCTCAATACCTGCGGCAGGTAGGCGAACTTCACCGGTCCGAACAGCGTCGAGTGCAGGCCCATCAGAAAGGTACAGGCCAGCAGCACCGCGACGTTCTCGCGCAGGAAGCCGTAGGCGGCCAAGGCCATGATCGCGATCTCGAGGTTCTTCACGAAGCGGATGATGCGCGTCTTTTCGAACTTGTCCGTGAGCTGGCCGCTGGTCGCGGAAAACAGCAGGTAGGGCAGGATGAACAGTGCGCCGATCACGAGGCCCGCCATCGCCGGCGGCATCCAGCTGACCTGTAGCTGGTAGGTGACCATCACGGTGAAAGCGAACTTGAACAGGTTGTCGTTGGCGGCGCCCGAGAACTGTGTCCAGAAGAAAGGCGCGAAACGGCGCTGGCCGAGCAGCGCGAACTGGTTGGGATGGTCGGTGTGCGCGCCTGCCGCGGGAAGGGCTGCGGCGGTGTGCGCGTCGGTGGCGGGTTGTTCCATGGTCTCCTCTACGGCATGTTGCTCAGGCCGACCAAATATACACGCAGTCGGAAGCGGCCGGTGGAGGAAATCCCGCGGTGAAACCCGCGCCACCGCGGGTCTCGGAGAACGATACCGTCAGACCGCGAGCTCGGCCCGCATCTGCGCGGCGCACAGGCTCACCGCGACCCTGGCTTCGTCGAGCACGCGGCCCATGGTGATGAAGCCGTGGATCTGGCGGTCGAAGCAGACCGAAGCGGCACGGTTGCCCGCTTCGCTGAGGCGCTGCGCGTAATTCAGGCCTTCGTCGCGCAGCGGATCGAATCCGGCGGTGAGCACCAGGGCCGGCGGCAGGCGGGAGAGGTCGGGATGCAGCAGCGGGGAAGCGCGCCAGTCGAGATCGTGCTTGCGGTCATCGATATAGTGGTCATGGAAGTAGCGCACCGTGTCGCTGGTGAGCAGGTAGCCCTGGCCGTTGGTGACGTGCGAGGCGGCGATGCAGCGCATATCGGTGGCGGGATAGATCAGCAGCTGGAACGCCAGGCGCGGGCCGCCCCGGTCGCGCACCGCGATGGCCGTCACGGCGGCCAGGTTGCCGCCCGCGCTGTCGCCACCCACCCCGATGCGCGTTGCGTCGAGGCCGAGCGAGGAGGCGTTCGCTTGCACCCAGAGCAGCGCGGCCATGCTGTCGTCCACTGCGGCCGGAAAGCGGTGTTCGGGGCCAAGGCGGTAATCGACCGCCACCAGCGCGCAGCCGGATCCGTTGGCAAGCTCGCGGCACAGGGTATCGTGCGTATCGAGATCGCCGATGGTCCATCCGCCGCCATGGAAATACACCAGCACCGGCAACGGGCCGCTCCTGAGCGGCACGAGCGGCCTGTACAGGCGCAGCGGGATGCCGCCGCCGGTCCTCAGGTCTTCCACGCCGCCGGTATGGGGCGCATCCGGTTGCGTGAAAAAGCGACGTTCGCGATAGAAGCGCCGCGCGTCGTCCACGGATAGCGTATGCGTGGGCGGCACGCCGCGTTGTTCGATCAGTTCCAGCAATGCGCGCGCCTGGGGATGCAGCATGTCGTCTCCTCGGGGTTCTTCCTGGCTCGATGTTACACGCTTCCTGCAAAACGGTAATGCGCCGGGTTCACCTTGCGCATCCGGCTCCAGTATTCGAAGGTGAATCCGGGCCAGAGCGTCACGTTCTTCCCGTTGTCATCCAGGTACCAGCTCTTGCAGCCGGTGGACCAGACCGTCGTCTTCAGGCGCCGCTGCAATTCGTCGTTGAAGCGGCGCTGCGCGTCGGCCTGCACTTCGATGCTGGTCTTGCCGTTCGCGCGCATCAGGCGCAGGCAGTCCGTCACATAGCGGATCTGCTGCTCCGCCATGAACACGACCGAATTATGGCCCAGCCCGGTATTGGGGCCGAGCAGCAGGAACAGGTTGGGGAAACCGGCGCTCATCAGGCCGAGGTAGGCGTGCGCGCCCTTGTCCCAGGCTTCGTTGATGTCGATGCCGCCGCGCCCGATAAAGCGCACCGGCGCCGGCAGACCGCTGGTGCTAAAGCCGGTGCCGTAGATGATCACATCGACCGGGCGGGCAATGCCGTCGCTGCCGATGACAGCGTGCTCGCCGACCTGGGCGACGCTGCCATTGACGACTTGCACGTTGGCTCGGGCGAGCGCGGGGAAGTAATCGTTCGAGAGCAGGATGCGCTTGCAGCCGATGGTATAGGAGGGCGTAAGCAAGGCGCGCAGCGCGGGGTCAGACACCTGCTTTTCCAGGTGCCGCATCGCCATCTTCCTTGCCTGCTCCATGAGGCGCGGATGCAGGAAGCCGAGTCCGAGCAATTCCTGGCGCCAGTAGAGGGCATTGCGATACAGGCGGGTCAGCCCCGGGATGCGCCGCAAAAGCATCTGCTCTCGCCGTCCGATCGCCCGGTCCGCCTTGGGCAGCACCCATGGCGGCGTGCGCTGGAACACCGTGAGCTGCGCGACCGCGGGGGCGATCTGCGGAATGAACTGGATCGCGCTGGCGCCCGTGCCGATCACTGCCACGCGCTTGCCGGTGAGGTCGAGGTCATGCCGCCACTCCGCGGAATGGAAAGCATGCCCCTTGAAGCGCGCGATGCCGGGCAGCACCGGGACGGCCGGGCGGTGCAGCGCGCCCGTGGCCGAGACCACGACCCGCGCGGTGAGCGACCGGCCGTCGGTCATGCGCAGCCGCCACATGTCCGCGGCTTCGTCGAACACGGCTTCATGCAACTCGACCCCGAAACGGATGTGCGGCCCGAGGCGGTACTTCGCCACGCAATGCCTCAGGTAGGCGAGGATTTCCGGCTGGACGGCGAACATGCGGCTCCAGCGCGGATTGCGTTCCCATGAGAAGGAATACATGTGCGAGGGCACGTCGCAGGCACAGCCGGGATAAGTGTTTTCGCGCCAGGTTCCGCCGATCTCCTGCGCCTTTTCGAGGATGACGAAATCGTGATTGCCGGCTTCCTTGAGCTTGATCGCCATGCCGAGGCCCGAGAAGCCGCTGCCGATGATGGCGACGCCGACATCCGGCGGACGCGCTTCGGTGCCGCCCGCGTGGCGTTGCAAAAAACGGCCGGCCTGCGCCAGCGAAGCGCGTCCCTCCGGAATGAAACGCTGGAACATTTGCCAGACGTGCGGCACCGCCGGCCAGATGGACAAATCCACCTCCACGCCTGCGGCCCGCGCCCGTTCCGCCAGCCGCGTCGAATCGTCGAGCAGCACTTCATCCGCGCCGACGTGCACCAGCAGCGGCGGCAGGCCGTGCAGGTCGGCGTACAGCGGCGACGCGAGCGGCGTGCGCGGATCTGCGCCATTGAGATAGAAGTCCGCGCCGATGCCGATGCGCGCGCCGCGGAACATGGCGCAGCGGGCATCGTTTCCCGTGATCGAGGCGCCGGTCGCGGCAAGGTCTGTGAGCGGAGAGAACAGTGCGGCTGCCGCCGGCATCGCCATCCCGCGCTCGCGGATGCGCAGCAGCAAGGCCAGGCACAGTCCGCCGCCGGCGGAGTCGCCCGAGAGCACGAGACGGTCCGGGGCGGCCCCGCCGGCGAGGAGGGCGGCGTAGACTGCTTCGGCGTCCTCGACGGCGGCGGGGAAGGGATGTTCGGGTGCAAGCCGGTAATCGGGAGCGAAGACACGGAAGCCTTGCTGCGCGTAAAAGCCGGTCACTCCGCGGTGCGAGCGCGGCGAGCAGGCGAAGTAACCGCCCCCATGCAGGTAGAGCAGCGTGATGCCATTGGAGCGCGCGGATTCCACCCACTCGCCGGCGACGCCACCGTGCACCGCCGCCGAGACGCGCACCCCGCGCGGCGTGCCGAAGCGCCCGCTGTTGAGTACGGCGCGCGCCTCCCCGGCATTACGTGCCGCCGCCAGCCTGCGTTTGAAGGTCTGTCGCAGGATGAAACTCAACACCTGTGCTTGCCAGCTCATGCCTCCTCCGCGTGGATATGGCAGGGTCCCAGTTTACAATTGAGAGAAAGAAATAGAATTGTTGCCTGATCCACATTAAGGTAGCTACCTTAACCCTGTCAACACTGATGATCATGAGCGAAGTCTCTACCAGTACGCGCGAACGCATACTTGACGTTTGTTTGCGCCTGTTCAATGAATCAGGCCCCGCCGCGGTCACGACGGCCGAGATTGCGCGCACCGCCGGCATCAACGAAGGCAACCTGTACTACTACTTCAAGAAGAAGGAAGACATCCTGCTGGCGCTGTTCGAGGCATTCGAGGCTGCGCTCAACGAGGTGGCCAATGCGTCCCAGGATACCGGAGACGCCGGGGACGGCAGCGACGCGGCCCTGGCCTACCTGCAGCGCTGGTTCAGGCTGATGTGGGCATGGCGCTTTTTCTATCGCGACGGCGCGGCGATCAAACGCATGGCGCCCGGACTGCGGGCGCGCACGGTCACGCTCGCCGATCGCGGGCAGGCCGACATCAAGCGCGCATTGAAGCAGATGGTAAAGCGCGGACTGCTCGTCGCCAGCGACGAGGAACTGGAGCGGCTGGTGGTCAACGCGTGGATCATCTCCAGCTACTGGCTGGACTACCTCGATACACGGCACAACGTCGGCAGGGTGACCCGCGATCACCTGGAATGGGGATTCGCGCAGGTGCTCAGCCTGTTCCTGCCCTACACGCGCCCGGGCGTGCCGCCCGCATTCCCGGCTTCACGCAGGAAATCGCCCCCCGGACAGTAACGTCCACTCCAGTTTGATCGCACCGCCGTCATCCCGACGAAAGTCGGGATCCCGCGTCATGCAAGCGTTGCTTGACGGATTCCTGCTTTCGCAGGAATGACGTCCTCTCTTTGCGGCCTCAAGTGAACGGTATTGCCGCTACAGGCCCGAGCTGATGTGCTTCAAGGCCTCGTTCTGGTGGCCCTGCACCTTGCCCTTGTGCTTGAGGACCTGGCGGTCGAGCTTGTCCACCAGACCGTCGATGGCGGCATACAGGTCTTCGGCAAAGTGCTCGACGTGGATGACATTGCCCTTGAGCCGGAGGTTGACCTCGGCGCGCTGGCGCTTGTCCTTCTCGGACGGTTTCTCGACACCAAGTATCACCGCGATATCGATGATCTGATCAAAGTGGCGGACAACGCGATCGAGCTTGTTGGCTACATATTCGCGCAGGGCTTGACTGACATCGACATGGTGTCCGGTGATCATCAGGTTCATAGGGTCGGCTCCAATCGGCAACGTAAAAAGGGCGCATGGCGCTTCGTTAAGAAGCACCTCGCTTTTGCCAGTAGACGGCTTCTTTCCATGCAGGTTCACCGTCGCGCCTTGTAACTCGCCCATTACGCCTTTGCTGCCGGGAAAACGAATTGCTCATAGGCTTGATGTTGCTCCATGACTGTGCCCGATCCGTTTGCCCCCGATCAAATTTCCCCATTGACCGATGCCTAACATCAGCCTTGCAGTGAAGAAAATCAACCTTTCCACGGAGGAGATCCCCCATGGCACTTACCGCCACCCAGACCGCAATCACCAAGGTTTACCTCGGCGCGTTCAATCGCGCGCCCGAAAAGTCCGGACTCGAATACTGGACTTCGGAAATCACCGCAGGCAAGACGCTCAACCAGGTCATCGACACCATCTTCAGCTTGCCGGTGGTGAAGGCGATCTATCCCGATACGATGTCCAACACCGAATTCCTGACTGCCGTCTACACCAACGTCTTCGGCAAGGCGCCGGATGCCGAGGGACTGGCCTACTGGAATTCGCAGCTCACCGCCGGCACCGAACGCGGCCGTGTCGTCATCACCATGATCGATGCCGGGATGGGCACGCCGGACGGCACCCCCGGCAAGGCCTTCATCGCCAACCGCATGCAGGCGGCCGTCACTTCCGCCGACCTGCAGCTCACGCGCGGCATTGAGGTCGACGAGCACAGGCAGATCGCGCTGATGCAGGAAATCGGCGAAACCCCGGCCAGCCTGAGCGCCGGCCTGGCCGCGATCGACAGGGCCACGCCGATCGCCATTCTCGCCACCGCAGGGCAGCCGACCGGCACCGCAACCGCGGCCACCGACCGGTTCATCTTTACCGAGGCTGATGCGAACAACTTCAAGGTGATCAACGGCCTTGCAGTCGGCGACCAGGTCAGCGTTGCCTTTCCGGACGACACCAACGGCGACTACCGGACGGTGGCAGAAACCAGCGCCGCCGCCGTGAATGCGCGCGGCGAATGGTTCTTCAATTCGGCGACCGACAGCCTCACCTACTGGAACAACGATGCGGCCTCGGCGGTGTCGGTGCAACTGGCCGGCGTAGCCACGCTGAGCGTGGATACCAACGCGGTGTTTACCGTCACGGCGCTGGGCTGAGCGTGCATGCAAGACGCCGCCGCCGGCTCGCGCCGGCGGCGGCGTTTTTTTTGGGGGATTGGAATTCGTCTGGTCGGTGTGCCACCCCGTGTCTGTTCGGGATCGGCGGCACACCTGCCTGCCGTCACGCATATCGGTTGCGTGTACAGCAGATAGGGGAATGATACGGCCTCAGTGTGACGGCAGGATGACAGTAGTCAATTCGCCTCCCAATACTTCGGATCCTCCGAGACATAGGCGCGCACCCTGTGCGGCAGCAGTCCGGGCGGGGCGACCTCGTTGAGGTCGAAGGCCTTGACCGTGCGCGCCACGTTGAAGCTCCAGGCAAAGCTGCGGTCGCCGACGACGAAGCGGATGACTTCGCCGCCCTCGGCATTGATATAGCGCGTGCCGGGCGTGATGACGACGGTGCGTGCCGCGGTATCGTCCGGCGCCGGATCGCCGTACAGCCGGACGTACTTGCCGGGTGCTGCCGACGCATGCAGGGGGAGGGCCAGCGCGAGCGCCGCAAGTAAGGCTAAGAAAGGTAAGCGGAAGCGGAAAGGCAGCGGGGTTTTCATCCTTGCTCCAGGTTTGTCGAGTCCCGGTACCTTACCAGAGTTCGCTAGAACAGCTCGAATTGGCCTTTGGCAGCGCGCGCGCTCCTGGCGGGCGGAAGCTGCGGACGCACGAAGCGCGAGGCATCGAGCGCCGCATATCCGCGCGAACGCGAACCCAATCCGAGCCGCGCTGCCGCCTTGTCGAAGCGCTGCCGGATCAGGTCCGCCCATACGCCTTCGCCGTGCATGCGCTTGCCGAAGCTGGCGTCGTAATCCTTGCCGCCGCGCATCTCGCGCACGCGGTTCATCACGCGTTGCGCGCGGTCGGGGAAATGCGCTTCCAGCCATTGCACGAACAGCGGATTCACCTCCCACGGCAGCCGCAGCACAATGTAGCTGGCCGCCGCCGCGCCTGCATCCGCCGCCGCCGCGAGGATGCGCTCCAGGTCGGGTTCGGTGATGAAGGGAATCACCGGCGCGATGCTGACCCCGACCGGGATGCCCGCTTCGGCGAGCGTGCGTATCGTGCGCAGCCGCCGCGCCGGGGCCGCGGCGCGGGGCTCCAGCGTGCGCGCGATGGCCGGATCGAGCGTGGTGATGGTGACCGCCGCCATCGCCTGTTTGCGCGAGGCCATGTCCGCCAGCAGGTCGATGTCGCGTTCGATCAGCGCAGACTTGGTGATCGCGACGACCGGGTTGCCGCAGGCATGCAGCACTTCCAGCACGCGGCGCGTCAGGCCCAGCTCGCGCTCGCAGGGCTGGTAAGCATCGGTGTTGACGCCGAGCGCAATCGATTCCGGCACCCAGGAGGGCGCCGCCAGTTCGCGCCGCAGTAGTTCGGGCGCATTGAGCTTGGCGTAGATCCGGCTTTCGAAGTCCAGGCCGGGCGACAGGCCGAGATAGCTGTGCGTCGGACGGGCGAAGCAATAAATGCAGCCGTGCTCGCATCCGCGGTAGGGATTGAGCGAGACATCGAAGGGCACGTCCGGCGAGGCATTGCGCGTCAGGATGCGGCGCGCCTGTTCCTCGAAGACCTCCGTCTTGAACGCGGCCGCGCCTGCTTCACCTTCACCCTCGCCCTCGCCCTCACCCTCACCCCAGCCATCGTCGAACTCCTCGCGGACTGTGGTTTCGTAACGCCCTTGCAAATTCGTCACGGCGCCACGGCCCTTGCGGGCCGACAACGGACGGTGAATCAGGACGGGCCGGGAATCCTCGGGAAAGTCTTGGTCCGGCATGGCTAAGATACTGTATATAAATACAGTATCTTAGCCAGCCAGACGCGGAAGTGCAAGCCCGCGGGCCGACTTCAGCGCGGTGTGATGCGGATGGTGGTGCCGGCGGTGTCGACATCGCGAATGCTCACGCTGCCGAAGGTGGTGTCGTTGGATCCGCGGATGCGGAGGTTGCGCACATTGAGCTCGCCGATCGTCGCCGGCAGGCGAACCAGGGCGCTGCCGTCCGGGCCGACGAGCCCGGTCGGATTGGCCGGATTGAATTTCGCATCCCTGAAGGTCACGTCGGCATCGATCAGCCCGATGAAGACATCGTCGCTCCGATTGAGCAGGCTGGCGGTGTTCCCGAAGATCTCGATGCCGAGGCCGTGGGCGGCATACAGCGCGATGCGCTGCAGGAAGCGGTCGGACAGGCCCTGCGCGGCGACGCGGCGCAGCTCGTCTTCCGACAGGCGGTGCATGCTTCCCGCTTCCAGTGCGCTTGCCTGCAGTGGCGCGAGAAGGGCCGATGCCAGGAATGCCGCTAGCATCGGCAACTGCACATCATTGCGTGTGAACCATCCCATAAGGTCTCCATTCATAGCGAATGACGATTGCGCTCTGAAGGCGCTATCTGCTCCCTGACGCGGTATGACTTGTGATTTGAGGAACTGCAGATACGGGCGTATCTGCCAGGACATGCGGTGATTGGCGGCGAGTAGCGAGTATCGTGCCGCCTCGATTTGACTGAAGAACCCGGCGGTGAAATCCCGCACGGCGAACAAAGCTTGGGATAACGCAGAACGCGATGCCGCGCGTCAGGAATTTGTCCGGGCGGGATACAGGTGCGGACGTCGCCATCAGGAGGCACCATTGAGCACAGAAGAATTCAAGCCCTACATCGCGCGTGACCGCGTCCTCGAACCCTACACATTCGACTTCCATATCGCGGATGAAACGGGAAAGCTCTGGTATGACGGGGCGCCCGATCAATGGATGCCGGAGCGGCAGTGGTGCCTCGACCATATCCAGGAGGGATTCAATGTCCTCGACTGCGGCGCGCACCATGGAATGATGTCCATCCTGTTTGCGAAGAAGACCGGCCCCTCGGGCCATGTCATCGCCTGGGAGGCGCTGCCGTCGAACGCCAGTGTCATCGAGAAAAACGTGAGGCTCAACGCGCTGTCCAACGTGACCGTGGTTCCCTGCGGGATCGGAGCCGGAAGGGCAAGGCTCAGTTGCCGGCGCAATTCCGGCAATGTCGTGGTGACGAACAGTGACGTGAAAAGCGCGCCAAGCGAGCCCGAGGGAACCGAGACCATCGAAATCGTTTCGCTGGACGAGGAGCTGGATGCAAAGACCCGTGTCGACTTCATCAAGATCGATGTCGAAGGCAGCGACCTCGAAGCATTGAAAGGGGCGCGGCGCATTCTTTCCCAACGACCCATCATCGACCTGGAACTGCACAATTTCATGTTCGGTGACCGCATCAAGACGCTGCGCGCCATCTTCGACATTCTCGACGCGCATTGTTACGCGTACGAAGTCTTGCCGGAGATATTCGAAGGCGTCAAAAAAATAGAAGGCGGGATCGATCTCCGCTGGCTTGCGCAGTACGACAATCCGCACGTGTTCTGCGTCCCGTCCGACAGGCGCGGCGGATACCGCGTTGAACCCGTCGGGATCTGGGACAGGGCGCGGGCGCTCATCAAGGGCGTGGCGGGCAAATAAGTACTACCTCACCTTCCACCATGAAGGCAGCAAGCGCCGGACATTCGGCCTCGCGAAGCGGTCGTCGATCAGGTAGATCACACCCCTGTCGGTCTGCGTGCGGATCACGCGTCCCGCCGCCTGCACCACTTTCTGCAGGCCGGGATAGAGATAGGTGTAGTCGTATCCTGCGCCGAACACGTCCTGCATGCGTTCCATGATCTCTTCGTTCACCGGATTGAGTTGCGGCAAGCCGAGCGTGGCGATGAAGGCGCCGACGAGCCGGTCGCCGGGCAGGTCGATGCCTTCGCCGAAGGAGCCGCCGAGCACGGCGAAGCCGATGCCCCGCCCTTCGGGGGTGAAGTGCGCCAGGAAGGCTTCGCGCGCGCTTTCGTCCATGCCGCGGGATTGCGCGCGGAACGGGATGCCGGGAAAACGCTCCGTGAAACGCTGCACCACTTTCTGCAGGTAATCGAAACTGCTGAAGAAGGCGAGGTAGTTGCCGGGCTGCGCTTCATACTGCGCGGCAATCAGGCCGGCGATCGGGTCCAGCGATGCGTCGCGGTCCTGGTAGCGGGTGGAGATGCCGCGCACGATTTCCACGCGCAGTTGATCGGCATCGAAGGGCGACGGCACTTCCATGCACACCGTGTCTTCCGGCAGGCCCAGCAGGTCGGTGTAGTAATCCACCGGCCGCAGCGTGGCCGAGAACAGGGTGGCGGTGTGCGCGCCGGCAAAGCGCGGGGCGAGGAAGGGGGCCGGAATGACATTTCGGATGCACAGCACCGACCCCCGCGCGCGGGGCTTGCTGATATCGAACAGCGAATGGTCGCCGAACACCTCGGCCATGCGCGAGAAGTGCAGCGCGTCGAAATAGAATTGCTGCAGGGCTGCATCGAAGAGCGCCGGGTTGTCCGCCATGTAGGCGGTGATATCGGCGATGGCTTGCTGCAGCGCTCCGGCAAAGGCGGCCGGTACTTCCGGGTACACCCGGTAATCGCTTTCCTGCGTCTTGTTGAGCGCGTTCCAGGCGCGGTACAGCCGGTCCAGGGGCTTTTTCAGCACGCCGGGAACGGTCAGGCGCAGCGCGCGCAATGCCGCCTGGTCCAGTTCGGCGGTGTACATCTTGCGCGCCCGCTCGACCAGGTTGTGCGCTTCATCAACCAGCACTGCGGCACGCCACTCGTTGGCCAGCGTGAGTCCGTGCAGCATCGCGCCGCCGTCGAAGTAATAGTTGTAGTCGCCTACCGTCACATCGCACCAGCGCGCCAGGTCCTGCCCCAGATAGTAGGGGCACACGCCGTGTTCCAGCGCCACCTTGCGCAGGCTTTCCTTGTCCAGCACGCGCGCCTCCACCGCCGCCTCCCGCGCCTGCGGCAGGCGGTCGTAGAAACCCTGCGCCAGCGGGCAGGATTCCCCGTGGCATGCCTTGTCCGGATGCTCGCAAGCCTTGTCGCGCGCGACGAGTTCGAGCACGCGCAGCGGCAGCGTCTTGCCTGCGCCGAGCCGGGACAGCGCATCGAAGGCGAGCCTGCGGCCAGGTGTCTTGGCGGCCAGGAAGAACAGCTTGTCGATCTGCTGCCCGGGGCAGGCTTTCAGCAGCGGAAAGAGGGTGCCGATGGTCTTGCCGATGCCGGTCGGCGCTTCGGCCAGCAGGCAGCGTCCGCTGCTCGCGGCGCGGTACACCGCTTCGGCCAGCTCGCGCTGGCCGGTGCGGAAGGACGCATGCGGAAAGCGCAGCGCAAGCAGCGCTTCGTCGCGCGCCGCGCGGTGCGCCAGTTCCTGCTCCGCCCAGGCAAGGAAGCGTTCGCACTGGTCTTCGAAAAACGCTTTCAGCGCCGCCGCGGAATGCGTCTCGACCAACAGCGTTTCCCTGCCGCTGCCGATATCGAAATAGACCAGTGCCAGCCGCAGCTCGTCCATGCCCAGCTTCTCGCACAGCAGCCAGCCGTACACCTTGACCTGTGCCCAGTGGAGCTGGCGGTGGTTGGCGGGCATGCGTTCCAGGTCGCCGCGGAAGGTCTTGATTTCCTCCAGCTGCCTCCGGTCCGGGTCATAGCCGTCGGCGCGGCCGCGCACGGTGAGGTGGCGGTATTCACCGCTGAGCGTGATTTCCGTCTGGTAGCGCGCCGGGCGGCGCGCGGTCACCGTGGCGTGGCCGGCGATGCCTTCCTGGGCCGAGGGCGAGGGTGTGAAGCGCAGGTCGAGATCGCCTTGCTTGGCGGTGAACTCGGTCAGCGCGCGGACGGCGACGATGTATTTCATAAGTCCGTCCACTGCACCCAGCACACTTCCACCGGCATGCCATGCGCCGCGAAAAAATCCAGCCAGCGCAGCTGGTTATCCTGGAGGCGGTCGCCGGGCGCCTTCACTTCGACCATCCGGTAGCGCTTCTCCGCCGGCCAGAACTGGATGAGATCGGGAAAGCCCGAGCGGTTGGCGCGGATGTCGCGCAGCATGCGCTCGAAGCATTTCTTCAGGTGTTCGGGCGGAATGCAATCGAGCGCCGTTTCCAGCAGGGATTCGTCGAGGATGTCCCAGAAGACGAAGGGCGAGAGGATGCCGGCCTTGTCGCGGTAGTGCCGGCGGATGATGTCCTTGTATTGCCCGTTGTCGAGCGCGGCCAGGCAGGCGTCGAATTCCTGTGCGCGCTTGTGCCGGAAGTCGCCGCCGTGCAGGTCGGCCGGGCCGGCATGGAAAGGATGGAAGAAGGCGCCGGGCACGGGCGCGAACACCGCCTGCCAGCAGAGCAATCCGAACAGCGAATTGATCAACGTGTTTTCGACATACCATGCCGGCGCATCCGGGCCGTCGAGGTGCGCGCGCACCAGCTCCTCCACTGCGTAATCGCCATCCGGCCGCTGCATGCAGAGGTCGATGCGCGACGCCTCCACAAGTGCCGGCGCAGCGGCGCGGGGCAGGCCGGCATGGCGCAGCAGGCGCGGCAGCATGCGCTGCACCTGCTGCTGTTCGGCTTCGCTTTCCGGCTGGGCGAGGGCATCCTGCGCCAGCGCGAGTGCATCCTGATGTCTGCCGCACAGTTCCAGCACGCGGATGGTGCGCGCACGCGCCTCGGGATGGCGGATGCCGGTGTAGAGGCGCAGGGCATTGTCCCAGTCCCGTGCGCGCTCGTATTCCTGTCCGGCATGGAACAGCAGCCGCCCGCGCCGCTGCTCGAGCCAGGCATTGGCGAGCGGTTCGCACGGCACGTCGGCGAGAACGGCGTCCATCGCTTCGCCCGCCTCCAGGCGCTCGCGGCAACGGAACAGGTGCAGGTAAGCGTCCACGTCCTGCCTGCTTTGAAAGGCCTGCGCCGATGCGGGGAAAGTGACTTTCTCGTAGCGGTAGATGCCGAGGTCGGACAGCACGAATTCCGTCCAGTCCTGGTGCAGGTTGCCGAAGAACATGAGACGCAGGCGGTCGCACAGTGGACCGATGTGCAGGCGGAACACTTGTTCGTGCGCCTGCGGATGCCAGGCGGTGTAAGGGCGCGCATCCGGGAACAGGCTGCGCAAGTTGTCAAGCTGCTCCGCCTTGCGCGCGCCTTTCGGCAGCTGCCCGCGGAACAGGCTCTCGACCTCGGCCTTCGTCAGCAGGGAAAACAATTCGTCCAGCGACAGGTGCGGATCGCGTTCGATCCATCCCATCTCGGCCAGCACCGCGGCTGCGGCGCAGGCGTCGCCGATCTCTTCGTAATGCAGCTTGTCCGAACGGAACAGCTCGCCCTTGCGCATTACCATGCGCACCAGCAGCGCGCGCGATGGCTGCGGCAGTCCGGCGAAGTTCGCGATGAAGCCGCGCTCCACGTCGTCCAGCAGCGCGTCGTAGCGTTCCCCGATCCAGTCCACCACGGTGTGGAAATTGTCGAGGTAGTAAAAGCGGCTTTCCAGCGTCCTGATCATCTTGGCAATTCGCCGATGCGCAACAGTCGATTGTACCGGCATGCCCGGCGGCGATGCGTGAAATCAAGTATTCTCTTAGCTCTTTTTTAGTTGCTGCCATGAACCGCCCCCTGACGCTTTCCACCGCACTGATGCTCGTCGTACCGCCCTTGCTTTGGGCGGGCAATGCGGTGGTGGGACGTCTCGTCAGCACCATGGTGCCGCCGATCACGCTCAATTTCCTGCGCTGGGCGATCGCGCTGCTGATCCTGGCGCCGCTGGCGGGCTGGGTCTATCGCAAGGGCAGCGGCATGTGGTCGCACTGGCGGCGCTTCGCGCTGCTCGGCCTGCTGGGCGTGGGCATGTACAACGCGCTGCAGTATCTCGCGCTGCAAAGCTCGACGCCGATCAACGTCACGCTGGTGGCGGCAAGCATGCCGGTGTGGATGCTGCTGATCGGATGGATGTTCTTCGGCGCCGGCGTCTCGCGCCGGCAGGTGGCCGGCGCCTTGCTGTCGGTGGCCGGCGTGCTGATCGTGCTCAGCCGCGGGGAGTGGCAACAGCTGGTGGCGCTGCGCCTGGTGCCGGGGGATTTGTTCATGGTGCTCGCCACCATCGCGTGGTCGGTCTACAGCTGGCTGCTGGCGGGGCGCAAGGAACCCGAGGCGATCCGGAGCGACTGGGCCGCCTTCCTGCTGGCGCAGGTCACCTTCGGCGTAATGTGGTCCGGCGCGTTTGCCGCCGGCGAATGGGCGGCAGGCAGCCGGCACATCGCATGGGGATTGCCGCTTGCGGCGGCGCTGCTCTATGTGGCGGTGGGGCCGGCGATCGTTGCCTTCCGCTGCTGGGGCGCGGGCGTGCAGCGCGTCGGCCCCAACATCGCCGCCTTCTTCAACAATCTCACGCCGCTGTTCGCGGCGCTGATGTCCTCGGCTTTTCTCAGGGAATTGCCGCATGCTTATCATGCGGCTGCCTTTCTGCTGATCGTGGGCGGGATTGTGCTGTCGTCGCGGTGATTCCTGGGGCGCTGGCGGGTTTCGCTTCGCTCTACCCACCCTACGATACTTTATAGAGGAAGGTAGGGTGGGTAGAGCGAAGCGAAACCCACCAGCTTATAAAGGACGGTAGGCTGGATAGAGCACAGCGAAACCCACCGCAATCCCGTCCCACTAATCCTTCTTCCGCTCTCCCTTGGGCAACAGCGCCAGCACCATCAGTGCGACCAGCGACAGCCCGGGGAACACAGCGGCGGCCGCGGCGCCGATCGCTGCCCAGCCGAAAAAGCTGCGCTGCTTCATGCGGTCGGCCACCGCGCCGAGGATCAGGCCGACGGCGGCGGATTTCAGGAGGATGAGGTAAATATCGTCGTTGAACATGGCGGTCGAGTACGTGATGCGCCCGCCATTGTAGCTACCCCGCGGCTTCCCTACACGTTGCCCGGCGAGATTTCCTTCAGTTTTTCCAGGCCGACAGGCTTGACCCAGTGCTGGTCGAAGCCGGAGGCGGAGGTGCGCTGCCGGTCCTGTTCCTGTCCCCAGCCGGTGAGGGCCACCAGCATGACACCCTTCCCATGCTCGGACAGGCGCAGGCGACGTGCCACTTCATAGCCGTCGATGCCGGGCAGGCCGATGTCGAGCAGCACGATGTCGGGATGAAATTCCTCGACGGCGACCAGCGCAGCAAGGCCGTCGTGCACCACGGACACATCGCTGCCCAGCAGGCGTAGGATCTCGGCCGCCGACTCGGCTGCGTCCACATTGTCATCCACGACGAGGATGCGTTTGCCCTGCGGTTCGTCACCCGCCTGCATGGAGGACGCGGGGGGATTCGTCATGGAAAGCGCGTTGGTCATTGGAATTGTCCTTGTTGTCGGCGTTCATGCCGGGCTGCGCATGGAATAGGGCACCGGTTATTATGGGGGTTCGACGTGCGCATCGATTGACCAGCGTCATCCGCCGTTTCAAAGTTGAAGTGAAATCAATCATGGTTGCAATCGATCACGACTGCAATCAATCGCAACTGCGGGCAAGGAGTTTCACTTGGTCACGCTTTACGAGTACACACGCCAGCCGCACTACTGGATCGCGCATGACGGCGAGGGATACTGGCTGGTTCCCGTGCGCAACGGCGGATGGCAGGAGCGCGAGCCTTTCGTCGGCCATGCCGTCGCACTGCGTCCGGTGATCGACATGGAGGGCATCGACCTCGGCATTCCCGCCGCCGGCGAGGACTGAGGCCGGCATTCAGCGCAGCTTCTCGAGCATGCCTCGCACGCGCGAGGCAAAGGCCTCCATCGAGAAAGGCTTGGTCATGACCTGCGTGCCGGGCGCGAGCAAGCCGTCGCGCATCGCGCTGTCTTCCGCATAGCCGGAAATGAACAGCACATTCAGGCCGGGCTGGACTGCGCGCGCAAGTTCTGCCAGCTGGCCGCCGCTCATGCCGCCGGGCAGTCCGAGGTCGGTGACCAGCAGGTCCACGCGCGGCCCCGATTGCAGCAGTCGCAATGCCTGCGCGGCATCGCCCGCCTGCATCACCCGATAGCCCAGCGTCTCCATCAGCTCGCCGAGCCGTGCGCGCAGGGGCGCCTCGTCATCGACGATCAGCAGGGACGCATCGGTTCGCGCCTTTGCCGCACCGGCTGCGCTGCTGCCGGCGCGATCCCCGTCCGCACTCTCGAAGGTGCGCGGCAGTTTCATCCTCACCGTCGTGCCGCGCCCGGGCTCGGTGTAGATGCGGATATGGCCGCCCGACTGCTTCACAAAGCCATAGATCATGGACAGGCCGAGGCCGGTGCCCTGGCCGAGCGGCTTGGTGGTGAAGAAGGGATCGAAGGCGCGCGCGGCGACGTCGGGCGTCATGCCGGTGCCGGTATCGGTCACGCTAACCGATACATACTCACCCGGCGCGATGTCGGGAAATTGTGCGCAGTAGGCCTCGTCCAGCACGATGTTGCCGGTCGTGATGGTCAGCCGCCCGCCTTCCGGCATCGCATCGCGTGCATTGATCGCCAGGTTGAGCAGCGCGCTTTCGAGCTGGTTCGGATCGCAGCGCGCGGTCCATACATGCGGTGCAAGCACCGCGTTCACTTGCACCGACGGCCCGACCGTGCGCCGGATCAGGTCGGTCATGGAAGCGACCAGCCCGTTCACGTCGACCGGCCGCGGATCGAGCGTTTGCCGCCGCGAGAAGGCGAGCAGACGGTGCGTGAGCGCGGCCGCCCGCTCCGACACGTTCAGCGCGCTGTCGATGTAGCTGACGAGGTCGGCGGTGTTGCCCATCGCCAGCCGCAGTTTCATCAGCTCCAGGTTGCTGACGATGCTGGCGAGCAGATTGTTAAAGTCGTGCGCGATGCCGCCGGTGAGCTGCCCCACCGCCTCCATCTTCTGCGCCTGTCGCAGCGCATCCTCCGTATGGCGCAGCGCCTCGGCCTGCTTCTTTTCCACGCTGATGTCGCGCGCCACGCCGTACAGCAGATCGCCCTCCGGCACGATGGTCCATGACAGCCAGCGGAAGCTGCCGTCCTTGTGCAGGTCGCGAATCTCGTAACCCACCAGCGGCACGCCGCCGCTCAGGACGGCGATCTTTTCCCGCAGCCCGGCGCGGTCTTCCGGATGCGTCAGTTCGAGGAAGGGGATCGTGGTCGCTTCCTCCTCGCTCCATCCCAGCGTGGCGGTGAAGGCCGGATTGACGCTCAGGAAATGGCCTTTCAGCGAAGCGATCGCCAGGATGTCGCGCGACATGCGCCACAGGCGGTCGCGCTCGCGCAGGCTTTCCTGGATGCCAAGCTCCAGCCCGGCATTCAGGGTGCGCAGGCGCTCCTCGGTCCGGCGCAGGCCGGTGATGTCCGTGTGCACGCCCACCCACTCGCGCACGTTGCCGCTGGCGTCTTGGGTGGGGATTGCGCGCACCGAGTAATGCCGCCATTCGCCGTCGCGCCGGCGCAGCCGGTGTTCGAATACGTAGACCGTGCGCGCCGCGACCGCCTTGTTCCATGCTTCCACCGTCGCCTTGGCGTCGTCGGGGTGGATTGCCCGCTCCCAGCCATGGCCCCGGTATTCCGCGTAGGTCTGTCCGGTCATTGACTCCCAGCCGGGCTGTTCGTCCACCATCAGCCCGGCGGCATTGGTGGTCCACAGCACGCCCTGCACGGCATCGATCGCGGCACGGAAGCGCGCATTGCTCGCCACCAGCGCCGCCTGCGCACGCGCACGCTTGATCGCGTCCCAGGCGCGTTCGGCAACCTCGCGCGCGAGCATCTGCTCGTCGTCTCGCCAGCGGCGCGGCACCATGCTGTGCACATACAGCGCGGCGCTGAAATCGTTCTCGCGGATGAGCGGCACGGTGATCCCGGCGCGCGCCTGGATGTCGGCATAGGGGCCCTCGCCGTCGCCGCCGCCAGTGAAGCCATATTGCCCCGCGTCGGTGGTGACGACCGTGCGTCCGGCACGCAGTTCATCCAGCAGTGCGCTCCGGAAGGCATGCATCGGGAACTGGCGCCCCGCCAGGCTGGGAACGCGCCCGCCGGTCCAGTCGGAATGGAAATGCAGCACCTGTTCGGGCAGCATTTCCGCGATGCCGACCCGGTCCGCATGCAGGTGGCGTCCAAGCATCTCGGCAACGGCGCGCATGATGTCGTCCGGCTCCTGCACATGCCGCAGCCTGTCCTCGAAACGGATGCGCAGCGCCTGACGGCGCTGGCTCAACACAGTCGCCGTCGTATCGGCGCAGACGCAGAACACGCCGGCCGGCTCGCCCGTGTCGCCGCGCAGCGGCGAATAGGAGAAGGTGAACCACGCACGTCCGTCTTCACCCTGCCCGGGTACAGCGAGCGGCTGGTTTTCGAAGTAGACCGCTTCCCCGGCAAGCGCCTTGTCGATCAGCGGCCGGACATCGTCCCACACCTCCTGCCACACTTCGCACGTGGGTCGGCCGAGGGAGGCGGGATGGCGGTCGCCGAGAATGTGCCCATACGCCTCGTTGTAGACCATCGCGAGTTCCGGTCCCCAGGCGACGCACATCGGAAAGCGCGAATCGAGGACCAGGGTGACGGCGGCGCACAGGGCGGCAGGCCAGCCGGCAGGCGGGCCGAGGGGGGATGCCGCCCAGTCCGTTGTCCGGAAGAGTTCCGCCATCCTGCCGCCCAGGGCGGGAAGGGCGTCAATTCCGTGCCGCTGGCTCATGGCCGGGACTCCTGCGGAAAAAGTGTGAAACCGGATGACTGCGGTAATGGTTCGAGCGATGAAACAAGCATGGCCATAGAGTAGCGTGATTGACCGCGTTCTGCATGGCAGCGTCTGTTTCCGTGATGACATATGCGGCGCGGCGCCATCCGTTGACAGCATGAGGCCATCCGTTGCCGTTGCTGCGCTCCGTCAAGCCGGCAGGATGGACGGCGGCTAGCGTGGCGGAGATTCGTCAACTTCCACCGGACACCGCCATGCATCCTGGCCGAAAAACACTGCTGCCGCTGCTATTCCTCCTGTTCCTCCTGACCGGCTGCGCCGGCGCCTACAAGCAGGTCGCCGATTTCGCGGTCGGCATGGACCGCCGGCAGGCGGAGCTCGAGCGCAAGGAAGTCACGCTCGACGACGGCCTGCGTTACGTCTACCTGGAAGGTGGCAAGGGCGATGCCTTGATGCTGCTGCACGGCTTCGGGGGCAACAAGGACAACTTCACCCGCAGCGCGCGCTACCTGACGCCGCACTACCGTGTCATCATCCCGGACCACATCGGCTTCGGCGAATCCGCGCGCCCGCCGGAAGCCGACTACACGCCCGCAGCCCAAGCCGAGCGCCTGCACCGGCTGGCCAAAGCGCTCGACGTCAAGACCATCCATCTCGGCGGGAATTCGATGGGCGGGCAGATCGCGATGGCCTATGCCGCGCGCTATCCGAAGGAAGTGGGAAGCCTGTGGCTGCTCAACCCGGCCGGTGTCTGGAACGCGCCGCGCAGCGAGCTTGCGCAGATCGTGCTCGGCACCGGGCGCAATCCGCTGATCGCGCGCAGCGAGGAAGAATTCGCGCAGACCTTTGCCTTTGTGATGAGCGATCCGCCCTTCGTGCCGCGCCCCATCCTCGATGTGTTCGCGCAGGAGCGCATCCGCAATGCGGACCTGGAAGAGCGCATCTTCGCGAAGATCGCCACCGATTCCGTCGAAGAGCGCGTGACCGGCCTGCAAACGCCGACCCTCATCGTGTGGGGCGAGCACGACCGCGTGATCCATGTCGGCACCGCGGAAGTCCTGCGCAAGCTGATGCCGCGTTCGCGCGTGCTCGTCATGCCCGGCGTCGGACACCTGCCCATGCTGGAGCGGCCGAAGCAGAGCGCTGAGGACTACCTGCGCTTCCGCACCGTGATGCGCGAAGACTGAACTGCAATGGGAAAAAGCACCCCCGTCAGAGGGGGTGCATGAAGGTACCCGTCAAAGGTACAAGGGGGCAGCGTAATTACTTTTCCTGTGCGGGCTTGACGTCGACATCGGGCACCGTGACCGTGCGTTCTTCCTTCTTGATGGTCGGTACATCGACGGTGCGCTGTTCCTTGTTCACCGCGACATCGGGCGTCTTCACGTCATACTCGGGCAGCTTCACATCGCCGGCCTGCTTCTTTTCCACTTCATACTTGGGCAGGTCGACGTTGCCCGACTGTTTCTTCTCCACGTCGCAGGCGGCGAGGCCGAAGGCAGCGGCAGACATGAGTGCAATAGAGAGTGTTTTCTTCATTTTGGCGTCCTCACAAAAGTTAGCGAAAGCGTTTGTTCGGGCTCTACTGCATGTTCTGACCGCGCCCTGCTGCCGGAAGTTGTTGCGACTGTGTTAAGAAATGTAACCTCCTCCTTAGAGGATTGCCACTAAGAATAGGCGGCGTACATCTTGTAGACTCTCCCGACCCCGCACCGGAGAGAGACACCAAGATGAAGACCACCCACCCGCACCTGCTGGCTCCGCTCGACCTCGGCTTCACCACGCTGCGCAACCGCGTCGTGATGGGCTCGATGCACACCGGACTGGAAGACCGGTTCTTCAATTATCCAAAGCTGGCCGCCTACTTCCGCGAACGGGCAAAGGGCGGTGTCGGCCTGATCGTCACCGGCGGGATCTCGCCCAACCGGCAGGGCTGGCTGCTGCCTTTCGGCGGCACGCTCAACAGTGCGTTCGACGTGCCCAACCACCGCAAGGTCACCGATGCCGTGCATGAAGAGGGAGGCAAGATCCTGATGCAAATCCTGCACTCCGGCCGCTACGGATATCAGCCCTTTGTCGTGTCCGCCTCGGCGCTCAAGTCGCCGATCTCGATGTTCACGCCGCGCGAGCTCGACGAGAAGGGCATCCTGCGCACCATCAGCGATTACGCGCGCTGCGCGGCGCTGGCGAAGAAGGCCGGCTACGACGGCATCGAGATCATGGGCAGCGAGGGCTACCTGATCAACCAGTTCCTCTGCGCGCGCACCAACCGCCGCACCGACCGTTGGGGCGGCTCGATCGAGAACCGCATGCGCCTGCCGGTGGAGATCGTGAAGCAGGTGCGCCAGGCGGTCGGCAACGACTTCATCATCATGTACCGCCATTCGCTGCTCGACCTCGTCGAAGGCG
The DNA here is from genome assembly GCF_035654295.1 of Noviherbaspirillum sp. Taxonomy (GTDB): domain Bacteria; phylum Pseudomonadota; class Gammaproteobacteria; order Burkholderiales; family Burkholderiaceae_D; genus Noviherbaspirillum. The sequence continues at coordinate 4,869 of NZ_DASRXF010000021.1, read as the reverse complement.
GCAATACCTGGGATGACGTGGTGGCCGTCGCGCAGGCGCTGGAGAAGGCCGGCGTCAACATCATCAACACCGGCATCGGCTGGCATGAGGCGCGCGTTCCGACCATCGTCACCTCTGTGCCGCGCGCCGCCTTCCGCAGCCTTGCCGGACGCCTGCGCAAGGAAATCGGCATTCCGGTCGTGGCCTCCAACCGCATCAACATGCCCACCGAGGCGGAGGACATCATCGCCAGCGGCGACGCCGACATGGTATCGATGGCGCGCCCCTTCCTCGCCGATCCCGACTTCGTGAACAAGGTCGCGCAAGGCCGCGTCGACGAGATCAATACCTGCATCGCCTGCAACCAGGCCTGCCTCGACCATACCTTCGCCAACAAGCGCGCGAGTTGCCTCGTGAATCCGCGCGCCGGACATGAGACCGAACTGGTCTACACGAAGACCGCGCAAGCGCGCCGCGTGGCAGTGGTCGGCGCCGGGCCGGCCGGACTGTCGGCGGCCACCGTTGCCGCCGAGCGCGGCCACCGCGTCACCCTGTTCGAGGCCGGCGACCGCATCGGCGGCCAGTTCAACTATGCGATGCGAGTGCCCGGCAAGGAAGAATTCCGCGAGACGCTGCGCTACTTCCGCAAGCGCATCGATCTGAGCGGCGTCGAGCTCGTGCTCAACCGCAAGGTCACGCGCGAGGAACTGCTGGCGCAAGGTTTCGACGACGTGATCGTCGCCACCGGCATCGTGCCGCGCAAGCCGCGCATCGAGGGCATCGACCATCCGAAGGTGTTGTCCTACCTCGACGTGCTCAAGCACGATGCGCCGGTGGGCAGGCGCGTCGCGGTGGTGGGCGCCGGCGGCATCGGTTTCGACATCAGCGAATTCCTGCTGCACGATCCCCATGTGCCGCTGCCCGTGCCGCTGCAGCAGTGGCTGGATGAGTGGGGCGTGGACCTCGAGGCCGGCAGCAACGGCGGCCTGCGCCAGCCGGTGCCCGAGAGCCCGGTGCGCGAAGTGTTCCTCCTGCAGCGCAAGGCGTCGAGGTTGGGCGCGGCGCTCGGCAAGACCTCGGGCTGGGTGCACCGCGCCACGCTGCAGCGCAAGGGCGTGCAGATGCTGGCCGGTGTCGACTACCGGAGGATCGACGATGCGGGCCTGCACATCACCGTCGACGGCAAGGAGCGCGTGCTCGAGGTGGATCATGTGGTGATCTGCGCCGGGCAGGAATCGCTCAAGGAACTGATGCCGGCGGAGCAGGAGAAGACCGGGCCGCGCTTCCATCTCATCGGCGGCGCGGCGCTCGCAGCGGAGCTGGATGCCAAGCGCGCCATCCGCGAAGGTGCGGAGCTTGCCGCACGGCTATGAGTCCGCACAGAAATCTTGTGCAACATCAAGGCCGCGCAGTTTCCAGTCAGCACAATAAGCGTGTCGTAATTGCAATGGAGCAGCGGCCGTGAGCAGGAAGAACGAAAAATTCAAGGAGCGCATGCGCAGGCGGCAGGCCCGCGCAGAGCGCCTGTACCGTTTCGCACTGATGTCGGTCGCGCTCGGCGTCGGGCTCGCCTGCCTTGGCGCGATGCGCATGTAAGTGATTTTCTTGGAGCCGCCGCCTTGGGCATCTAGACTGTCCGAATGGGCGCGCGACTCCTGACCACCTCTCTGCAGGCGCTTCTGCCTGCATTTCTCCTGGCAATATCCTTTGGCGTTCCGGCGGCGGATGCGGTCAGCTGGCATGCCAGCATCGATATCGCGAACGGGAACGGCGAAAAAGGTCCCTGGCAGCAGAACGATTCCCGCTACGACTATGTGGACGACCCTGCAGTCGCGATGGACGGCAGCGGACGGGTAGCCCTTGCCTGGGTCGACCAGGGGAGCAAGGACGTTTTCTTCCAGCGGATCGGGCCTGACGGCACGGCGCGTAGCGGCAAGCCGGTCAACATCTCACGCAGCCCGGCCACCTTTTCCTGGCTGCCGCGCGTGGCGATCGCGCCGGACAACGCGCAGCACATCTATCTCTTCTGGCAGGAAATCATTTTCTCGGGCGCGTCGCACGGCGGCGAAATGTTCTTTGCCCGTTCGGAGGATGGCGGCGCCTCGTTCTCGGAACCGCTGAACGTATCGAACAATGTGGGCGGCGACGGCAAGGGGCGCATCAACAAGGACGTCTGGCATAACGGCAGCTACGACATCGTGGCCGTGCCTGACGGCGGGGTGTACGTGGCATGGACCGAGTACGACGGCCCGCTCTGGTTCAGCCGCTCTGGTGACGGCGGCAAGCGCTTCTCGACGCCGCGGCGCGTGGCAGGCGGAGGCAATGCGAAGCCGGTACGCGGTCCGGCACTGGCGGCCGGCAAGGGCGGCGATGTCTTCCTGGCATGGACAACCGGCGAAGACGGCAGCGCCGACATCCATCTCGCCCGGTCGGCCAATGGCGGCGAAACCTTCGGCGGGGCGGTCCGCCTGTTCCGCAGCAAGGGGTACTCGGATGCGCCGAGGATGGCGGTCGGCAGTACCGGGACGATACACCTCGCCTTTGCGGAAAGCGCGGGCGGCCCCTTCGATCGCTACCACGTGCGCTATGCGCGATCGTTCGACGGCGGGCGCAGCTTCGAGCGCGCGCGGGACATTTCCTCGCCCGGCGATGCAGGCGCGGCCTTCCCTGCACTGGACATCGACACCGGGGGCAATGTATTCGTGATGTGGGAAGTCTTTCCCGAGCCGCGCCAGCGGCCGCGCGGACTGGCGCTGACGGTGTCGCCCGACGGCGGCCGCAGCTTCTCGACGCCCCAGGTGATCCCTGGCAGCGTCGCGCCGGACGGCGGGAGCAATGGCAGCCACCAGGGACTATTGATGAAAAAAATGGCAGTGGCCGGCCGCGGGCAAGTGGCGGTCGTCAACAGCAGCCTGAAGGAAAACGCAGGCAGCCGCGTATGGCTGCTGCGCGGGAACTTCGGGGAATAGAAACAGCGGAAACAGCGGAAACAGCGGCCGGCGTGAATTCCGGTCAGGAGGATGTGGCCGTCTTCCCGATTGCCGTCATGCGGAACGTCAGCACGGTGAACAGCGCGGCGGTGATATCGATCATCCAGTCCGTGACGGCGCCGTCGCGGTAAGGCAGGAGGCTCTGGATGCACTCGTCGAGCGCACCCATGAGGGCGACGATAAAGAAGGCCTTGACCGCCTTGGCGGTCGCGTCGCCGGCCGCGCCGCAGGCGAGCAGGAAGGCAATGCAGGAATAGGTGGCAAAGTGGAGTACCAGGCCGGAAGCAACTTCGCCGATTTCGTCGCGCGCGCCGGGAATGGAGCCGAGGATGATGACGGCGAGGTACAAGGCAAGGCCGGCACGGAACATCAAGGGTTCGAACTGTTTGTTGGAAATGAAACGTGAGAGCATCGGATTCTTGTCGTGTGTCGGAGAGCAAACCCTAGCTCGGACAGTCGCGACCGTCTTCGCGTTCCGTCAGACATGCTTCGTTTTTCATCCGCCGTGCTGACAAAAATCAAACGCGGCCGGCCAGGAGGATGGCCGCCAACCCCGAGCAATTGAGGAACACGGTCGCCCAGAACATCGCGCGGAAGGGCTGCTTCTGCGTCTTGTGCCGGAACAGGACCTGGCCGATCAGCGCGCCCGGCCAGCCGCCGGCGAGGGCGAGCGCATGCAGCGTGCTTTCCGGCGTGCGGCGCAGTCCCCGCCGGGCGGCCGACTTATCCACTCCATAGGCCGCGAGCGCCGCGGCACTGGCGGCAATGTAAAGGAGGGGAACGGCCGGCGGCAACACAGCGGCGAATCCGGCGACGAGCAGGGCGGCAAGAAAGAGCGTGGCAAGAACGGCAGGCATGGCAACTCCGGCATCAAGGTGGCCGGAGTCTATGCAAGGCTTGCCGGAATGTCCATGGGCAAGGGTGTTGCGCCGCCGCGTCAGGCGCGATCGTGAAGCGTGTTGTTACAAAGATTCCGCGCAGGAGGCCATTCCATCGCCTTTAATATAAGGAGATCGAGGAGCCCAACATGAACAGAAATCTCGTCCTTGCAGCCGCCGTGTGCACGGCATGGCTGGCAGCCAGCCCGGCGCATGCCGGCGGACGGGTGCATTGGTCCGTGACGGTCGGATCATCTGGCTATGTGGTGCCGGCGCCGGGCGTCGTGGTTTCGCCGCAGCCGCACTACACCTACGGCCCGCCGCCCTCGGCTTTCGCGCCGCCGCCCGCGGTCGTCTATGTGCAGCCTGCTTATCCGGTCTATCCGCCGCCGGTCCTGTATGTCGACCCCTATGGCCGCCCGCTGCAGCAGCGCCACGGCCATGGCCATCGCCATCGCCACCATCATCATGGGGGGGATGACTGGGGCGACCGCGGCCACGGCGGGCGCTGGCACCATCACCGCTGATCCTTCCGGCCGCTAGTGTCGTCCGATACCGTAGTAGCGCAGGCCGGCCGCGCGCACGGCCTGCGGGTCGTACAGGTTGCGCCCGTCGAATACCACCTTGTCGCATAGCTCCGCCGCCAGCCGCTTGAAATCGGGCGCGCGGAATTCCCGCCATTCCGTCACCAGCACCAGCGCGTCGGCGCCGTCGACCGCCTCCCACGCATCCCTGGTGAAATGGATGCGGCCGGCACCGTGCGCCTTCTCCAGCGCGCGCGCCGCCTCCTCGCCGGCCACCGGATCGCAGGCGCGTACGCTGCAGTAGGCACCGAGGAGCTGGGCGATGAGCGCCAGGCTCGGCGCCTCCCGCATGTCGCCGGTGTCCGGCTTGAACGACAGACCCCACAGGGCGACCGTCTTGCCCTCCAGCCGACGCGCGCCGCCGTAGTGCGCGCAGATCTTCCGGTACAGCGCGTATTTCTGTTTCTCGTTGACGGCGTCCGTCGCCTTGAGCATGTG
>NZ_DASRXF010000020.1:0-99807 GCF_035654295.1 Noviherbaspirillum sp. | reverse complement strand
GCCGAAATCAGGCGGATGCCGCGCTGGTACAGGGCCGCCAGCGGCACCTCGGTCCTGGCGTCGAGGTTGCCGGCAAACTTGGGAAACAGGACGCCGGCCAGGGCTGCCGGAATGACCATCGTGCGCAACAGCACTTCCTGCGAGGTGACATACCAGGCGACGGCGGCTGGGGACGCCAGGGCGGCCAGCACGAAACGGTCGGAGTACAGCATCAGCGGGCCGATGACATTGGAGACGGTGATCCAGCCGCCCTCCTGGAAGAACAGCCCCTGCCCGGCCAGCCTGGCCCGCACCGGCCCGACCAGGATGCCGCGCTCGGCCTGCAGGCAGGCCCACACATGCGCGGCAAGTGCGACGACCCGTCCGAGCACGATGCCGACGATCATGGCATCGAGCGTCGGCATGAGCAGGGCGGCCACCGCCGGGGCGGCATAGGTCCATGCGCCGAAGACGGTGCGCATGAGGTTGACCCGGGCAAAGCGATGCACGCCCTCCAGCGCGCCGCGCAGCCAGTTGGTGGCGAGCGTGACGGGGATGCCGAACGCGATCCAAGGCCAGCTTGCCGCCAGTTCGCGCCCCAGCTCCCCCTCCGGGAGATAAGCGCCGAATACTGCGCGCGCCGCAAGGAACAGTACGGTCATCGCCAGCAAGGCCGGCACCGCGCGCCACCAGAAAAAGCCGCGCAGGTCGAGCAGCTCCGCTTCAATCCGTCCCTGTTCCTTCGCTTGTGCGACGCGCCGCGTCACCACCCGGCTCAGCCCGAAATCCAGGAAGCTGAAATAACCGACCAGTGCCCACACCACGCCCAGCGCGCCCAGGCGCTCGACGCCGGCAAAGTGCGCAATCACGGGGACCGATACCAGCGCCACCGCCATCGGCAGCGTGTGTCCGAGCAGGTTGAAAATGAAAAAGCGCAAGGTGTGCATGGCGGCGCGCCTGTGCCCGTGTTACTCGTTCAACTGACCGAGCCGGGCCGCCGCCTCGCGCCGGCCGAGGAGGCGGCGATAGAAATCGAGGGAAATGGCGGTCGTGCTTTCCCAGGTGAATGCGCGGCTTTGCACCCGACCGCGCTCGGCCAGCTCTGCCCTCGCCTGCGCATCGGCGAGCAGGGATTGCATGGCATCGGCGATCTGGCCGACGTCGTTGGGATCGACCTGGATGGCACCCTTGCCTGCAACCTCGGGCATGGAGGAAATATTGCTCGTGATCGTCGGCACGCCGGCCGCCATGCCCTCCAGCACGGGGAGGCCGAATCCTTCGTAGAACGAGACGTAGGTGAACAGCAGCGCCGACTTGAGCAGCGCATGCTTTTCGGCTTCGTCCACGTAACCGGTCAGGACGATGCGTTCGCGCACCGGCGATGCATCGATGTAGGCCAGCAGGCTGTCATAGTCCCAGCCGAGCTTGCCGGCAATGACCAGCTTCAGCTCCGGATGGTTCGGGGCGCAGCGCTCGAATGCCTTCACCAGCCCGAGGATATTCTTCCGCGGCTCGATGGTGCCGACGTACAGGATGAAGCGGTCGAGCTGGAAGCGTTGCCGCAGTTCCTCGATCATGCGCGCATCCGCCGCTGCCTGCAGGCGTGCAAGATCGGCGCCGAGCGGAATCACGCAGCGCTGCGCCTCGCAGTGCGGGAAAAAGCGCATGAAGTCGTGCATGGTCGATTCGGAGATGAACAGCAATCCTTCGACCTTCGGCAGGCGCCGGATGAAGAACTGGAAGAACACCCGCTTAGCCGGCACATGCAGTTCGGGAAACAGGAAGAAGGACATGTCGCACACCGTCACGATGCGCTTGAAGCGGCCGAAGGACAGCAGCGGGAAGCTGTAGTGCAGCGAATGCGTGGCGCCGATGCCGCGGGTGATGGCGAGCACGGGCATGATCAGCTGCTCGAGCAGGACGCGGAACAGGAAGCGGCGGAACAGGCTTGCCTTCAGCACAATGGCGGTGGCGTTCGGGATGGCGCGCACGTCGCGGATGAGCGCGGCGTCGTCGTCGAGGACGAGGAAGCTGAGATGCGCCTCGCCGGCCTGCTCGCGCAGCCGTTGAACGTAGTTGACGGCGTAGATGCCGACGCCGGTGCGTTCGAGCGGGAGCTGGGTCAGGTCGATCAGCACGCTATCCACGCTATTCATTCCTCCTCCTACTTCCCGTCGGCCACGGGCGCGTGGTCGACCGCCTGCCGGGCGCCTTCGAGCGCGCGCAGCGCGGCACGGTTGACGGCCGCGCGTTCGGGATCGATGAACCAGCCCCACTTGTTGAAGTAGCGCACCGCCGAGCGGATGTGGCGCGTCAGCAGGATACTGCTCTTGTACGAGCCCTTCTGGTAGGCATGCGTGATCGATACCGCGGGGTAATAGACGGTGCGCGCCACGCGCCCCACGCGGCGCGACAGGTCCACATCTTCCAGGTACATGAAGTAGCGCTCGTCGAATCCGCCGGTCTTCTTCAGCACCGATGTCCGCAGGAACATGAAACAACCGGACAAGGCCGGCACTTGCATGGTCCGGTCGTAACCGCTGCGGCGCATCTCGTAGGTGTCGAGCCGGCCGCTGAGGCGGTACAGGGCCGGCACGAAGCGCCGCACCAGCAGGTCGCCCGGGTGCGGCAGCAATTTGCACAGATGCTGGCGGCGGCCGTCAGGATAGCGGATGTCGGGCATCACCAGGCCGGTATCGGGATGCGCTTCCATGTAGGCCAGCAGGCCGGGGATGACTTCGGGCCCGAAGCTGACGTCCGGGTTCACTACCATGTGGTAGGTCGATTCGGCGGCGATCGCTTCACGGATCGCGATATTGTGTGCGGCGCCGAAGCCCGGATTGTCGGGCCGGTGGATGTAGCGCGCGCCGTACTGTTGGGCCACAGCGGCGAGGCTGTCATCCCGGGAATTGTCGACCAGCGTGAGCGCGATGCCGGGTGTCGCGGAGATGCTGCGCAGCACGTCCGCGATCTGGTCAGGGGAATTGTGGTAACTCACCACCGAGCAGCTAATCGACATGGCTCATGATCTTCTTGTAAACCGCGATTGTCTCATGCGCAAACTTGCGCCAGGTGAAGGCGGTGGCGCGCACGCGTCCCGCATTCGCAAGACGGGTATGCAGGGCGTCATCTTCGATCAGCGCGCGCATGTGGCCGGCAATGCCGGCATCATCCATCGGCTCGACCAGGATGCCGGCTTCGCCCACCACTTCCGGCAACGACGCCCGGCGCGATGCAATCACGGGCACGCCGCAGGCCATGGCTTCCAGCGGCGGCAGGCCGAAGCCTTCGTACAGGGAAGGATAGGCGAACAGGCGCGCGCCGGAATACAGGGCCGGCAGCTCTGCCTGGTCCACATAGCCGAGCATCCGCACCTCGCCCCGCTCGATCATGTGCCGCAAGCCGTGCGAGAACTTGTCCATGCCCCAGCCGTTCATGCCGACGATGACGAGGGGCAAGCGCCGGCGCATGTCGTCCGGCAACCGAGCGAAGGCGGCGATAACGGTGGACAGGTTCTTGCGCGGCTCGAGGGTGCCGACGGTCAGGAGGTAATTGCCATAAGCCAGGCCGAACTTGTCGAGCACCGGCTGGCAGCGCGCTGCATCGAGCGGCGCGAATTCCGCGCCCACCCCGAGAAGGACGGTGGTGACCCGGTCGCCGGGCACGCCATAGTAGGACATCACTTCCTGGCGCACGAAGTCGGAATCGACCACGATATGCGACGCGTGCTCGACGACCCTGGGCATGAAGCGGTTCATTTCGCGCAGACGCTCGACCGGGTGGGTTTCCGGGTGGCGCACCCAGGACAGGTCGTGGATGGTCACGATGGATGGCCCCTTGAAGCGGTAGGCCAGGAAGGCCGGCTCGTGATACAGGTTGACCTTGTGCCGGCGCACGCCGGAGGAAAATCGTGTCTGCTTGAGAAAGCGGGTGATCAGGTGCGGATGCGGCATCATCCGCTTGATGGCATTGTTCAGCTCGCGCGCACCCGGCGCGGCAGCCGTGCGGATTTCCCTGTCCCAGGAAGTGCCGTAGAACAGCCAGGGCTTGTGCGGCAGGATTTGCTGCAGTTCGGTGATCAACCGATAGGTGTATTGTCCGACCCCCGTCAGGGGCGACAGGATCGGCACGGCATTGATGCCCACCCTTACACGGTTGAAGAGGTCCATTGTCGTTCTAATCGGTGCTCGCGGCCGCGCGGGCCGCATTCAGGTGTGTTCAGGCCGCGGTGCCGGCCTCGTACATCCAGCGCAGCGTTTCTTCCAGCGGAACGGGCTGCAGTCCGGGCACGAGCGCGCGCAGCCTGTCGGGCGAGCCGACCAGCGTCTTGACTTCCGACTGGCGCACGAAGGCAGGATTGACGCGCACGTCGATCTGGTAGCCGGCGATCTGCTGCATGGTGTCGAGGATAGCGCGCAGGGAAAACGGACGGCCGCTGCAGATATTGACGGTCTGCCCCGCGCAATCCTGTTCGAGCAGGCCGCGGTAGGCTTGCGCAACCATCCGCACGTCGGAGAAATCGCGCTCCACATCCAGGTTGCCCAGTTCGATGAGCGGTGCCCGCTGCACGAAATGGGACATGATCTTGGGCACCAGGAAGTGCGGCTCCTGTCCGACGCCGGTGTAATTGAACGGGCGCGTGATGACGATGGGCAGGCGGTCGTTCCAGGTTTTCACCATGAATTCCATGGCCAGCTTGCTCACCGCGTAATGGTTGACCGGCTGCGGCGGCTGCGATTCCGCAATCACGCCGGCCGTGGCGTTGCCATACACGTTGGCGCTGCTGGCGATGATCAGGCGGCGCGGCGACAGCTTCGCGTCGGCCATCGCCTGCAGCAGGTTCATGGTGCCGATGACGTTGACGCGATAGAAGGCATCCGCGTCGGCATGCTGCACGAAGCTGATCGCCGCCAGGTGGATCAGGTAGTCCGGACGCACGCGCTCCATCACGCGGCGGCAGTTGTCGGGCGAGGTGATGTCCAGCGTCACCTCGTGCGGACCGCGCGATCCGCCGACTACCGCACCGACCACCGTGTATCCCGCCGCTTCGAGCTCGGCGCGCACATACTTGCCGGTGAAGCCGTTGGCCCCGGTCAGCAGGACAGTGCCGCGCTGACCGGCAGCGGAGTTGGCCTTCGCTTGATCAGAAGGAGAAGCCACGCTCGTTTCTCCGCAGGTCAGCCTGTACCATCATCTGGCACAACTGCTCCAGCGTCGTTTTCGGCGCCCAGCCGAGTTTTTCCATCGCCTTGGCCGGGTTTCCGATCAGCAGGTCGACTTCCGCGGGACGATAGTACTTCGGATTCACGCGCACCAGGGTCTTGCCGGTAGCGGCGTCGACCGCCACTTCATCCTCGCCGCGTCCGCGCCATTCCAGCTGGTAGTCGGCGGCCTTGAAGGCCATCGAGACGAAGTCGCGCACCGTTTCGGTACGGTTGGTCGCCAGCACGAAGGTATCCGGTTCGTCGGCCTGCAGCATGCGCCACATGCCTTCCACGTATTCCTTCGCGTAGCCCCAGTCGCGCTTGGCGTCCATGTTGCCCAACTCCAGCACGTCGAGCTTGCCGAGGCGGATCTTGGCGACGGAATCGGTGATCTTGCGGGTGACGAATTCACGGCCGCGCAGCGGGGACTCGTGGTTGAACAGGATGCCGCTGCAACCGAAGATGTCGTAGGACTCGCGGTAGTTCACGGTGATCCAGTGCGCGTATAGCTTGGCCACACCGTACGGGCTGCGCGGATAGAACGGCGTCGACTCGATTTGCGGAATCGCCTGCACCTTGCCGAACATTTCCGAGGTCGATGCCTGATAGAAGCGCACCTTCGGATTGACGATGCGGATGGCTTCGAGCAGGTTCAGCGGGCCGATGCCGGTGATCTCGGCGGTCGTCACCGGCTGGTCGAACGACACGCCGACAAAGCTCTGCGCCGCGAGGTTGTACACCTCGGTGGCGCCGGTCGTCTGCAGCAGGCGGATGCTGGCGCTCAGGTCGGTGAGGTCGTACTCGACCAGATGCAGATTCGGGTCCTTGTCGATGCCGAGCTCTTCGATGCGCCAGAAGTTGACCGAGCTGGTGCGGCGATAGGTACCGTAGACCTTGTAGCCCTTCTTCAACAGGAGTTCGGCGAGGTAGGCGCCGTCCTGCCCGGTGATACCGGTGATGATCGCTGTCTTGGATGAAGTCATTTTCAGGTGAGGTTATGGTTGGATCTGGATTGGAAACCGGGTCCGGCGTGCTTCGCTTGCCCCGCGGGACGGCCGCGGAAGCATTCGCACAAATTAACGGATATAAATCTTTTGGTGATAATGGAAATCAAATTAGTTCAATAAACAACACAGCCGCGGACATGGGGCCAATCCCAGTTGCCGTGCGACACTATGCACCTCCGGCAACCGCCCGTACCTGGCCCGCATCTCCTGCACCCTCTGCGTTTTCCGCTGCCCGCTCGATCGCAATAGCCGGCGGAATCCACGCGCAGCCGACGAACTCCGGCTTGCTGAGGTTGGCGACGGTGAACACCAGTGCCAGGTCACGCCACTCGTAATTGTTGACGAGGTGGGTGTCCGTGCTCTCCAGGGCGGTGGCGATCGAATACGTGCCCGGGCCGAGGTTGAGCGGAAAATCGATGCGGTAGCTCAGGGTTTCGCCGGCCTTTACGTCAAATATGGGCTGCCTGGTCAGGTCGGTATTGGTGCCGTACACTGCCTGCCCCAGCCTGTCCTTGATCATGTAGCCGAGCACCAGGCGGGGAATGTCCTGGCGCACCAGCACATCCACCTGCAGCGTGACCGGCACGCCGACATCGAATACTTCCTGCGTCTCGCCGCGCGCATTGCGCAGTGCAATGCCGGTCACCGTCGCTTCGCCGGTCCCGGACAGCGTCTGCACCTTGCCATCCTCCAGTACCTGCTGCTGCAGGTTGAGATTGGCGTTTTCGCGCTCGGCCAAGCGGGCATTATAGTAGTCCATGACTTCTTCCGGCATGCCCTCCTTCACCAGGCGGCCGCCGTCGAGCAAGATGGCCCGGTTGCAGATCGACTGGATCGCATGCTTGTCGTGCGAGACGATGAGCAGGGTCGTGCCCGCCCTGCTGTAGGAACGGATGCGGTCGAAACTCTTGTGCTGGAAATAGGCGTCGCCGACCGAGAGGGCCTCGTCGACGATCAGCACGTCGGGGCGCTTCGCCGTGGCCACGCTGAACGCCAGGCGCATCTGCATGCCGCTGGAATAGACACGCACCGGCTGGTCGATGTATTCGCCGATCTCCGCGAAGGCTTCGATCTCGGGCATCAGCGCGGCGATCTCTTCCACGCTCATGCCCAGCAATTGTCCCGCCATGAACACGTTCTGCCGCCCGGTGAATTCGGGATGGAAGCCCATGCCCAGCTCCAGCAAGGCGGCAACGCGGCCGGTGATTTCCACGCTGCCGGTCGTCGGCTGGGTGGTCCCGGTGATCATCTTGAGCAAGGTGCTCTTGCCGGCGCCATTGATGCCGATGATGCCGACGGCTTCCCCCGGCTCCAGGCGGAAGCTGACGTCGCGCATCACCCACTTCAGGCGGTGGCGCGGCCCTGCGAAAGGGAGCACCCATTCGGCCAGGCGCGACCATCGGTTGTGGTATTGCTTGTATGCCTTGCCCAGGCCTTCAACACAAATGCGGCCCATTACAGTTCATCCACGATTTCACCAACGCGCTTGCGGAACATGCGGATGCCGACCACGCAAAAAAGTGCGGCGAGCAGCGCGGGAAACGCGAGGCTGTTCCAGTCCGGCCCTTTGGCGTGCACGAAAATATCCTGGTAGGCGGTCACCAGCGGCACCATCGGATTGAGATTGAAATAGGGAAGGATGGGCGCGGGCAGGATGGAGGCTGGATAGACGACCGGCGTCAGCCAGAACCAGAACTGCAGCAACACGCCGAAGAACTGACCTACATCACGAAAGAAAACATTCAGTACGCCCACAATGATACCAAGCCCGATTGCGAACGCGATCTGGATTAGCAAGACAGGAAAGACCGCCGCGAAGACTGTCCCCGGGAAGTTTCCGCTCACCAGCAGGAAAAGGACAAACAGGCCGAAGATGATGGCGAAGTTGATTCCTGCATTGAATACCACGATCACCGGCAGGCAGATGCGCGGGAAGCTGATCTTCTTGATCAGGTTGGCGTGTTCGAGGAACACGTTCTGCGCGCGGCTGACGATCTCGGCGAACAGTCCCCAGGTAAGCACCCCGGCACACAGGTAGATGCTGTACGCGAAGCCGCTGTCGACGCCCGGCAGCCGGGCGCGCATCACCTGCGAAAAGATGACCGTGTAGACCACGATCATCGCCAGCGGATTGAGGACCGTCCATGCTGCGCCCAACAGCGAATTCCGGTAGCGCGACTGGAACTCGCGCTTGACGCTGCCTGATATGAAGCCGCGATAGCTCCATATCGAGCGCAACATGCCTACTGCCATTATTTGACCCTGCCGTAGATATCTTCAAAGCGGACGATGTCGTCCTCGCCCAAATAGGAGCCGCATTGTACCTCTATCAGGGCCAGCTCCGTGTCGCCCACGTTGGTCAGGCGGTGCTTGTTCCCGGCCGGAATGTAGGTGGACTGGTTGGCTTCCAGCTGGATGGTCTGCTCGCCATTGACGACCTCGGCCTTGCCGGACACCACCACCCAGTGCTCGCTGCGATGATGGTGCATCTGCAGGGACAGCGATGCCCCGGGCTTGACGGCGATGCGCTTGATCTTGAAGCCCGGCGCATCCTGCAGCACGGTATACGTGCCCCAGGGGCGCGCCACGGTCTTGTGCGTCTTGTGCGCCTCGTGACCGGCGGCCTTCAGGCGGGCGACCACTTCGCGCACCTCCTGGCTCTTGGACTTGTCGGCGACCAGCAGCGCGTCCGGCGTGTCCACCACCAGGAGGTTGTCCAGGCCGATGATGGCGACGAGGCGGTCCTTGGTTTCGATGTGGGTATTGCGGCTGTCAATGACGATGGACTGGCAATTGTTGCTGGTATTGCCATTCGCGTCGGCGGGAATCGCTTCGGCGACCGCCTTCCACGCACCGATGTCGCTCCAATCGAAATCCCCCGGGATGACGGCGATGTTCTTCGCCTTTTCCATCACGGCGTAGTCGATGGAGATGTTGTCCAGCGAAGTGAATGCCGCCGGCAGTTCCATCTTGTCGCCTTCGGCCTTGGTGCTGCGCCAGACGTCGCGCGCCGCGGCAAGCAGCGTGGGATGGTAGGCCTCGAAGGCGTCGAGGATGGCGCTCGCCCGGAAGCAGAACATGCCGCTGTTCCACACGTAGTTACCCTGCTCGATGTACTTGCCCGCGGTGACCACATCCGGCTTTTCCACGAAGCGCTTCACGAGTTGCGCTTCGGCGCTGACCTTGTCGCCCATTTCGATGTAGCCGAAGCCGGTTTCCGGGCCGGTGGGCTTGATGCCGAACAGGACCAGGAAGCCGTCCTTGGCCAGGTTTTCCGCGTGGCGCACGGCGGTATAGAACGAAGGCGTGTCCTTGATCAGGTGGTCCGCCGGCAGGACGAGCATGCAGGCGTCGCTCTTCTGCTCCAGCGCCCACATGGCGGCCAGCGCGATGGCCGGGGCGGTGTTCCGTCCGCCCGGTTCGAGCAGGTACTGCGGCTTGACTTCCTGGCTTTCCAGCTCGTCGTGCGACAGGAAGTAGTAATCCCGGTTGGTCACGATCAGCGGCGGGGTGTTGCCGGATACGGCGAGCGCACGTTCATGGGTTTGCGTCAGCAGGCTCTTGCCGTCGCCGATGCGCATGAACGGCTTCGGATATGCCTCGCGCGATACCGGCCACAGACGGGTACCAGCACCGCCGGAAAGGATGATTGGAATCAACATGATGTGTTCTCGCAATGTTGGATTTTTCGGAATGGTTGTATTTGTTCGCAGCGCGACGTTGTCAGTCAAGGCACAGGCTTAATGCGTCGTCCCATTTGGGCAGCCCGCAGAATGTCTCCGTCAGCTTGCGGCAGGAAAGGACCGAATTGGCCGGCCTTCTCGCGGGTGTCGGGTAATCTTTCGTCCCGATGGGGACGACCGCCGGCTTCCGCTCGCAGGACCAGTGCGCCACGATCGCCTGCGCGAACCCGTGCCAGGTGGTCCGCCCCTGCGCCGTCAGGTGATAGAGTCCCGATTTCGATTGCCACAGGTCGAGGTCAATGCCGGCCCCCTGCTTTCCCGCGCCAAGCTTGGCGACGATATGGGCAGTCGTATCGGCAATGGTACGGCACCATGTGGGGGCGCCGTATTGATCATCGACAATTCGGAGTTCTTCACGCTCGGCCGCCAGGCGGCGCACGGTCAGCAGGAAATTGCGTCCGCGCTGGCCGTAGACCCAGCTTGTGCGCAGGATCAAATGCGGGGCGCCGCTGGCCTGCACGGCCTGCTCTCCGGCCAGTTTGGTGCGGCCGTAAACATTGAGCGGCATCGGCACGTCATCCTCGGTGTACGCGCCGTCCTTGTGGCCGTCGAACACGTAGTCGGTCGAGTAATGGATCACTGCCGCGCCCAGTTTCCGCGCTTCCTCCGCAATGATGCCGGGCGCCTCGCCGTTGATGCGCATGGCAATCTCGGGTTCGCTCTCCGCCTTGTCGACAGCCGTATAGGCGGCCGGATTGACGACCAGCGCGGGGCGCACTTCGCGCATCACCGCACGTATGGCATCGAAATCCGCCAGGTCCATCGCTTCCGCATTGACGGCTACGATCTCGCCGAGGCCTTGCAGGCTGCGCTGGAGCTCGTATCCCACCTGTCCGTCGCGGCCGGTCACGAGGATCTTCATTCGTACACCTCCGCATCGGCAAGCAAGGTTCCTTTCCGGTCCTTCTCGGACAGGACGGGTGCGCCGCTCAGGGGCCATTCAATGCCGATGGCCGGATCGTTCCACGCGATGCTGCGCTCGTATTCCGGCGCCCAGTAATCGGTGGTCTTGTACAGGAAATCGGCGGACTCGCCGGTGACGACGAACCCGTGGGCGAAGCCGGCGGGCACCCACATCTGCCGCTTGTTTTCGGCGGACAGGATGGTGCCGAACCATTTGCCGAAGGTCGGCGAGCTTCGGCGCAGGTCGACGGCGACGTCAAACACCTCGCCTGCAACGACCCGCACCAGCTTGCCCTGCGGCTGGCGCACCTGGTAGTGCAGTCCGCGCAGCACGTTTCTGGAGGAACGCGAGTGGTTATCCTGGACGAAGCGCACGGCCTCCGGCGCGCCAATGGCTTCCTGGAAGCGGCGCTCGTTGTAGCTTTCGACAAAGAAACCGCGCTCGTCGCCGAACACGCGCGGTTCGAGGACGAGAAGATCGGCGATGGGAGTCCGGACGATATTCATCTCAGAACACGCTGTCGGTAAGGATGCGCAGCAGGTATTGGCCGTATCCGCTCTTGCTCAGCGGATGCGCCAGTTTCTCGAGCTGCTCGGCCGAGATGTATTTCTTGCGGAAAGCGATCTCTTCAGGACAGGCGACCTTCAAGCCCTGCCGCCGCTCGATGGTGGCGATGAACTGGGCGGCATCCAGCAGCGATTCGTGCGTGCCGGTGTCCAGCCAGGCCATGCCCCGCCCCATCACCTCGACATTCAGGTCGCCGAGCCTGAGATAAGCCTGGTTGACGTCGGTGATTTCGAGCTCGCCGCGCGCCGAAGGCCTGATACCGGCGGCAATGTCGCACACCCGGTTGTCGTAGAAATACAGTCCGGTGACCGCATAATTCGATTTCGGCGCCAGCGGCTTTTCGACGATGCTCACTGCCCGCCGCTGCCGGTCGAATTCGACCACGCCATAGCGCTCGGGATCGTTCACATGGTAGGCGAACACCGTTGCGCCGAACTCCCGGCTATGCGCCATGCGCAGTTGCGCGTCGAAATCGTGACCGTAATAGATGTTGTCGCCGAGGATCAGCGCGGACGCCGCATCGCCGATGAATTCCCGCCCGATGATGAAGGCCTGTGCGAGGCCGTCCGGAGATGGCTGCACTGCATAGCGGATGCTGATGCCCCATTGGCTGCCGTCGCCGAGCAGGTCGGCGAATCGCGGGGTGTCCTGCGGTGTGGAGATGAGCAGGATGTCGCGCATGCCGGCCAGCATCAGCGTCGTCAGCGGATAGTAGATCATCGGCTTGTCGTACACCGGCAGCAATTGCTTCGATACCGATGTCGTCACCGGATACAGACGCGTGCCCGACCCGCCGGCGAGGATAATACCCTTGCGCTGCAGTGTCATGCTGCCCGCTCCTGCGCCGTGCCGCGGGCGCCGTAATTCTGCTCGACCCATTTGAGGTAGTCGCCGGACTGCACATTCCGCACCCAATCCTGGTGATCGAGGTACCACTGCACGGTCTTGCGGATGCCGGTCGAGAAAGTCTCCGCCGGTTTCCAGCCGAGTTCGCGTTCGATCTTGCGGGCGTCCATTGCGTAGCGGCGGTCATGGCCGGGACGGTCTGCCACGAAGGCGATCTGCGCCCGGTAGCTGCGGGATGCAGGTGCGAGTTCGTCGAGGATGTCGCACAGGGTGTGTACCACCTCCAGATTGCTCATCTCGTTCCAGCCGCCGATGTTATAGGTCTCGCCAAGGCGGCCATCCTGCAGCACCCTTCGCACGGCGCTGCAGTGGTCGCCCACATACAGCCAGTCCCGCACGTTCTTCCCGTCCCCGTAGACGGGGAGCGGCTTGCCGGCGAGGGCGTTGGCGACCATCAGCGGAATCAGCTTTTCAGGAAACTGGTACGGCCCGTAGTTGTTGGAACAGTTGGTCGTCAGCGTGGGCAGCCCGTACGTATGGCGATAGGCACGCACAAGATGGTCGGAAGCCGCCTTGGACGCGGAATACGGGCTGTTCGGCGCGTAGGCGGTCGTCTCGGTGAACGGCGGGTCCTGAGGGCCGAGCGAGCCGTACACTTCGTCGGTCGAGACGTGCAGGAAACGGAAGGAGTCCCGCTCCGCCCCGTTCAGGCTGGAGAAATAAGCACGCGCGGCTTCGAGCAGGACGAAGGTGCCGTTGACGTTGGTCGTGACGAAATCGCCGGGGCCGAGGATGGACCGGTCGACGTGGCTCTCGGCGGCAAAATGGACGATTGCGCGCGGCCGGTGGGTGCCGAGCAGCGCGGTCACCAGCGCGGCGTCGCAGATATCGCCGCGCACGAAGACATGACGCGCGTCCTGCTCAACCCCGCGCAGATTCTCGAGGTTGCCAGCGTAGGTCAGCTTGTCCAGGTTGACGACCGGTTCGTCTTTTCCTGCCAGCCAGCCGAGCACAAAGTTCGAGCCGATGAATCCGGCTCCGCCCGTCACAAATATCATTCAGGTATCCTGTACGCCACGACGAATCTCGCTAAACCTATGATTTTACTTGAAAAGTGTTAATGAATTTGTACGTGCTTTCAGGGGATTTGTATTTAAACAGGTATCGCCGCACGTAGCCGTAAGGATTTGTTACCCGCTCCGGAAGCACGGGAAGTTTCTTATAATGCGCGCTCAGCCCATTTCCATTGCCAAACGAATAATATTATCATTTTAGCATGACAATCTATGCCATCGGCGACCTACAGGGCTGCCAGTCCAAGCTTTCCGAACTGCTCGACCGCATCCGCGCCGAGTGCGCGGAGCCCAGATTTATCTTCCTCGGTGACGTGGTCAATCGCGGCCCGCATTCGCTCGCCACTTTAAGGCAAGTTCGCGAACTAGGCGATACCGCGAATATGGTACTCGGCAACCATGACCTGCACCTGCTTGCGGTGGCGCACGGCATCCGCAGGCCGCATCCGTCGGACACCCTCGACGACATCCTGCAGGCGCCCGACCGCGACGAACTGCTGGACTGGCTGCGCCGCCAGCCGATGGCCCTGCTCGAGGAGGGCAACCTCCTCGTGCATGCAGGCGTGCTGCCGCAATGGACGGCGCAGCAGACGATGGCGCTCGCAGGAGAAGTGGAAACCGTGCTGCGCGGGCCGGACTGGGTCGATTTCCTCCGCCAGATGTACGGCAACGAGCCGGCGCGATGGAATGACCGGCTGGAAGGCGCGGACCGCCTGCGCTGTATCGTGAATGCGCTGACCCGCATCCGCTTCTGTACGGCAGACGGTGCGATGGACCTCGCGGCATCGAAAGGTGTCGAAACCGCCCTGCCCGGCTACATGCCCTGGTTCGACGTACCCGGCCGCCGGACGGAAGACGTCACGGTGGTCATCGGCCACTGGTCGACGCTGGGACTGACGATACGTCCGAATCTGATCACGCTCGACACGGGCTGCCTGTGGGGCGGCAAGCTGACGGCGGTGCGTCTCGACAATCGTTCGGTACTCCAGGTGGACTGCCCGGAATATCAGCGGCCCGGCTCGATCTGATTCTCCACCAGGACGTCGCCGAGGACGGATGCAATAGCGGCGCGCGCGGCATCCGCCAGTTCACGGCGATGCGAGGCCTCGCTGGTGGCGATGGCGGGCAGAACCCTCAACTCCGCCGTCATGCCGCCGGCCTTCAGCACCGAAAAGATGCTCTGCACGAAGCTCATGTCGCCGACGAAATCGGCTGACGGGTGCAGACGGCCGTGTTTATCCAGGTAGCGCACCGCATACGGCTGCACCGGGACTTCCGCCTCGATCGCCGCCTCGAACAGGTTGGCATGGAAAGGCAGCAACGCGCCTTGCGGCGCAGTCGTCCCTTCCGGGAAAAAGGCGACGTGCTCCCCTGCATGCAGGCTTTCCACCAGACCCTGGTAGATGCGCCGCACGTCGCGCAGCTTGCCGCGCGCGATGAAAATCGTGCCCGTCTTTTCGCACAGCCAGCCGATGAGCGGCCAGCCGCGGATATCGGACTTGGCGACGAAGCGCGTGGGATGCAGGGAATTGATGACGAAAATGTCGAGCCACGACACATGGTTGGCCACCATCAGGGCACGCGGTGCGGGTTGCGCGTCCTGGTGATGCAGGATACGCACCCGCACGCCGCACAGCGCGACCAGCCGGATGGACCAGGCCTTGATGCGCGCGCGCCGCCCCGCCTCGTCGATCAGCGGAAACACCAGCGCACAGGTCGCCAGTCCGCGGAACAGGTGGATCAGGACACGCAGCAAGCGGATGGCCACCACGGCGATCAGCGCTCGAACGCGACGTGTCCCGAGACGATCGTCATCCTGACCTGACCGGTCAGCTCGTAGCCGAGGAAGGGCGTATGCTTGCCCTGGCTGGCGAGCGCTTTTGCATCCACCTTCCAGCGCGCCGACGGATCGACAATGCAGACATCGGCAACGCAGCCCGCTGCCAGACGTCCGCTGGCGAGCCCGGCGACGCGTGCCGCTTCCGAGGTCACCTTGGCAATTGCCTTGGCCAGCATCTGCGGCGAACTGTCGCGGCTATCCTCCACCCAGCGCAGCACCAGCGGCAGCAGCAGTTCCAGTCCGGTGGCGCCGGGCGAGGCTTCGCCGAACGGCAGCAGTTTTTCGTCATCGTCGACCGGTGTGTGGTCCGAGCAGATCACGTCGATGGTGCCGTCCATCAGCGCCTGGCGGATGGCATCGCGGTCGCGCTGGCTGCGCAGCGGCGGCGTCATGCGCGCGTTGGAGTCGAAGAAGCCGATATCCACGTCCGTCAGGTGCACATGGTGCGCGCCGACGTCGCAGGTGAGCGGCAAGCCTTCCTTCTTGGCCGCCCGGACGAGTTCGAGGCCGGCCGCCGACGAAAGCCGGCACAGGTGGACGCGCGCGCCGGTGGCCCGCATCAGTTCGAAGATGGTGTGCAGGGCAATGGTCTCCGCCGAAACCGGCACACCGGGCAGGCCGAGCCGGGAGGCAATCGGGCCGCTGTGCGCGATGCCGCCGCGGCCGAGGTGCGGGTCCTGCGGCCGCAGCCACACCGTGTAGCCGAAGGTGCTGGCGTACTGCATCGCCCGCTGCAGCACCGTGGTGTCGACAATCGCTTCCTCGGCCTGCGAAAAGCCGATGCAGCCGGCTTCGGTCAGTTCCGCCATTTCGGTCAGCGCCTGTCCCTTCAGCCCTACTGTCAGCGCGCCGAGCGGATACACGTGGGCCTGGTTCAGCCCCTTTGCACGGTGCTTGAGCATTTCGACCAGGCCGGGCTCGTCGAGCACCGGGTCGGTATCCGGCGGGCAGACGAGGCTGGTGACGCCGCCCTGCATGGCTGCCTGCATTTCCGATTCCAGCGTGGCCTTGTATTCGTAGCCCGGCTCGCGCAGGCGCGCGCTCAGGTCGACCAGACCGGGCATCACGATCATGCCGGTCGCATCGATGGTCTTGGTGGCGTTGAAGCCTTCCGGCGCCGTCCCTACGGCAAGCACCTTTCCTGCAGCGATGAACAAATCCTGTTGCGCATCGATACCGCTGGCCGGATCGATGAGGCGGCCATTCTTGATATGGAGTTTCATTGATTAATTTCCCGCCAAAATGCTCATCACCGCCATGCGCACCGCAATGCCGAAGGTCACCTGCGGCAGGATCACGGCCTGCGCACCGTCCGCCACCGCCGAGTCGATTTCGACGCCGCGGTTCATGGGACCGGGGTGCATCACGATGGCGTCCGGCTTTGCCAGTGCAAGGCGCTCGGGCGTCAGTCCGTAGCTCTTGAAGAATTCCTGCGCCGAGGGCAGCAGCGCGCCGGACATGCGCTCGTTCTGCAGGCGCAGCATGATGATGACGTCGACGCCCTTGAGGCCTTCGTTCATGTCATGGAAGACGCGCACGCCCATCTGCTCCAGCCCGCCGGGGAGCAGCGTGCGCGGGCCGATGGCGCGCACTTCGGGCACGCCCAGCGTGGTCATCGCATGGATGTCGGAGCGCGCGACGCGACTGTGCAGGATGTCGCCGACGATGGCCACCGTCAGGTTGGTGAAATCCTTCTTGTAGTGGCGGATGGTGTACATGTCGAGCAGCCCCTGGGTGGGGTGCGCATGCCGGCCGTCGCCGGCGTTCACGACGTGCACGTGCGGCTGGTTGGTGTCGATCAGGTGCTTGGCGATCAGGTAGGGCGCCCCGGACTGCGCGTGGCGCACGACGAACATGTCGGCGTGCATGGCCGCGAGGTTGTCGATGGTGTCGAGCAGGGATTCGCCCTTCGCGGTGCTCGATGCCGAGATGTTCAGGTTGATTACGTCGGCAGAGAGGCGCTTGGAGGCGATCTCGAAGGTCGTGCGCGTGCGGGTGGAGTTCTCGAAGAACAGGTTGAACACGCTCTTGCCGCGCATGAGCGGCACTTTCTTCACCTCGCGGTCGCTGACGCTGACGAAAGAGGAAGCGGTATCGAGGATATGGTTGATGACCGCTTTCGGCAGGCCTTCGATGGTGAGCAGATGCTGCAGCTCGCCGTGTTTGTTCAGTTGCGGGTTATGCATGGTCCACCGTGAGGGAGAATCGGCCGTCGTCGGCGCGGTGCAGCACGAGCTGCTGGTCATCGGACAGGTTCGCCGACTCGGCGACGAAATCGGCGGCGATCGGAAGTTCGCGGCCGCCGCGGTCGACCAGCGCCGCGAGCATGATCTTCGCGGGACGGCCGTAATCGAACAGTTCGTTGATGGCAGCGCGCGTGGTGCGGCCGGTATAGAGCACGTCATCCACCAGCAGGATGGTCGCGCCTTCCACCTCGAACGGGATCTGGGTCGGCTTGACTTCCGCGTGCAGCCCGCGCTCCGCATAGTCGTCGCGATAGAAGGACACGTCGATGAACCCCAGGCGGTCCTTGAGCTGCATCTCCTCGGCCAGGCGCTCGGCAAGCCAGGCCCCGCCGGAATAGATGCCGACGATGGCGACATGCTGCGCGTTGGCGAGGCCGCTCTTGACGCGGTCCGCAAGCGTCCTGTAAAGCGCTTCGGCGTCGAAATTAGGATTCGGCATAGTCATTGAAGTATTGTTGCAAAATTATTGCCGCGGACTGCGCATCCACCGCTTCCCCGCGCTTCTGCGCAATCACGGCTGAGGAATAGCGTTCGTCCACGAGTGCCGTCGCCACCCCGAACCTGCCGTTGAGCTGGTTGGCGAAGCGGCGGCAGCGGACCGTCATCTCATGCTCGGCGCCATCCGGATGCAGCGGCAGCCCGACCACGCAGCACGCAGGCCGCCACTCCTGGATGAGGGCGCCGATGGCGGCGAACCGGGCATCGTTGGTTTCTGCAGTGATGATGGAAAGTGGCTGCGCCTGCCGGATCAGGGTATTGCCGACTGCCACGCCGATGCGTTTCAGACCGAAGTCGAAACCGAGAACCGTTTCCACGTCTTATGCGTGCCCCGCTTCTCCTGCCAGCGTCATCGGATCGATGCCCAGCAGTTTCATGGCGGCGGCAAAGCGCTCCTCGACCGGCAGGTCGAAGATGATCGCCGGGTCGGCCCGGACGGTCAGCCAGCCGTTGCGCACGATTTCCTCTTCCAACTGTCCCGCGCTCCAGCCCGAGCAGCCCAGGCTCACCAGCAGGCGCTGCGGGCCTGTTCCGACGGCAACCGCTTCCAGCACATCCTTGGAAGTGGTCAGGGCGACGTCCTCGTTGACCTTCATCATCGATGTGTACGGACCGTGCGGCGAATGCAGCACGAAGCCGCGCTCCACCTGCACCGGGCCGCCGAACATCACCGGCTTTTTGTCGACCGGCACGCGGCCGGCCTCGATCTCCACGCTCAGGTCGATGCGGTCCAGCAGCAAGTCCAGCGTCATGTCCGTTGCCTTGTTGATGATGACGCCGAGCGCGCCTTCGTCATTGTGCTCGCACAGGTACACTACCGTGCCGCCGAAGATCGGATCGAGCATGGACGGCATGGCAATCAGGAAGTGGTCGGCGAGATTCAGCTGGGGCGACGGCGACTTGCCGGGCGACGCGGAAAAATCGGGAGTATCCTGGGTCGCGCCAGGTCTGGAAGAAAACGTGCGGGTCTTGCTTGGTTTCACCATAATGAGCATTTTAGCAGTTTTGGCAGGCCGCCCACCCGGGTCAGCACTTCAAAAGCCGAATTCCATCAATCGAATCAAGGTTCTGCATGCAAGGTTTCGACAAGACCCTCGTCTGGTTCCGCCGCGACCTGCGCGACTTCGACCATGCCGCGCTGCATCACGCGCTCGCGCGGAGCCGCAAAGTCTACTGCGCTTTTGTTTTTGACACGGAAATCCTCGATCGGCTCCCCCGGCGCGACCGGCGCCTGGCGTTCATCCATGCAGCCCTTGCCGAACTGGACACCGCCCTGCGCGCCGCCGGCGGGGGCCTGATCGTTCGCCACGCTCACGCGGTCGACGAGATCCCGCGCCTGGCAGAGGCATTGGGGGCAGATGCGGTTTTTGCCAATCACGACTACGAACCTTCGGCGGCGGCAAGGGATGTCGCAGTGGCAAGCCGCCTTTCGAAGGCGGGCCGCATTTGGCAGAGTTTCAAGGACCAAGTGATTTTCGAGCGCGACGAGGTTCTGTCGCAGTCCGGCAAACCTTTTTCGGTATTTACGCCGTACAAGAATGCCTGGCTGAAAGCGCTGCACGCGACGGAAGCGGCCAGCCTGCGTCCCTACCCTGCCGATCCGCTCCCGGGCCAGCTTGCCTTGCCGCCAGAGACGGCGAGCTTCCCCTCGCTCTCCGAGCTCGGCTTCGAGACCGTCGAACCGCCGCTGCCGGCAGGAATGTCGGGCGGACAGGCGCTGTTTGACGACTTCGCGGAAAGGATGGCCGACTACGATCGTGCACGCGACTACCCGGCGCTCAAGGGCCCGTCCTACCTGTCGGTCCACCTGCGCTTCGGCACGGTATCACTCCGCGGCCTGGTTCGCCGCGCCCTCGAAGAAATGCGCCTGGGAAGCGCCGGCGCTGCGACCTGGCTCAGTGAGCTCATCTGGCGCGACTTTTACTTCATGGTCCTGCACCACCATCCGCAAGTCGTCGACCACGCATTCAAGCCGGAATACGACGCGATCGAATGGGAATCCGGCCCGCATGCCGACGCGCTGTTCGAGGCCTGGTGCAGCGGCCGCACCGGGTATCCCCTGATCGACGCCGCCATGCTGCAACTCAACCAGACCGGCTACATGCACAACCGCCTGCGCATGGTGACGGCCAGTTTCCTGGTCAAGGATTTCGGCATCGACTGGCGCCGGGGCGAACGCTATTTCGCGGAAAAACTGAACGACTACGACCTGGCGGCCAACAACGGCGGCTGGCAGTGGGCAGCGTCGACGGGCTGCGATGCACAGCCTTACTTCCGCATTTTCAACCCGGTCACGCAATCGGAACGATTCGACCCGGAAGGCAAGTTCATCAAACGCTACTTGCCGGCACTGGCCGGCCTGCCGACGAAGAACTTGCATGCGCCTTGGCAAGCTCCGGCTGACGTTTTGCGGAGCGCCGGCATCGCTCTTGGCGAGCAGTATCCGTTGCCCGTCGTACAGCACGACGAAGCGCGCAAGCGCACGCTGGAGCGTTATGCCGTGGTGAAGAAAGCGAAACTTGCCGCCGGCGACGAAGACTGAGCCGGAAACAAAAAGGCCTGCGTTGCTACACAGGCCCTTTCGTGTTCAGGACTCCGGTTCAGCTGACTTGCGCTTCCTTCCCGACAAAACCTGCGATCAGCTTCAGCAGCTGGTCTTCCTGATAGGGTTTTCCGAGATATTCGTTGACGCCGATCTGCATCGCGTAGTTGCGATGCTTTTCCGCGGTCCGCGAAGTGATCATGACGATCGGGATATGCCGCGTCCTTTCATCGTCACGCACGTTGCGCGTCAGATCGAAGCCGTCCATGCGCGGCATTTCGATGTCGACCAACATCACCGCCGGCGTTACCGACTGCAATTGCTCCAGCGCATCCACGCCATCCTTGGCAAGCACCACCTGGTAGCCCTCGCGCGTCAGGAGGCGTTGCGTGACGCGCCGCACGGTGAGCGAATCGTCGACGACCATCACGATATCCTGCGTGCGCAGACCCTGGACCGGCGCAGAGGCCGGCGTGCCTGTGGCCATGTCGGCCACGGCGCCCATGCCTTCAGGCGCATCGGAAGCGATGATGCGCGGCGCACGGAGGTTCTCGTGGGCGGCGCGCTGTGCCAGCGGCACCGGGTTCAGGATGAGGACGATGTCGCCGGAGCCGAGCACCGTCGCGCCTGCCACGCCGATGAGACGCGCCAGCTGCGGGCCGATGTTCTTCACCACCACTTCACGGTTGCCGATGACTTCATCCACGTGCACCGCCACCCGCTCGTTGCCGCTCTTGAGGATCAGGAGCGGAGAGTAATGCTGCGACACCGGCGCCGCGGCCGAATCGCCGAGCAGAGCGGACAGGTAATGGATGGGCACGCGCTGTCCTTGCCACACCACCGCGCCATCGTTGTAGGCAGAGGCGAGCGCATTGGTCTTGAGCTGCTGTACCTGCTCGACCAGCACGGACGGCACCGCGAAGGTCTTGCCGCCGGTCGACAGCAGGACGACCTGCGTGACGGCGAGCGTCAGCGGCAGGTGGATCGTGAAATGCGTTCCCTTGCCCGCCTCGCTCCAGGTGGAGACGCGTCCGCCGAGTGCCGCGGCTTCCGAACGCACCACGTCCATGCCGACGCCGCGCCCGGCCAGTTCCGTGATTTCTTCCGCCGTCGAAAAGCCCGGGTGGAAAATCAGGTCGCTCACTTCCTCGTCGCTCATATCGCTGTCGTTGCTCAGCAGCCCGACGTGTCTGGCCTTGTCGCGGATGCGGCCGATGTTCAGGCCCTGTCCGTCATCCGAAAACTGGATCACGACCTCGTTGCCCTCCTGCCGGATTTCGACGAGGAGATCGCCGACTTCGTTCTTGCCGGCTGCGCGCCGCACTTCGCGGCTTTCGATGCCATGCACGATGGCATTGCGCAGCAGGTGTTCGAACGGGCCCGTCATGCGCTCCAGCACGCCGCGGTCGATTTCCACCGCGCTGCCGCGGATGTCGAGGTTGACGCGCTTGTCGACTTCCTTGGCCGCCTGGCGCGTCACGCGGAACAGGCGCTCGGAAATGCTTGCAAACTGCACCATCCGCACGCGCATCAGGTCTTGCTGCAGTTCGCGCGTCAGGCGGGCCTGCATGCCCAGGTCGTCGGAGGCGCTGTCCAGCGTCCGGCTCAGGTTCTGGTGCACCGATCCGACGTCGTTGACGCTCTCGGCCATCATGCGGGTGAGTTCCTGCAGGCGCGTGAAGCGGTCGAATTCCAGCGGATCGAATTCGCGGTCGCCGGCATGCGCCATGCGCGAGGCGATCTGCGTTTCCGCCTGCATTTCGATCTCGCGCAACTGGTCGCGCAGACGGGAAACATTCTCGGTCAGCTCGGTCAGCGATTGCTTCAGCGTGCCGACTTCGGTTTCCAGCTTGGACCGGGAAATCGAGACCTCGCCGGCCTGGTTCACGAGCCGGTCAAGAATGTCGGCGCGCACCCGGACCATCGGGACCGGCCCGGCGGGCGCGGCGACAGGGCGGGGCTGCGCCGGCATCGGCACGGCAGGTTTCCGATCCTGCAAGGGAATCAAAGGCGAAAGGACTACCGGTTGGGCCTGTGCCTCGCTGTCGTGGGCGGCTGGCCTCGCCTCGACTGGCGCCGGACTGGCAGCCTGCGGGTTCTGCAATTGCTCGAACATGTGCAGCGCCTGGTCATAGCGCACTTGCAAGTCCTCGATCGACGCCACCGAAGGCGCACCGAGGCGCATGATGTTCTCGATGCGCGTTTCCATGTCATGCAGATGCTGGCCGAGGCTCATCGCACCTGCCATGCGGGCGCTTCCCTTGAGCGTATGGAGCGAACGCAGCAGGGATTGCGCCGCCGCCAGCCGGGACGGGTCTTCCTGCCAGTCACGCAGTACGCCCGCCATCTGCGGCAGGATGTCACGCCCTTCCTCGAGGAATACCGGCAGAAGATCGGCGTCCAGTTCGTCCTTGAGCGCTAGCGCCGGGTCGATGGCCGAGTCGGGGTTTGCGTCCAGTACCGGGGTGCTGTAAGGAGCCTCCGGCTCGGGCGCGGCAGCGTCCTGCGTCACTGCGGCGGGTTCCTGCGGCATCACGTCTGCCGCCTGCTCCGGCTCCAGCCGCAGTTCGAACATGGGCTCACTAACCGCTTCGGCACCAGGCGAAGCTGGGATGGCCGGCGCTTCAGCCTCGGCTGCGCTCGCCGTATCTACCTGGGTCTGCGCGCGCAACTCGACATCCTGCCTCAGACCGGCAAGGATGCGCACGAACTCGGGCTGGTACACCGGCATCTCTCCGAGCGCGAAGCGTTGCAGCATCAACTTGATGCGTTCGACGCTTTGCTCCAGCGTGTCGAACTCATGCATCTCCAGGCGCACGGCGTTCCGCGACATGGACTGCAGGAAGAGCTCGAGCGCATGGGCGACTTCCTGGAGCGCCTTGAAGCCGACCGTTGCCGAACTGCCCGCCAGCGAGTGTGCAGCATGCACGCACTGGATGTTGACCTTGCGGTCCGGTTCGTGGCGCCATTCCGAGAAATCCTGCGCCAGGAGGCGGACGAGTTCGTCGGTCTCGGCGAGGTAGATGTTGTGCAGTGGAACGCTGATCTCGATGTCGCCGATACGCTTGACGTTGTCGTCGCGCCGCGTCTCGGGCGGATGCATGGTCGGGAAGTCGATGACATCGGCGATCTTCAAGACCGGTTCGGCAAACGGCGCAGGTTCCGGCACGATTTCTTCCGCGGCCGGCTCGGGCTGCATGTCGGCCGCGACCTCGAACATCGCAAGCTCGTCGTCACCCATGCGAATCTCTTCTGCCTGCGGCAGTTCGGCCACGGCCTCTTCGGGGATATCCGCTTCCTGCGCATCCTCCGGAGGTGCAGCGGCGAAATCCGGCATGGAATCCTCTGCCGGTGAAGCAGCCGACTCGGCCTGCGCCGTCGCTTCCGGTGCAGCGAAAATGGCGGTCTCGGCCTCTTGATAGGAGAACTGTCCGCCTGCCTTGACCTGCTCGGCGGCGCGCACGAGGGCATCCGGCGTCTGGCTGGACGTTCCCGTCAGCTTGAGGTTCTGTACCCACTCCCCCAGAATCTCGGCAGCCTTGTCCAAAAGTGCGTAGAGTTCGGCGTCGCCGCCGCGCGACTCGGACAGGCGCAGGTTGAGCACCTGCTCGATGCTCCAGGCGGCCTCGCCGAATGCAACGAGGCCCACCATGCGGCTGCTGCCCTTGAGCGTATGGAAGCAGCGGCGCAGCGTCGTGAGGTGCTCCTGGTTATGCGGCTGCATGCGCGATTCCGGCAACGTTTCGCGGACCGCACCAAGCACCTCCTCGGCTTCCGAGAGGAAAATCTCCAGCAGCTCCGCGTCGATGGCTTCGTCCGTCTCGGGCGCAACTACCGGCG
Source organism: Noviherbaspirillum sp. (assembly GCF_035654295.1). Taxonomy (GTDB): domain Bacteria; phylum Pseudomonadota; class Gammaproteobacteria; order Burkholderiales; family Burkholderiaceae_D; genus Noviherbaspirillum. The sequence continues at coordinate 75,518 of NZ_DASRXF010000020.1, read as the reverse complement.
GCAAGGGCTCGGCAGCCTGGACTGCGGGAACCGTCGCGGTAATGATCTGCGCGAGCGCTTCTTGCGATTCCGAGAAATCGGCGCGTTCGAGGATGTCGATGCCGGCACGGGCAAGGTCGTTAAGCTCGGGATTGTCGATCAAGGTCGCATCGAGCCTGATTTTTTCGAGCGATTCCTTCAGTTGTTCCTGCAAAAGCTGGTTGTCCGGTTCCGCCGTCAGTGACATCGCCAGCTCGGCCGACTGTTGCTGGTGGAATGCCAGTTCGTCCTCGACGGTCGGCAGCGCAGGCGCGGGCGCTTCCGGCTCCACGGGCGTGACCTCCGCCGGCGTGCTGCCGGCATCCACCACGACATCCATCTGGCCGTCGTTCTGCGCATCCTTCTCGATCAGGTGGGCGTGAAACGTGCCGGTGCTCTCGTCAAAGGCAAAGCGCTTTGCCGCGGTGCCGGTCGGCAGATGCAGGGATTCGATGAAGAAGCTGAGCGCACCGACGTTTTGCGCAACCCGCTGGAACGTTCCCTGCTCCGGTGCCTCCTCTTCATCCGCGTCGATGAAATGCTGGACGGCCGCACGCGTATGCTGGATGGTCCGGACGGCGTCGTCCTGGTCCAGCACCGCCAGCGCGCCTTCGATCTGGTGCAGGATGCCGTCGAGCTGGCCGAGCGTGTCCCGCTGCGATGGATCGCGGAAGTATTCGTCGAGCATCTTCTCGACCTGGCGCAGACTGGATTGCATTTCGCCGGCCAGCGCCGTCATGGTCTGCCGCTGCTGCGCTTCGCGCGACATGTCGTCCAGCCAGGGCGCGTTTTGCGCGGGCATCTCGCCGGAAACAACGGCCAGCAGGCGTGCCGTCATCGCATCGGCGCGCTCCGCGAAATTCTCGGGCAGGCGTGCGATGCGGCCCAGTGCATTCTCGACGAACAACAGGCCGGTGGCCATCTCCAGGCCGAGCATGTCGCCCGGCTTGGCGTGCGCGGCGTGGCGCGCAATACCCTTCAACTCCCGCAACAGCTTGGACAGCGGCGGCGAGTTCAGGCGTGTGCCGGCGTCGGCCAGCATATGCATCTCGTGTTCGAAGGAGTCCGCGAAACTGACATCGCCGCCGGCGATGCGGTTCCAGATATTCTTGGCCTGGGTGAGGCGCTCCTTGGCAGCGGCGAGCGCGTCCATGTCGATCTGGCCGTAACGCCTGGTGTCGTAATCCGGCGGCACGAGGCCGTCGAGCTGGTACACCTGGCGGATCTGTCTGGCGCGCGGAGATGGATCGGCCGTGCGGGCAATGAAGAACAGGGCATCGCGCAACAGGCGTTCCGCAATGCTCGGCGAACCCTGCGAGAGCCGGCGGATCTGGAGATTGATGCGCGCGAAGAGCTGCTTGACGTAAATCTCGTTCGGAATATGGCCGGCGGCCACTTCTTCCGCCAGCCCGTGCATGACCCACCAGAATGCGCGCGTCTGCTGGTTGCTCTGGACCCGTTCGATCTCCCCGATGATGTCGCGCATGGCTGCGGCATGGGCAAGCTCGGCTCCGCGCTCGGTGCTGCGCAGGAAGGGCAGCAGGGCTTTTTCGTAATGCTGCCGCATGACCATGTACTTTGACGGCCGCGCGGAACGCGCCTCATCCGCAGCGGGCAGCTGGGGACGGATCGCCAGGTTTGGAAAGAACAGGTCAGCGGGATGCACGCGCTCCGCGCCGCGCGCTTCCAGCAAGGCGCGGTAATAGGGGAACAGGCGGACCGGCTGGTGGGGCATGCCCGAGAGCAGCTCGTCGAGATATTCGATCAGGGCCTGGTAGCTGCCGTCGACGGCGACCGCCAGTTCCTTCGTCATCGCAAGCTGGCGGGTATCGACCCGCTCCAGCAGGTCTTCCACCGTTTCGGTGATGATCGCGATGCCGTCGACATCGACGATCTGCAGCGCGCCATGCGCCTGATGCAGGTAGGTTTTCGCCAGGCGCAGCGATGTCTGCTGCGCGTCGGCATCCTGGCCTGCTGCATCATGGAGAGCGGCCTTGGAGCGGTTGAGTGCTTCTCGGATTTCGCCGATCACCCAGGATAGCGGCCCGGTATCGAAACGGTCCGCCGTGGACTGGGCGGGAGAGGAGGTGGTCATGACAGCCTCGCGGTCAAATGGCGGCGTGCCGACACTGCGGCGCGCCGCCGGGCATTACTCTACTGGCAGGCCTTGCGGCCCGATTCCGGCAATGAACTTACTCAGGCCGTCACGCGGAAACGGGACACCGAGTTCTTGAGTTCCTCCGCCAGCTTGGACAGTTCGCGAATGGACTGCGCAGTCTGCTGCGTACCGATCTGCGTCTGCTCGGTCACGGTCAGGATGTTCTGGATACTCTGTGCCACGCCGTTGGCGGATGTCGCCTGCTGCTCGGTCGATGCGGAAATGCTTTGAATCAGTTCTGCGAGACGGTTCGACACGCTGCGGATCTCGGCCAGCGCTGCACCTGCCGCATCGGACAGTTTCGCGCCTTCCACCACGCCCTGCGTCGACTTTTCCATAGCGGCGACGGCGTCGTGCGTGTCGGTCTGAATGGTGCGGACCAGCGCGCCGATCTGCTTGGTCGCTTCACCGGAACGTTCCGCCAGCCGCTGCACTTCTTCCGCAACCACCGAGAAGCCACGGCCCGCTTCACCCGCGGAAGCCGCCTGGATCGCGGCGTTCAGTGCCAGCACGTTGGTCTGTTCGGTAATGTCGGAAATCAGTTCGGTGATTTCACCGATCTCCTGCGACGATTCGCCGAGGCGCTTGATTCGCTTCGAGGTTTCCTGGATCTGCTCGCGGATTTCGTTCATGCCCTTGATCGCGTCTTCCACCGCCCGGGCGCCCTGCTCCGCCGCAGCCACCGACTGGCGCGCCACCTCTGCGGATTCGTTCGCGGACTTCGACACGTCGGTAATCTGCGTCGCCATGTCGAGAACCGCCTGGCCGGTTTCCTGGATTTCGCGCGACTGCTTCTGGGATGCTTCGAGCAGTTCGTTGGAAATGTCCTGCGCCTGGTTGGATGCCGAGGTCACCTGTTCCGCCGTGCTCGTCACGCGGCTGACCAGTCCGCGGAGTTCTTCCACGGTGTAGTTCACCGAGTCGGCGATCGCACCGGTGATGTCTTCCGACACCGTTGCCTGGATCGTCAAGTCGCCGTCCGCAACTTCCTGCAATTCGTTCATCAGGCGCAGAATCGCCGCCTGGTTCTGGTCGTTAGCGCGCTTCGCCTCTTCTTCCTTCTGCAGTGCCAGCAGGCGCTGCTCGTCCGCTTCGCGGCGGCGCTGGTCCGCTTCCTTGGTGCGGTTGCGGCTGTCCTGCAGCAGCACCAGTGCAATGCCGACTGCGGCCACGACGGCGGCGACGGCGGCGGCCAGCATCAGCCAGAACGTCCAGTGCAGCGAGTCTTCCTCCGCACGGTAGGACTTCTGCAGGGCGGTGATGCGCTGCTTGAGGGTTTCGTTCTCCGCGAAGATGAGCTGCTCGGACTGCTTGGCGGCGATGAAGTTCTGGAGGTTGCCGAGGATGGTTCCCACCGACTGCTGGTATTCGGCGAACACGCTTTGCAGTTCGGTCAGCTTTTCACGGGTGTCCGCATCCTTGGTCGCCGTCAGGCGCAGCACGTCGCTGCCGTTCAGGAAGCCCTCGGTGATGTCGCGGAAGGTGTTGGTGTCCTTGCCCAGCAGGAAGGCGGTTTCGGGGTTCACGCCTTCGGAGGTCAGGAATTCGTTGGCGCTGCGGCCCAGGCGCTGGGTCAGCATGACCAGCTGGCCGGCGGCGGAAATCTCGCGAGGCGATGCGCCGCCCTGCGCCTTGAGCGTGGCGATCTGCTCGGTCAGTTCAAGGAGGACCGGGGACAGCGTGTTCAGCTTCTGCAGTGTCGTGCCGAAACCGGTCAGCTCCTTCTTCAGCTTCAGGATGGTATCCGCGGCCTTGTCGGAGTTCCCCCACACCTTCTGCGTCTCGGTGAGCATGACCGACATCTCGTCAGAGGGCGGCGCGATTTCGCGGCCCTGGTACTCGCCACCCTTGGACAGCACGGTCAGGTCGCGGTTGAATTCCTTGCGGCTCTCTTCCAGCTGCTTGAACGCCTCGAGGTTGCCCTGGATCGCGTTCGGTGCCGCCTTACCGATACGCTGCGAGTGCATCAGCGCGTCACCGGCAATTTGCGTCTGGGTGGAAGCCAGCGTCGAATGGTTGGTATTGAGCATCACGCCTACCACGCCAAGGACGATCGCGACGAGCAGGGTAAACAGCAGGGTGCGGACCTGTTGCTGCAGCGGCAGGTGGCCGATGAGCGGCAGCTTGATGTCGCCCGTCTTCTCGAGCGCGTCGCCGATGAAGGTTGCGTTCAGCGTGGATTCGGCGGACTGGGCGGGGCGTTCCCCGGCTGCCTGCGGATCTTGTGCCGCCATCGCCGGAGCAGCGTCCGGTTGCGGGACTGCAGCAACGACCGCAATGTCGATTGCAGGTCCGGCCACGTCAGCCGGCCCGTCGCTTTTTTCCTTGGCCAAGAAAGGTAGTTTGAACGCCATTACTGACTCTCCTCGTTATTCTGATTGTGTCGCAGGCAGATAGGTCGCTGGGTTTCAGATGCCCACGTGCAGGAACTGCGGGTCCTGCACGATTAATGAAAGGTCGAGTTCCGTCCAGACCTGGGACTCCCGATCGATGTATTGTCGTGCCGCCCACGGCGTTTTTTCGCGGTCTTGTTCATCCGCCTGGAGCGTCATTTCCGCCACGTTGCGCAAGCCCATCACGCGCGATACCAGCAAGCCGCTGTTGAATGAAAGCGCGGGGGCAAATGCGACGATGCGGCTCTCCTTGTCGACGGTCGTGGGCGCCATGCCGCAAAAGCGGGCGAGATCGATCACGCTGACGAGATTGCCGCGGATATTGGTCAGGCCCAGGAACCATTCCTGCGTCAGCGGCACCTCGGTGACCTGGCCGACGGAGACGATTTCACCGGCTTCCTGGAGATTCAGCAGCCAGCGCGTCTGTCCGATCATCACGCCAAGCTGGCTGGACTGGCTTGCCACGCCGCTCGCGGCCGCCTGCATGCGCTCCACCAGCTTTGTCTGGAATTCGCGCAGGCGGGTGCGGCGGCCGCCGCCGGCGTCAGTCAAAGCGGTTCCGGATGGGAGATCCAAGGATTGCCGGGTCATGGCGGGCACTTAGCCGAGCGCAGCGATCTTGGAGAGCAGTTCCTGGGGATCGACCGGCTTGACGATGTAGTCGCGCGCGCCTTGTCGCAATCCCCAGATGCGGTCGGTCTCCTGCCCCTTGCTGGTGCAGATGATGATGGGCACGTCCTGCGTCTCCGGATCACGGGCGATGGCGCGCGTGATCTGGAAACCGTTCTGGCCGGGCATGACGACGTCCATCAGGATGAGCTGTGGCTTGTCTGCCTTGACCTTCAGCAGGGCTTCTTCCCCGTTTTCGGCGGTGGAGACGGAAAAACCGTTTTTAACAAGAATGTCCGTCAGGAAATATCGCTCGGTCGGCGAATCGTCCACCACAAGAACTTTTTGTATGGGCATCTTGAACTTTCCAATCCTGAAAAATTACTTTGTAACAAGCTGGGTGGTGTACTCGCGGACAGTCTTCAGCAGGCTGTCCTTGGTGAATGGCTTGGTCAGGTAGGCGTCGGAGCCGACCATCGCCCCCCGGGCGCGGTCAAACAGGCCATCCTTGGACGAAAGCATGATGACGGGCGTAGCGTGAAATTTCGCGCTTTTCTTGATCAACGCACACGTTTGATAGCCGTCGAGACGCGGCATCAGGATGTCGCAGAAGATCAGCGCCGGCTTGTGATCGTTCATCTTGGCCAGGGCATCGAAGCCGTCGTCGGCAAGCACGACCTGGTAGCCGGCCTGGCCCAGGAAAATCTCGGCGGATCGACGAATCGTGCTGCTATCGTCGATCACCATGATTTTGAGGCTGGCGTTATCCGGGGATGTTGTCATGAAGTCAATCTCAGTAACCTTCCGCCCAATATACGACCCTAATGTAACAGAAAGCAAGATGCTTTATATCAACCTTCTGCCCAACCGAAAAGAGTCGTGGTTTTTCTGCGAAACTTACCAAAACTATAACATTGACGCGCGGAATTTTGCCAGCCGGATTTAGATATTTCTTTCTAGAATCAAATAGCTACCATCTCGAAGTCTTCCTTCCGGGCGCCGCACTCCGGACATGTCCAGTTCATCGGGACGTCCTCCCAGCGCGTTCCCGGTGCAATGCCCTCCTCCGGCAATCCGGCGGCTTCGTCATAGACCCAACCGCAGATCAAACACATCCAAGTCTTGAATTCCTCGTTATTACTCACAGTTGACTGCCCTTCAATCAAGTAAAATGCAAAGTCGATTATCTTAATCTACCCGCTGTGCAAAACCAAAATTCCCCGTTGATCCTGACGTTCGGCGCAACCGATCCGATCGGCGCGATGGGCATCCAGGCTGACCTCGCATCGTTTGCAGCAATGGGATGCCACGGACTGTCCGTCGTGACTTCCCTCCTGATTGCCGATACGGCCCGCGTGGAAGACGTGCAGGTGATCGATGCGGACTGGGTGGCCGACCAGGCCCGCGTGGTGCTGGAAGACATGCCGGTCGCCGCATTCAAGGTGGGCGCGATCGGCGGCATCGAGAACGTGACTGCAATCGCAGAGATCGTTTCCGACTATCCTGACATTCCGCTCGTCCTGGACCCGTTCCTGTCCGCCTTGCCCGACCAGGGGCCGGACAGCGAAGACCTGCTTTTCGCCATTCGCGAGCTCCTGATCCCCCAGACCACGCTGCTGCTTGCCTCGGCCGTCGAACTCTCCCGCCTTGCCGAAACCTGGCGCGAGCCGTCCGGGGACGAAACCTTGCCGATGGACGCCATGCATCTCATTGACTTGGGCTGCGAATACCTGTTCGTCACCGGCGCGCCGGGCGATGTGCACGGCGTGACCAATGCCCTGTTCGACGAATCCGGCATGCTGCGCAAGGATGACTGGCAGCGCCTCCCCGGCTCCTTCAGTGGGGCCGGTTCCACGCTGTCGGCAACCATCGCCGCCCTGCTCGCCAACGGCCTCGATGTGCCCGAAGCCGTATTCGAGGCGCAGGAATTCACCCACGCCGCGCTCGCCAACGCGCACCGCCTCGGCATGGGTAAACTCACCCCGGACCGCTACTTCTGGGCCAGGGAACCCGACCCGGCCTCCGATCAATAACCGAATAACCGTTTTTTCTTTTCGTATGACTTCCAAGAACGACACTCTGTTTGCCCGCGCACAGGTCAGCACGCCGGGCGGCGTCAACTCGCCGGTGCGCGCCTTCCGCTCGGTCGGCGGCACACCCCGCTTCATTACCCGTGCCGAGGGACCGTATTTCTGGGACGCGGACGACAAGCGCTACATCGATTACATCGGCTCCTGGGGCCCGGCGATCGTCGGCCATGCGCATCCCGCCGTCATCAAGGCGGTGCAGGAAGCCGCGGCGCGCGGACTGAGCTTCGGCGCACCGACCGAGGGAGAAATCGAGATGGCGGAAGAAATCTGCCGCATCCTTCCCTCGGTGGAGCAGGTGCGCCTGGTGTCGAGCGGCACCGAAGCCGCCATGAGTGCGCTGCGCCTTGCACGCGGCGCGACCGGGCGCGACAAGATCATCAAGTTCGAAGGCTGCTACCACGGCCACGCGGACTCCATGCTGGTGAAGGCAGGCAGCGGCCTGCTGACCTTCGGCAATCCGACTTCCGCCGGCGTGCCTGAGGATTTCGCCAAGCACACGCTGGTGCTCGACTACAACAACGCGCAGCAGCTTGAAGACACCTTCGCCAAGCTGGGCAACGAGATTGCCTGCGTGATCGTCGAACCGGTCGCGGGCAACATGAACCTCGTGCGCGCAACGCCGGAATTCCTGCAAGCGATGCGCAGGCTCTGCACGCAGCACGGTGCCGTGCTGATTTTCGACGAAGTGATGTGCGGCTTCCGCGTCGGCCTCGGCGGCGCCCAAAAACTGTACGGCATCACGCCGGACCTGACGGTGATGGGCAAGGTGATCGGCGGCGGCATGCCGGTCGCGGCCTTCGGCGGACGCAAGGACTTGATGAAATTCCTCGCGCCGCTCGGGCCGGTGTACCAGGCGGGCACACTGTCGGGTAATCCGGTCGCGGTTGCTGCGGGCATGAGCACGCTCAGGATCATCCAGCAGCCGGGCTTCTACGAAGCCTTGACGGCGCAGACGAACAAGCTGGTGCAGGGCCTGTCGGATGCGGCGAAGGATGCCGGCGTTGCCTTCTGCGCCGATGCTGTGGGCGGCATGTTCGGCCTGTATTTCGGCGAACGCGTGCCGGGCAGCTATGCGGAGATCATGACTTGCAACAAGGAGAAGTTCAACGCCTTCTTCCATGCGATGCTCGACCTTGGCGTGTATCTCGCGCCGTCCGCGTTCGAAGCCGGGTTTGTGTCGGCGGCGCATGACGACGGGGTGATCGACGCGACGATTGAAGCGGCGCGCAAGGCGTTTGCGGGCGTTCGCTGAGGCGCTGTTTAACGCCGCTGGATCCCGGCCTTCGCGGGGATGACGGGGTGAGAGGGGGCGGGGAGACGATTGTCGGTGCCCGCATGCGAGCGGAGCTGGTCGCGCACACCTCACCCCTCCCCCGTCATTCCGGCGAAGGCCGGAATCCAGTGTCGTTTACTCGAAGAATGGACAGTGCTCGCGCATCGAACGCCACTGGATCCCGGCCTTCGCCGGGATGACAACGCAATCTCCAATCGCGCTACGCGCTCTTGGACATCATCGTCACTTCAACCAGCCACGCTTGCGGAAGTAGAGGAACGGCGCTACCGCGCTCACGAGCATCAGGCCGAGGGAGAACGGATACCCGAACGACCAGTTCAGTTCCGGCAGGATGTTGAAGTTCATGCCGTAGATGCTGGCGATCAGCGTCGGTGGCAGGAAGGCAACCGAGGCCACCGAGAAGATCTTGATGATCTTGTTCTGGTTGATGTTGATGAAGCCGACGGTGGCGTCCATCAGGAAGTTGATCTTGTCGAACAGGAAGGCGGTGTGGCCGTCGAGCGATTCGATGTCACGCAGGATCTGCCGCGCTTCCTCGAACTGCTCCGCGTTCAGCAGGCGTCCGCGCATCAGGAAGCTGACCGCGCGGCGGGTATCCATCATGTTGCGGCGGATACGGCCGTTCAAGTCTTCCTCCTGTGCGATCGCATTGAGCGCGTCGGCAGCGTCCTGGTCGGTGAGTTCTTTCTGCAGCACGCGGCGGCTGACGTCTTCCAGGCTCTGGTAAATCCCCTCCAGCGCGTCCGCGGAATACTCGGCATCGGTCGCATACAGGTCGAGCAGCACATCCTTGTAGTCGGCGATGGAGCCGGGACGCGAGCGCGCACGCATGCGCACGAGGCGGAACACCGGCAGGTCGTCGTTATGGACGGAGAACAGCATGTTCTTGGCCAGGATGAACGCCACGGTGACGACGCGCGAGGGGCCGTCATCCTCTTCCAGCAGGAAGTCGGTGCGCAGGTGCAGGTCGCCATTTTCCGCTTCGTAATAACGCGCGGACGCCTCGATATCCTTGACCTCATCCTCGCCGGGCAGCGTCACGCCATAGATACTCTTGACCCAAGCGCGCTCCTCGTCGTTCGGATCGGTCAGGTCGACCCAGACCGGCGCCACATTTTCCAGGTCGTTGCGGGACTCGATGTTGACCTGGTTCAGGCGGCCGTTCTGCAAGACGAAAACATTAATCATGAGCTCTCCCGGCTGCATTCATGTTGTAAATGCAGCCATCCCCTCGCCGGTAGCGAGGGGTCGATTCAATTCAGGGAACGCGGCCATGAATTCGGCCTGGTCGCGCCGCCCACCAATGCGTTTGGCGAGAGGCGCAGGAGGGTGTTGCCGCCGCAGCGCTATCTCGCCGATCCACCGTTCGATGACGGTCGACTGTGTGTACTGGGACTCCCCAAGACGGGTCTCCGAAGACGAAAACAGCGCAAGTGTACTGATATCGATGGCGGCAGGCAAGCAGCAAGTCCTGCCCAAAATCAACGGTTGACGGCCTTGTCGATCAGCTTGTCGCGCATGCTCGGCGCCCCCTCCGCCTCGGGCGTGGACACGACCGGCACCTTGGGTGCTTCAAATCCCTTGCTGTCGTGGATCGACACTTTCTGGCTGGTCGGGTTGGCCTTGTCGCATTCGACGTTGGAATAGACGGTCTTGCCGTCGATGATGCATTTGCGGATCGGCGGCGCCTCGGTCTTCGCAACATTCTGCTGCGTCTGCTGGACGGCCTGCGCGACATCGGTCTTCGTCAGTTTTTTCCACGCTTCCGCAAAGTAATTGCGTTCGTAACGGGCGGACATCAGCCCCACCATCCCCGCCAGCGCCACCAATCCCACGACAACCGCGGTCCACAACAGGCTCAACCCCTTCTGGTGATTCAACTGCATGACATCTCCCTTGTTATTGGTTTTACGGCAGATCGGCCGCCCCCATGCGGCGCAGAATCAGTTCGGTGCGGCGCTGCAGGTAGGCCGAACCGCGGTTCTTGTCGTAGAAGCGCGGACGGGGCAGCATGACGGCGAGCCTCGCCGCCTGCGCCGGCCCCAGCTGGGCCGCGGAAACCCCGTAGTAGTGCTGGGCCGCCGCCTCGGCGCCAAACACGCCGACACCCCATTCCACCACATTCAGGTAAATCTCGAAAATGCGCTCCTTGTCCAACATGTATTCGAGCATGTAGGTGATCGCAACCTCCTGCGCCTTGCGCAGGTAACTGCGTTCGCCGGACAGGAACAGGTTTTTCGCGAGCTGCTGCGTGATGGTGGAACCCCCTGCCACGACCTTGCCCTTCTTCAGGTTCTTTTCGTAGGCCTTCTGCATGGCTTCCCAGTCCACGCCTTCATGCTCCGAGAAGTTGGAATCCTCGGCAGCAATGATGGCGCGCTTCAGGTGGTTCGAGATCCGGTTGTACGGCACCCACTTGTGCTTGAGCCGCACATTCGGATCCTTTTCGCGCAGGACGGCAAGCTGGCGGTCCATGAAACTGGTCGAGGACGGGTTGTGGTCTTTCCACCACCAGATCTGGGCCGCGAAGTACAGCTGCATCACCAGCACGATGGCGATGGGTGCGAGCACAAGCCACAGCAATAACTTGCGCAGGAATTTCATCAGAGCCGCGCGCGCAATTCCGCGTAGACAGGCACGGTATCCGGCCGGACGCCGCGCCACAGGAAGAAGGCTTCCGCCGCCTGTTCCACCAGCATGCCGAGGCCGTCGCGCACCGCGGCGCCGTGCGAGGCGGCGAAGCGCATGAAGACTGTCGGCTCCTTCGCATACATCATGTCGTAGGCGAAGGCCGTGCCGCCGAAAACAGACGCCGGCACGGGCGGCAGGTCGTCCGCCAGGCTGGCCGAGGTGGCATTGATGATGATGTCGAAAGCGCCGTCGATGCCCTCGAAGCTGCTGGCGGAAACGCGGGCATGCTGCGAAAACTGCGATGCCAGTTCCGTCGCCCTGGAGACCGTGCGATTGGCAATGACCAGCTCTGCCGGCTGCTGGTCGAGAACAGGGAGGATCACGCCGCGTGCCGCGCCGCCGGCACCGAGCAGGAGAACTCTCTTGTCGCGCATGGCAACGCCGGCATTGCGGATGATATCGGTCACCATGCCGATGCCGTCGGTGTTGTCGCCCGTGATCCGGTCCACCTCGAACTTCAGGGTATTGACTGCGCCGGCCGCCTGGGCGCGCGGCGTCAGTTCGGTGGCGAGCGCATGCGCTTCCAGCTTGAACGGGACGGTGACATTGGCGCCTTTGCCACCCGCGCCGATAAAGTTGTGCACGGCCTGTCCGAAACCGTCCAGCGGCGCGAGCAGCCGCTCGTACACGATGTGCTGCCCGGTTTGCGCGGCAAAGCGCGCATGGATGTCCGGCGACTTGCTGTGCGCAATCGGGTTGCCGATGACGACGTAGCGGTCGGGTGCGGCGCTCACTCAGCCACCTCCCTGCATCACTGCTTCCACCCCCTCGTCGCGGGTGAACTTGAAGCGGGTCGTCATCACCCAGACGTCATCGCGGTCGGAGGAACGCATCTTCTTGTCGAACGCGCCGAAGGGCGCAGCACGGCGCACGATCCGGCGCGCAGCTTCGTCCAGCGCGGGATTGCCGGAGGTGCGCTCGATCACGATGCCTTCGTCGCGATCCCTGGTGTAGATTTTCCCATCCTGGAAAATCGAGATCGACATCGTTAGTTCGCCGTAGATCTTCTTGCCGTCCTTCTGCGGGAAGTTGAGGGTGCCGACGTCTTCGATCTTCTTGCGCACGCTGTCGAAGTACATCGCGTACCCGACCTCGCGGGTGCTCGGCGAGATGAAGGTTTTACGCGGGCGCTTGTTCTCGTCTTCGATACGCTTGGAGATCTCGGCTTCGCGGCGGAGGATTTCCCGCGCGTTCTCGAGCGCGTCGCCCATGTCCGCCTGCGTCGGTGTTTCCTTCGGCTTGACGTGGTCCTTGACCGGCGGCGCGGCCTGGGCGTTTTTCTTGTTCAGTTGCGCCAGCATGCGCTGCTGGCGCTCGAGTTCATCGATGCGGCGCTGGATGGCTTTCATGCCCTCGCCATCTTCGGCCCGCCGCATGTCGGGCAGGGGCGACTTGGAACGGCCGGCTTCGGCATTGCCGCCGCCATCGAGATTGGCCTGCGCCAGCGCCTCGGCCTTGATCGGCTTGCGGTCGTGCTTGGCATTGACGAGGATGACCTCCAGCCCGGGGTCCATCGGCTTGAACTTGAAGGTATCCGGCGGCGCGAACCGCACTGCCAGCATCGCGCCGTGCAAGAGGATCGACGCCGCGACAGCGATGGACAACGTGCGGTTTTCAAAAAGGAGCATCACGCGGAAACGGGCTAGCGGTTGCGAACGCCTTGAATTTTACGATAAACCTCGCCGCAAATCGGCCAAGTTTTCATTCTTGTGCCGATTCCGCATTCGCCTCGGTTTCGGCAATGGCAATTTCGTCATCTTCGATCACCGCGGCCTCGGTTTCGGCGGTCGCCGTTGTCACTTCGATCAGGCGCGCCTCCACCGTCAGGTCGACCTCGTCCCAGCGGATCAGGTCGAGCCGGACCTGGGTGCCGCGCGCCGCCTGCGGCATGCCCGGCAGGCGGATGATGAGCGGGATGTCGACCAGGCGCAGCACTTCATCCTTGAGGACGACGGCGTTCACCTGCCGTGCATTTTCCTGGGCCAGCCAGCGCAGGCACCAGTAGCGTTCCATGCCGGACTGGAAGTCGGCATAGGCGGCATAGGCGGCGTCGAAGGCCGAGACGATGGCGAACAGGTCCGCATCTTTCGGCTTGAACGGCGCGACCAGCGGCGCGGTCACGCCGTGCTCCGCGCAGGCCAGGATCTGCCACTGGTTGACTAGGTCGGTGTAGCGGCGCAGCGGCGAGGTGCTCCAGGCGTACTGGTCCACGCCGAGGCCCTGGTGCGGCGCGGCGTGGGTAACCATGCGCACCTGCATCTTGGCGGCCCAGCCCCCGCCTCCGCCGCCCTGGCTGCGGTAAATGCCGGGGACGCCGTGGTCGTGCATCAGCTTGCCCCAGGTGCTGTTGGCGAAGATCATCAGCTCGGCGACGATCTTGTCCAGCGGCGCGCCGCGTTTGCGGCGGACGATACTCACCACGTCGTTTTCGACATAGAAGTTGAAATCGACGCGGTTGGCCTGTTCCGGTTTCAGGCCGAAGCTCTCGCGCTTGGCCATGCGCCCGCGTTCGAGCACCTGCGCCCACTGCCAGAGCAGTTCGATGTCGGCCTTGTGCGGATAATCGCCAGTGCCGGCGTTGAGGTTTTCCTCGGTCACCACGTCGTCGAGATCGTTATGACGCAGGTTGGCCGCGATTGGCACCGCCTCGGCGCGGGTCTCGGTGGACACCACGGTCCAGGTTGCGGGATCCAGCGTCGCGTAAAGCGAGAGTGCCGGGCAAGTCCGTCCCTCGGCCAAGGTGAAGGCCTCAACCAGCTCATCCGGCAGCATGGTGATCTTATCGCCCGGCATGTAGACCGTGGAGAGGCGCTGGCGCGCGATGGCGTCGAGGGCATCGTTGCGCTTGATGCCAAGGCCGGGCGCGGCGATGTGGATGCCGACCCGCAACTTGCCGTCGGGGAGGTGGACGACCGAAAGCGCGTCGTCGATCTCGGTGGTGGTCACATCGTCGATCGAGAAGGCCTGGACATCCGCAACGGGGAGCGAATCGACTGCCGGGATCGGCACGGCCGGGAAGCGCGTGCCTTTCGGGAAGTATTCGAACAGGAACTTCGACAGATGCAGCTCCTTTGGGGAAGTGATGCCGCCCGTGGCAAGCATGAGCCGCTGCGGCGACGTCTGCATCGCCGCGGCCGCTTCATCCAGCGCCTTGTACTCGATACTGTTTTTGTCCGGCTTGAACAACAGCTGCATCACGATCGGTTTGAACGCGTCGGGAAGCTGGTTGGCCTTGAGCTGTTCGACGTACTGCGCCTGCACGATCGCCTGCTGCTTTTTCTTTTCGATGCCGGCCAGCGCCGCCTTGAGCGAAGCCTCGGGCGCGGCCTTGTAGCGGCCCTTGCCCTTCTTGTAAAAGTAGATCGGCGAGTTGTGCAGCTTCAGCAACAGGCCGGCAGCTTCGTGCGGCTTCGGTTCGTGGCCGAAATATTCGCTACCGAGCTCGGCATAGCCGAACTCATCCTGGCCGGCGACTTCCCACAGGAAGTCGAGGTCGACCTCATCCGCGATCGCCTTCGCGTCGCTCAGCAATTGCGCGGGATCGGGCGAAGCGAACTGGAACAGGATGTCGCGCGCCTTGACCTTGGTCCGCTTGCCGGTCTGCATTTCGACCTGGTAAGCCTCGCCTTGCTGGGACAGTACGGTACCGGCCTTGAAGTCGCCGGATTCCTCAAAAAATAAATTCATCGATTGCCAAGCCTGTCAGCTGAATTGGGTTGCGTGCGCGGCGCCTTGAGTTCCGCGATCGCAGGCAGGAAGAGTTCTGTCACGAGCAGCACGCCATTCCTGCGGCGGTACAAGCAGCGCCGTGCGAAAAGCGGCGCGGCGAATTCATCGTTTCCGAGAGCGGCGCGGGCGCGCTCGACGAGCGGATGCTGGGCCCGCAGGCGCGCATACTGCAGCCGGCCGCGCAGCACCTTCGGATCGCCGAACAGCGTGGTGCCGAGCGAGCGTTCGCCGAGCGTGCCGAAAAACGGCCAGTCGGAAGTGGTGGCGCTGAGCGGCACGATCGTGTGCGCAAACACGACCGGACGGCCGTCGCATTGCAGCAGCACTTCGCGCTCCTGCACGTGGCTGCGGCGCCGCAGCTCCACCATCTCCGCTTCATCGGTCAGGCACAAACCGCGCTCCTGGCGCAGGCGCCGCACGCGGAAATGCTCGCTGCGCGCCATCAGTTTGCGGGTCAGCGACATCGTGTCGGTCAGCCAGCCGCGCATTTCGCGCGTCGGGTTGACGCCGTTGACGTGCGCGACCCAGCGCGCGTGCCCTACCGCGAACGGCTTCACGCAGAGTCTCCCGGCCGGACACCGCAGAACGCGAGCACCTCATCGAGGTACTGCGCAAACTCCGAAATGCCGTGGTCGCTGCCTTCGATGATGTGCTGCCGCGCGCCGGGGTAATGCGCCGTCATCTCGCGCCAATCGAGCACTTCATCGCCGGTTGCGGCGACCAGGAAGTAGCGTTCCGGGCGCGTAATGCGGCCGACAGCCAGCGCCTTCAATTCCTCGATGTACTCGCGCTTGAACTCGAAGGGCGCATCCGTGTGGTAAGCGGTTGTCACCCCGACGTATTTTTCGAGGTCGCGCGGCGGTTTGACCGCCGGGTTGAGCAACACCGCGCGGCAGCCGAACTTTTCGGCAAGCCAGGTCGCATAGTAGCCTCCCAGGGAGGAGCCGACCACGGTCGCACGCTCCCCGTGCGGCGCGATCAGTTGCTCGGCGAGCGCAATCGCTTCACGCGGGGAAGCAGGCAGCTGCGGGCACTGATATTCCGCCGCCCTGCCGAGGGCCGCCATGCGCTCTTCGATCAAGCGTGCCTTGAACGACAGCGGCGAAGAACGGAAACCGTGCAGGTAGAGAATCATTATGCAAGCGCGTCCAGGATCTTCTGGTGGACGCCGCCGAAACCGCCGTTGCTCATGACCAGCACATGATCACCCGGTTGCGCCGCCTTCACGATCGCCTGCACCAGCGTGTCGAGGTCGTCGTAGGCGCCTGCCTTCGCGCCCAGCGGCGCCAGCACTTCGCCCAGGTTCCAGCCGAGCGCATCCTTGCCGGATTTCGCGCCGTAGCCGAACACCAGGTCGGCGTCGGACAGGCTGCCCGGCAAAGCTTCCTTCATGGTGCCGAGTTTCATGGTATTCGAGCGCGGCTCCAGCACGGCGAGAATACGCTGGGTGCCGATCTTCTTGCGCAATCCGCCCACGGTCGTCGCAATTGCCGTCGGATGGTGCGCGAAATCGTCATACACGGTGATGTTGTTTACCGTGCCGCGCACTTCCATGCGCCGTTTCACGCTCTCGAAGCGGGACAGTGCCTCGATCGCCACGGAAGGCGGCACGCCGACATGGCGCGCAGCTGCGATCGACGCCAGCGCATTGAGCCGGTTGTGTTCGCCGGTCAGCGCCCACTCCACCTTTCCCTGCATCTCCCCCTTGAAACGGACGTCGAAGCTGCCGTCCTCGTATTCCTGCAGCGACCAGCCTTCTTCCGCGCCGAACCACTCGGCCTCGCTCCAGCAGCCGCGGGCAATCACGCGGCGCAGCGATTCCTCGCGCCCGTTGACCACCAGCCGGCCGACGTTCGGCACTGTCCGCACCAGATGATGGAACTGGGTTTCGATCGCGCCGAGGTCCGGGAAGATATCGGCGTGATCGTATTCCAGGTTGTTCAGGATCGCGGTCTTCGGCCGGTAATGGACAAACTTGCTGCGCTTGTCGAAGAAGGCGGTGTCGTATTCGTCGGCCTCGATCACGAAGAAACTGGAATCGCCACCCTTGCCCGACAGGCGCGCCGAGATGCCGAAGTTCATGGGCACGCCGCCGATCAGGAAGCCCGGGTCGTAACCGGCATGCTCCAGGATCCAGGCCAGCATCGACGAGGTGGTCGTCTTGCCGTGCGTGCCGGCCACCGCCAGCACCCATTTATTAGAGAGGATATGTTCGCCGATCCACTGCGGGCCCGAGGTGTATGCCAGGCCGCGGTTGAGGATTTCCTCCATCAGCGGATTGCCGCGCGAGACGACGTTGCCGATGACGAAGAGGTCCGGTTTCAGATCGATCTGCTCCGGACCGAAGCCTTCGGTCAGTTCGATGCCCTGCGCCTGCAGCTGGGTGCTCATCGGCGGATAGACATTCGCATCGCAACCGGTGACCTTATGTCCGGCTTCCTTGGCCAGCACCGCGAGTCCGCCCATGAAGGTGCCGCAGATGCCGAGAATATGGATGTGCATTGTGTTGTTTCAAAATGAATAAAAAACACTGACTGAATTCCGCCGCAACAGGTCAAATACCGTGCAGGCTGCCGAATTCGCAGAACCCGGCATTTTACCCGACCCGCGGTCTCGCGCCGTACAGAGTATCATCGAGTCCCATGAGCAATTTCACCACCAATACCGAGATGCTGCGCGCCGAGATCGCCGCCGCCGCAGCGCGCCTGATTGCCGAAGACGGTGCGGACTACGCCACCGCCAAGAAGAAAGCGGCCAGGCAAGTGCTGGGCAACGCGAAGGTTCGCGGCGAGATCATGCCGGATAACGCGCAGATCGAAGAAGAAGTACGTGTATACAATGAACTCTTTTTCGCCGACACCCAGCCGGCGCGCCTGCTGCACCTGCGCAAGCTGGCGGTGCGGCTGATGGACGACCTCGCCCGCTTTTCCCCCTACCTGACCGGCGCGGTCCTGAATGGGACAGCAGGAGAGCACTCGGATATCCATCTGCAGCTCTTCGCCGAGAGCGCAAAGGATGTCGAGATTTTCCTTCTTAACAAGAATGTGGAATTCGAGGTCTCGGAAACCGCCCACTTCAGCGGCCGCGGTGACGCGGTCGAGACGGTCAGTTTCATGTGGCACGGGGAAGGCGTGCACCTCGCCCTTTATGAGACGGACGACCTGCGCGGCGCCGTCAAACCCGGGGCGGACGGACGGCCCGGACGTGCAAATGGTGAGGCAGTACGGGCATTGATTGCGGAATCAGAGCAAAAATGAAGAAAAATACGATTCTTTTCGGCGGCGTTGCAATCCTGTTTGCCGCATTGGGCATTTTTTACGCAGACCGGAAGCTTTCGCCGGGCCCGGCACAAGCTTCTGCTGTCAGCACACTTCTGTCGCAATCCATGAAGGATGCCAACGGGCAGGAGCAGGTGCTCGGCCAGTGGAAGGAGCATGCCCTGGTGGTGAATTTCTGGGCGACGTGGTGCGCGCCCTGCGTCGACGAAATGCCGGAGTTATCCGACTTGCAACGGGAAATTTCCGCCCAAAAAATCCAGATCCTCGGCATTGGCATCGATTCTGCTTCCAACATCGCCGAATTCGCCAAGAAATACAGCATCAGCTATCCGCTGTACGTCGGCGGAGTCAATGGCACCGAACTGTCGCGCCAGCTGGGCAACCAGGGCGGCGGCCTGCCCTTTACGGTTGTAATCGGACGTGACGGACAGGTAAAAAAGACCTTCCTCGGCCGCCTGAAAATGGATGACTTGCGGAAATCCCTTAGCGGACTGTAGCCGCGAAAGCATCTTTTCCCTTGCCAGTCAGAATCATTTGACGGCAAAATGCGGCATCCTCGGCAAACGGAGTCGTAACTCCATGGCAAAAAAACTTCTTCTGGTCAATGGCCCGAACCTGAACCTGCTGGGCATACGTGAACCAGAGGTGTACGGCTCGACGACGCTGGCCGATGTTGAACAAGCTGCGAGCGCGCAAGCGGCCGCGGCGGGCGCTGCCATTGCCTGTTTTCAAAGCAATCATGAAGGCGCCCTGATCGACCGCATCCAGGCCGCCAGGAACGAGGGTGTGGACGCGATCGTCGTCAACCCCGGCGGACTGACCCATACCAGCGTCGCCTTGCGCGATGCGTTGGCGGGCGTCGCCATTCCGTTTGTCGAAGTACATATCTCCAATATCCACAAGCGCGAAAGCTTCCGGCATCACTCCTACCTGTCCGGAATCGCCGTCGGCGTGATCTGCGGACTGGGTGTCGAAGGATACCGCGCCGCGATCGAGTTTGCGCTCAAAAAACTGTAATTTTCATTATCTCGCCGCAACAAACTTATAATTGCGGCGATTTCAATTGCAACAAGCATATAAAACTGAGGGATTTCAATATGGATCTACGAAAACTCAAGACGCTGATCGACCTCGTCGCCGAATCAGACATCGCCGAGCTGGAAGTCACCGAAGGCGAAAGCAAAGTCCGTATCGTCAAATCCTCCGGCACGCCGCAGAACCAGGTCGTCATGATGCCGCAGTCCATGCCGCAGACCGTGTCGGCACCGGCCGCCGCTCCGGTGGGCACACCCGCAGCCGCACCTGCTGCACCTGCCGCCCCGGCCGAACCGGAAGGCCACGTCGTGAAGTCGCCGATGGTCGGCACCTTCTATCGCGCTTCCGCTCCCGGCAACCCGCCCTTCGTCGAAGTCGGCGCAACGGTCAAGGAAGGCGACACGCTCTGCATCATCGAAGCAATGAAGCTTCTCAATGAGATCGACGCCGACGTTTCCGGCGTGGTCAAGCAAGTCCTGGTGGAGAATGGCCAGCCCGTCGAATTCGGCCAACCGCTGTTTGTGATCGGTTAAGCAGTGCGCATGCGGCATGGCTGTCCATGCCGCGCACTCCGAACAATTCCCAGAACGTCACAAGCAAGCCATCCCATCTGCCATGTTTGAAAAAATTCTGATCGCCAACCGCGGTGAAATCGCCCTGCGTATCCAGCGCGCCTGCCGCGAAATGGGCATCAAAACCGTGGTCGTCCACTCCGAGGCCGACCGCGAAGCGAAATACGTGAAGCTCGCCGACGAGTCCGTCTGCATCGGCCCCGCGCCGTCGTCGATGAGCTACCTGAATATGCCCGCCATCATCAGCGCGGCAGAAGTGACCGACGCCGAAGCGATCCATCCCGGCTACGGCTTCCTCTCCGAAAACGCCGACTTCGCCGAGCGCGTCGAGAAATCCGGCTTCGTCTTCATCGGCCCGCGT
Organism: Noviherbaspirillum sp.; assembly: GCF_035654295.1. GTDB lineage: Bacteria > Pseudomonadota > Gammaproteobacteria > Burkholderiales > Burkholderiaceae_D > Noviherbaspirillum. The sequence continues at coordinate 55,290 of NZ_DASRXF010000020.1, read as the reverse complement.
CCGGAATCGATCCGCATGATGGGCGACAAGGTCTCGGCCAAGCACGCCATGATCAAGGCCGGCGTGCCTTGCGTGCCCGGCTCGGACGGCGCGCTGCCGGAAGACCCGAAGGAAATCATCCGCATTGCCCGCAAGGTCGGCTACCCGGTCATCATCAAGGCGGCGGGCGGCGGCGGCGGCCGCGGCATGCGCGTCGTGCACACCGAAGCCGCGCTGCTCAATGCCGTCACCATGACCAAGACGGAGGCCGGCGCAGCATTCGGCAATCCGGAAGTCTATATGGAGAAATACCTGGAGAATCCGCGGCACGTGGAAATCCAGGTGCTGGCCGACGAATTCAAGAACGCCGTCTGGCTGGGCGAGCGCGACTGCTCGATGCAGCGCCGCCACCAGAAAGTGATCGAGGAAGCGCCGGCGCCCGGCATTCCGCGCAAGCTGATCGAACGCATCGGCGACCGCTGCGCCGAAGCCTGCCGCAAGATCGGTTACCGCGGTGCGGGCACCTTCGAGTTCTTGTATGAAAACGGCGAGTTCTACTTCATCGAGATGAACACCCGTATCCAGGTGGAGCATCCGGTGACGGAAATGATCACCGGCGTCGACCTGGTACAGGAACAGATTCGCGTCGCGGCCGGCGAGAAGCTGCGTTTCCGCCAGCGCGACATCGAACTGTCGGGCCATGCGATCGAGTGCCGCATCAATGCCGAAGACCCGTTCAAGTTCACTCCGTCGCCAGGCAGGATCGTCGCATGGCATCCGCCGGGCGGTCCCGGCATCCGCGTCGATTCGCATGCCTACGCCGGTTACTTCGTCCCGCCCACCTACGACTCGATGGTCGGCAAGGTGATTGCCTACGGCGCCACGCGCGAGCAGGCGATCCGCCGCATGCAGATCGCCTTGTCCGAAATGGTGGTCGAAGGCATCCTGACCAACATCCCGCTGCACCGCGAACTGATGGTGGACGCGCGCTTCATCGAAGGCGGCACCAACATCCATTACCTGGAGCAAAAGCTGGCGGACAAGCCGGATCTGCCCAAGGGCGCGAAGGCTGCAAAGTAAGAAGGCAATATCATGAGCTGGACCGAAATCGTCATTGAAGTTGCGCGTGATCACGCGGAGGCGCTGTCCGATGCACTGATGGAAGCGGGCGCACTGTCGGTTTCGGTCGAAGACGCCGACGAAGGCACCGAGGCCGAAAAGCCCTTGTTCGGCGAGCCGGGCATGGAGCCGACCGAAGCGGCGTGGGACCACAGCCGCGTGGTGGCGCTGGCCGACGAGCACGCCGACTTCGCCGCCATCGTCGCCGCCGCCTCCGCCGAATGCGGCATTGCCGTTCCGCCGTATTCCCTGCGTGCCGTGGCCGAACAGGATTGGGTCAGGCTGACCCAATCGCAGTTCGAACCCATCCATATCGGCAAGAATATCTGGGTGGTGCCGAGCTGGCACGACGCGCCCGACCCTGACGCACTGGTCCTCGAGCTCGACCCCGGCCTCGCATTCGGCACCGGCAGCCATCCCACTACGCGCCTGTGCATGGAGTGGCTGGAAGCCCATCCGCCGCAAGGGTCGGTGCTGGACTACGGCTGCGGCTCCGGCATCCTTGCGATGGTCGCGGAGAAACTGGGCGGCAAGCCGGTGTGCGGCGTGGACATCGATCCGCAGGCGATCGAATCGGCGCGCTACAACAGTGAGCGCAACCGCTGCGAAATCGACTATTATCTGCCGGAAGAATTCTCCACCCACTCGCCGCGGAAGACCTTCGATATCGTGGTTGCGAACATCCTTTCCAGCCCGCTCAAACTGATGGCGCCGATGCTGTCGTCGCGCGTCGCACCCGGCGGATGGCTGGTCCTGTCGGGCGTCCTGGAACGGCAGGCCGACGAAGTCGCGGCGGCCTATGCCCCCTTCATCAAGCTGACGGTCTGGGCCGAACGTGAAGGATGGGTGGCTCTCGCAGGTCAATCCGCCGCCACCTGACCGTAATGGCGCTCGCTACCCAGTGCCCTCATTGCCATACGACATTCCGGGTCGCGCATGACCAACTGAAGCTGCGCGCGGGCCTCGTGCGCTGCGGCGCCTGCAAGCAAATCTTCAACGGCATCGAAAACCTGCTGCGTCCCGAAGATCTCGAGCAGCAGGCTCCGAAGGCCCCCGCCCCCGAACCGAAGCCTTCACCCGCCCCGGCGCCGGAGGAAAAGGCCCAGCCTTTGCCGAGCGTGGATTTCGACCTCGGCGACCTCAGCGATCTCGATCCCGAACCTGAGCCTCGGCCCAGCCCGCGTCCCGTCGAACGGCCTTTCCCCGACTCTTCCGACACCACCCTGGCCGAAGCCGAGCGTGAAGAACTCGAAGCCGCCGGCCCCGCCACACCGGAACCGAAAGACGATCCGCTGCTGCGCATGACCCTGATGGATTTCGCGCACGACCGCCGCGAACCTGTCGTCGAGGACAATGCGCAAGGGGCCGATCCCGAAACCGCCATCGAGCACGATCCGATCGACCAGGCAATCGACGACCTCGAAAGCAAACCATGGCGGCGCGAACAGGATGAAGCGGCCCAGTCCGAAGGGGATGCCCTGGACCAGGCCGAGGCAGCGGACTATGAATTGCCGGGCTTCGTGAAGCAGGCCCGCCGCAAGCAGCGCATCGGACACGCGCTGCGCATCTTCATGCTCACCGCATCCGTTTTCCTGCTGCTTGGCCTGCTCGGCCAGGGCACCTATGTCTTCCGCGACCAGATTGCCGCCTGGATTCCCCAGTCCAAGCCTTTGCTCGATGAAGCGTGCGCGCGCATCGGCTGCCAGGTCGGGCTGCCGGCGCACATCGAATCGGTGTCCGTCGAGTCCAGCGAACTGCAAACCCTGGCCGCCGATTCGAACACCTTCGCGCTGACCGTCCTGCTGCGCAACCACGGTGCGACCGCGCAGTCATGGCCGAACATCGAGCTGACGCTCAACGACAACAATGAAAAGCCCCTTGCGCGCCGGGTGTTCCTGCCCCGCGAATACCTTGCGGAGCCGTCGGACGCGAGGAAAGGTTTTTCAGCGCATTCCGAGCAGCCGGTGAAGATCCATTTTGAACTGGCGCAACTCAAGGCATCGGGATACCGGGTTTACGTCTTCTATCCGTAATACACTTCGGGGTTCACGATTCCCGGAACCGGCAGCGCCGGGCAAAATAACTTCCCATCTCAACCAGGCAGGCAAACATGACATCCCTAATCTGCGGCTCGCTCGCATACGACAACATCATGCAATTTGGCGGACGCTTCTCCGAAGCGCTGCTGGCCGACCAGCTCCACAAGATCAACGTGGCCTTCCTGGTGCCGGAGCTGCGACGTGAATTCGGGGGTTGCGCCGGCAATATCGCCTACAACCTCAGGTTGCTCGAGGGCGACCCCTTGATCATGGGAACCATCGGCCACGACGGCGGCCCTTACCTTGAGCGCCTGGACCAGTTGGAGATCTCGCGCCGCTGCGTGCGGACGATCGACAGCACCTACACCGCGCAAGCCTTCATCACGACCGACGTCAACGGCAACCAGATCACCGCATTCCATCCCGGCGCGATGACCCTGTCGCACCAGAACAAGGTAGCGGACGCCGGCGCGGTCAAGCTGGCGATCGTCGCCCCGGATGGGCGGGACGGGATGCTGCAGCATGCGGTCGACTGCGTGGATCTCAACATCCCCTTCATCTTCGACCCGGGCCAGGGCTTGCCGATGTTCAACGGGGGCGAACTGGAGCACTTCATTGAACTGGCAACTTATGTGGCGGTCAATGATTATGAAGCGGAACTCTTGACCGGACGCACCAACCTCACGCTCGACCAGATTGCCAAGCGCGTGTCCGCTTTGATCGTCACCCGTGGCGAGCAAGGCGCGGAGATTTTCAGCGACGGTCAGCGCATCGAGATCCCGTGCGTGCAGGCGGACCAGGTGGTCGACCCGACCGGCTGCGGAGACGCCTTCCGTGCCGGCCTGCTCTACGGGATCACCAACGGCATGGATTGGGCGACCACAGGCCGCCTGGCCAGTCTGATGGGCTCGATCAAGATCGCGCAGCAGGGCGGCCAGAACCACAGGCCGAGCCGGCAGGAAATCGAGGACCGCTTCCAGAAGGCGTTCGGCTACCGCTTCTGATAGCCCTGCAGCCTTGGACCTTGTACGGGAGGCTTCATGCGTTTGCGTTCACCACTTTCTGCAGCAGCACTGGCAATCGCCTTGCTTTCCGGATGCGCATCCGCTCCTCCCCCCGCGGTGATGTCGACTGAAGGCAGCACTGTCGTACAAACCGGGCGCGTGACCCAGGTACGCGATGTGACGGTACGCGGCGGACGGACTTCCGGCGTAGGCTCGTTCATCGGCACCATTGTGGGAGGCGTGGCAGGCAGCAAGATAGGCAGCGGCAACGGCAGTACCGCTGCCGGGATCGGCGGCGCCATCGCCGGCGGCATGGCGGGCCAGCGCGCGGAAGAAGCCGGCAAGGTCAACGCCTCGACAGAGCTGACAGTCCTGCTCGACAACGGGGAAAACAGAGTCTACAGGGTTGATGCCGGTGAGCCGTTTCGGACCGGCGATACGGTCAGGGTGACGACCGTGAACGGCGTGTCGAAGGTTGCCCGCCTGGTTAACTGACGGGCGGCGTCCGCATCAACCGCCCTGCACCATCAACACACTCTTGACGCGTTCGGGCGTGATGCCCGGCGCGGACACTTCAATCACTTTCCGTTTGCTGGTATGGCCGTGGGTGATCGCCACGGCGCTCTTCGGCACGGACAGCATGTCGGCCAGAAAGCGGACCAAAGCCTCGTTGGCCTTGCCTTCGATCGGCTGCGCCTGCAAGCGGATCTTCAGCACGTCGTCCAGCACGCCGGTCACTTCGCTCTTCTTGGCATTGGGTGTGATCTGCACCGAGATCCTGATGCCGACGGCAACCGCGGTACACCAGTCGCGCGTCATGCGAGCGACATCACCATCTGGGTCACGAGCATCAGGCCGATACGCAGCAGGATGAACAGGACGAGCGGGGAAAGATCGATGTTGCCGATCAAGGGAACGACGCGGCGCAGCGGGCGCAGCAGCGGATCGTTCAGCGCCCGGATGAAGGGAGCGAGCGGCGCGTGCGGATTGACCCAGCTGAAGATCACCTCGATGATCAGCAGGCCCATGAAGCCGTAGAACACCCATTCGAAGAAGCGCAGCAGCGACAGCAGCAGCAGGGCCTGCGGATGGAAGCGTGACATCACAGCCAGGTTGATTGCGACGGCGATGACGATCACCAGCACGGCGGCAATCAGGCTCGCCCAGTCGTAACCGCCCACGCCGGGAAGCACGCGGCGCATCGGCCGCACCAGCCAATCCGTCAGCTGGAACGTGAATTGTCCGAGTGCAGCCGGTGGCCGCACGCGCACGACCTGCATCCAGAAACGCAGGAGCAGCACGCCGCCGAGAACGGCCGCGACGGTATCGACAATCAACGTGAGGATGCTGTTCAGCACTATCTGATCTCCAGAATGAAAAAAGCCCGTCGTGCGGCAGGTGCCACACCACGGGCATTTTGCCTGAACTTAATCAGGCATCCAAGCAAAGCTCGGCTATTACGGACGGGTGCCGGTCGGGAACGGCCAAGCCGCTGCCGGATTCAGCACAGTCTTCACAGCAGGCGCTGCTGCAGCTGCGGGCTTGGCAGCCGGCTTCTTGGCTGCTGCGGCCTTCTTCGGAGCTGCTGCCTTCTTCGGCGCTGCAGCCTTCTTGGGAGCTGCCGCCTTTTTGGCTGCAGGCTTCTTCGCTGCCGCGGCCTTCTTGGGAGCTGCGGCCTTCTTGGCTGCAGGCTTCTTCGCTGCTGCGGCCTTCTTCGGCGCTGCTGCCTTCTTGGCTACCGGCTTCTTGGCTGCGGCCTTCTTCGGCGCTGCTGCCTTCTTCGCGACGGCCTTCTTGGCGACGGCCTTCTTTGCTACCGGCTTCTTGGCTGCTGCTGCTTTCTTCGCTACCGGCTTCTTGGCTGCTGCCGCCTTCTTCGCCACCGGCTTCTTGGCTGCTGCCGCCTTCTTCGCTACCGGCTTCTTGGCTGCTGCTGCCTTCTTCGGAGCTGCTGCTTTCTTGGCTGCAGGCTTCTTCGCTGCTGCCGGCTTCTTCGCCGCGGCTGCTTTCTTAGCAGCGGGTTTCTTTGCTGTTGCCATTTGTTTCTCCTTCACGTGATGAGAAAGTTCAAACTACGAGGTTGGAAACCCGCATCGACCATCGCGATGATCCACGCGGATTATTCATCGGTACAAGCAAGCTTCTGCTTGCACTAATGAATTCGGCACCAGCTGAACTGCTGCATCACCTCATCCATGCAGCACTTCAGCCTCATTTGGTTGCGCCTCTCTTCTTCAGATCACCGCCGCGCGTCGGCAGTGACGGAGGTCGTGGTCGCGCGCTCAGAAGGCGCTGCGAACCTCGCAGCCAAAAAAAACGCCGGCAGCAAAGCCGGCGTGGGAATACAGTTTCTGAAAACCCAACAGGTTTTTCAAAGAAAAAGCCGCCTTGCCCGACAAGGTCGGGCACAGCGGCTGAATCACAGAAGATCGAATCGTTCGTCTACTGTCCATTAAGTTCGGTTGTAGCCTCTCGGTTTTGCAGTCTCATCCCGCTTACCGATGGCGAGTCGACTGCTGTCTCTCCATCCGCCCGATGCGTTGGACGCGGGGTCGGTTCTTGTTCATTCCCAGTTCAGCGCACCGCCGGTCTGGTATTCGATCACCCGTGTCTCGAAGAAGTTGCGCTCCTTCTTCAGATCGATCATCTCGCTCATCCACGGGAAGGGATTCTCTTCCTGCGGGAACAGCGGATCGAGACCGATCTGCTGCGCGCGGCGATTCGCGATGAACCGCAGGTACCCTTTGAACATCGGAGCGTTCAATCCGAGTACTCCACGCGGCATTGTATCCTCTGCGTAGCGATATTCCAACTCTACTGCACGTAAAAACAACGCTTTGATCTCCTCGCGAAATTCAGCAGTCCACAGATGCGGGTTCTCGAGCTTGATCGTGTTGATGAGATCGATCCCGAAATTGCAGTGCATCGATTCGTCGCGCAGGATGTACTGGTACTGCTCCGCTGCGCCCATCATCTTGTTCTGACGGCCGAGCGCGAGGATCTGCGTGAAGCCCACATAGAAGAACAAACCTTCCATCAGGCATGCAAACACGATGAGCGAGCGCAGCAGGGTCTGGTCTGCCTCGAGGGTGCCGGTCTTGAATTCCGGATTGGTCAGCACATCGATGAAGGGGATCAGGAACTCATCCTTGTCGCGGATCGATGCGACCTCGTGGTACGCATTGAAGATCTCACCTTCGTCCAGGCCCAGCGACTCGACGATGTACTGGTAGGCGTGGGTGTGGATTGCCTCCTCGAATGCCTGGCGCAGCAGGTACTGGCGGCACTCCGGCGCAGTGATGTGACGGTAGGTGCCGAGCACGATGTTGTTGGCGGCGAGCGAATCGGCGGTGACGAAGAAGCCGAGGTTGCGCTTGATGATGCGGCGCTCGTCCTCGGTCAGGCCGTTCGGGTTCTTCCACAGTTCGATGTCGCGCTGCATGTTGATTTCCTGCGGCATCCAGTGGTTCGCGCAGCCGGCGAGATACTTGTCCCAGGCCCACTTGTACTTGAACGGGACGAGCTGGTTGACGTCGGTCTGGCCGTTGATGATGCGCTTGTCGGCGGCATTGACGCGGCGGGTTTCGGCACCGGGGGCGGCTTGCGGTTTGGTGACCAGTGCCGGGTTCAGTGCGACGTCGGCGGGGTTGGCGCGCAGGACCGAGGGCGTCACGCCGGCGAGCGCCGGTTGCGGAGCTTGAGCGGGTTTCGCGGCCGGGTTTACTTCGTCATCCCAACTTAGCATGGCTGATCTTCCTTACAGAGGTATTGTAGTTGTCGTTGCGTGTTGTTCAAGGAAACGGCGCGGCGACATGGCCGCGCCGTTCATGTGCCGGAGGTTAAGCGCGCTTTACTGGCAGGCTTCGCACTCTTCGAAGCCGGCGTCGCCAGGACGCAGCGTGCACACCGGACCGGCAACTTCGGTCGGGATGGACATCGCCGGTTCGGCTGCCGCGGCTGTCGCTGCCGTGCCCATGTTGGCGGACACCGCATTGAGCGCGCCGGCCTTGGTGGTCGACTTCTCCGCGTGGGTGGCACCGATGGTGCGCAGGTAGTAGGTGGTCTTCAGGCCGCGCAGCCAGGCGAGCTTGTAGGTCTCGTCGAGCTTCTTGCCGGAGGCGCCAGCCATATAGATATTGAGCGATTGCGCCTGGTCAATCCACTTCTGACGGCGCGAGGCGGCTTCCACCAGCCACTTCGGATCGACTTCGAACGCGGTGGCGTAGATGTCGCGCAGGTCTTGCGGAATGCGGTCGATCTTGGCCAGGCTGCCGTCGAAGTACTTCAGATCGGCAACCATCACCTCGTCCCACAGACCGCGTGCCTTGAGGTCGCGCACCAGATTCTCGTTGATCTCGGTAAACTCGCCCGACAGGTTCGACTTCACATACAGGTTCTGATAGGTCGGCTCGATGCAGGCGGACACGTCGATGATGTTGGAGATGGTCGCCGTCGGCGCGATCGCCACGCAGTTCGAGTTGCGCATGCCGTGCGTCTTGATGCGGTCGCGCAGTGCGCTCCAGTCCATCGATTCCGAGGTGTCGACTTCCAGGTAGCCGCCGCGCTCTTCGGCCAGCAGCTTCAGGGAATCCTGCGGCAGGATGCCGCGATCCCACAGCGAACCGCGATAGGAGCTGTAACGGCCGCGCTCTTCCGCCAGTTCGGTCGATGCCCAGTAGGCGTAATAGCAGACGGCTTCCATCGAGCGGTCGGCGAACTCCACCGCTTCCATCGAGGCATAGGGCACGCGCATCATGTGCAGGCAGTCCTGGAAGCCCATGATGCCCATGCCGACCGGACGGTGGCGCAAGTTGGAGTCGCGCGCTTTCTTGACGGCGTAATAGTTAATATCAATCACGTTGTCCAGCATGCGCATCGCGGTGCGGATGGTCTTCTGCAGCTTGGCGTGGTCGAGCTTGCCATCCTTCATGTGGGCAGGCAGGTTGACCGAGCCGAGGTTACAGACCGCGATTTCGGAATCGTTGGTATTCAGCGTGATTTCGGTGCACAGGTTGGAGCTGTGGACGACGCCGACATGCTGCTGCGGGGAACGGATGTTGCACGGGTCCTTGAAGGTGATCCAGGGATGGCCGGTCTCGAACAGCATGGACAGCATCTTGCGCCACAGGTCGATGGCCTGGACCTTCTTGAACAGCTTGAGCTCGCCGCGGGCGGCCTTGGCTTCATAGCCGGTGTAGGCTTCCTCGAAGGCGCGGCCGAACTTGTCGTGCAGGTCGGGGACGTCCGACGGCGAGAACAGGGTCCACTCGCCCTTCTCCATCACGCGCTTCATGAACAGGTCGGGAATCCAGTTCGCGGTGTTCATGTCGTGCGTGCGGCGGCGGTCGTCGCCGGTGTTCTTGCGCAGGTCGAGGAATTCCTCGATGTCCATGTGCCAGGTTTCCAGGTAGGCACAGACGGCTCCCTTGCGCTTGCCGCCCTGGTTCACCGCGACGGCGGTATCGTTGACCACCTTCAGGAACGGCACCACACCCTGGGACTTGCCGTTGGTGCCCTTGATATGCGCACCGAGCGCGCGCACCGGGGTCCAGTCGTTGCCCAGGCCGCCGGCGAACTTGGCCAGCAGCGCGTTTTCCTTGATGGCTTCATAGATGCCTTCCAGGTCGTCGGACACGGTGGTCAGGTAGCAGGACGACAGCTGCGAGCGCTGGGTGCCGGAGTTGAACAGCGTCGGCGTCGAGCTCATGAAGTCGAAGGACGACAGCAGGTTGTAGAACTCGATGGCGCGCGCTTCGCGGTCGATTTCATTGAGGGCGAGGCCCATCGCGACCCGCATGTAGAAAGCCTGCGGCATTTCGATGCGCGTGCCCTGGATGTGCAGGAAGTAGCGGTCGTACAGGGTCTGCAGGCCGAGGTAGCCGAACTGCAGGTCGCGTTCCGGCTTGATCGCTTCGGCGAGCTTCTTCAGGTCGAACTGGGAGAGCTTGTCGTCCAGCAGGTCGGCCGCGATGCCCTTCTTGATGAATTTCGGGAAGTAATCGATATAGTGCTGCTGCGCGTCGGCCTGGGCGACTTCCTGTCCGAACACTTCCTTGCGGATGGTGTGCATCAGGAGACGGGCGGTGACCTTGCTGTAGGCCGGGTCCTTTTCCATCAGCGCGCGGGCGGCCAGGATGGCGGACTTGTGCAGCTCTTCGACGGGTACGCCGTCGTACAGGTTCTTGACGGTCTCGGACAGGATCGCTTCGGCATCCACATGCTTCTCGAGGCCGACACAGGCGGCGGTGATCAGGCCGCGCACCTGCGCGAGGTCGAGCGGGCGGCTCTGGCCGTTTTCAGTGACGTGCAGCTGAGGCACTTCCACTCCCTTGGTCGCTTGCTGCTGCGCACGTTCTTCCATGCGCTTGGCGCGATACAGGACGTAGGCGCGGGCGACGTCATGTTCGCCGGAGCGCATCAGGGCCAGTTCGACCTGGTCCTGGACATCTTCGATATGGAAGGTGCCGCCCGCCGGCTGGCGGCGCACCAGCGCGGCGACCACGCCGGCGGTGAGCTGCTCGACCAGTTCGCGCACGCGCGCGGAGGCGGCGCCCTGTCCGCCGTTTACGGCGAGGAAGGCCTTGGTCATGGCGATGGAGATCTTCGACGGCTCGAAACCGACGACCGCGCCGTTGCGGCGGATGATCTTGTAATCACCGAGGCTGACGGAAAGCGTTGCGGGAGTTTCGGCGGCGGTCGCAGCAGGAGTGACCAGGCCGAACTCGGTGGGGGACTTCAGGGTAATTTCTTGGGACGTGTGCATCTAGCCTCCTTCGTCAGTAGGTGCCCGCAGCTATTCAGCCGCTTATTTATGTTTATTAATTAGAACGCCGGGTCATGCCCGGGTTCACGTACTGCAGATGACGCGCGCGGCAAGCAGGACATCCGCCACATCGCCACGTCGCGCATCCAGGGGCTGAGCTGTTCAGGACTCGCCCGCCAACACAGATTTACACTGAGGTTACAAGCCGAACAGCCCACTCAGGGGGAATCGCAGCACCACTATATCTAGTGGTGAACGCTGCGACTGAAACTAATTCTAGTGTCAGGTCTGGGAGAGCGCAATATCTTTTTTTATTGATCTGCAACAATTTTTAAGGGCTGAGCCCGTTGACTTTTTCAGTCGGCCATGAAAGGGAAGCGTGGGATCGAAGCCGCCTGCACTCCCCGCCCTTTTTGAATCAAGGACTTGCGAAAGTGAGGCCAGTCGAAGAACGGGCCGGGGTCGGTCTTGCGGCCGGGGGCGATATGTTCATGACCTGCAACGTCGGCCAGAGGATAGCGCTCGCACAGCGCGAGCGTGAGCGAGGAAAGGGAATCGTACTGTCGCGGATCGAAGGGCTCGAAGTCTGTGCCTTCGACTTCGATCCCGATGGAGAAGTCATTGCAGCGTTCGCGCCCGCAGAAGGTGGACGCGCCGGCATGCCAGGCCCGGTCGTTCGCGGAGACGAACTGCATCACCTCGCCTTCACGACGGATGAGGAAGTGCGCCGACACGCGCAGCGCGCGCAACTGGTCGAAGTAGGGATGGGCGTCGCAATCGAGCCGGTTGCAGAACAGGTCTTCGATATAGGGGCCGCCGAACTGTCCGGGCGGCAGGCTGATGTTGTGGATCACCAGCAGACTGACGGGCGCCCCCTCGGCACGGGCATCAAAATTCGGCGATGGCAGGCGCTGCGTGTCGGCCGCCCAGCCGTCTTCACCCAGTTGGAATCGCATCATGTGTCGGGCTCGTGGATGTCCAGCCGCTGCATCCGGTAGCGCAGCTGGCGGAAGCTGATGCCCAGCAGTTCGGCGGCCTGCGTGCGGTTGAAATGGGTCTTCGCCAGTGCGCGGCGGATGATCTCGCGTTCGACGTCGTCGAGATAATCCGGCAGCGAGTGCGGCAGTTCGCCTTCGGGAAGGACCGGCATCGGCGCCGGCGCGCGGAGCGGCACCGGTTCCGGCGCCGCAGCCGCAACTGTGACTGCGGCCGCAGCGGCTTCCTGCGGTGCCGCGGGCGGAAAATAGGCCGGGGGTGCCGGCTGCTCGACAGGAATGGCGCCGCCTTTGAGTGCGAGGTCGGCGACTGCGATGACGCCATCGTTGGCAAAGGCGAGCGCACGCTCGAGAATGTTTTCCAGTTCCCGCACATTCCCCGGGAACGAGTAGGCCTTCAATGCCTCGAGCGCCTCCGGCGACAGGACTGCCCTGGAGTCCGGCGCGGCGAGCCGTTCGAGAAGGACGTCGGCCAGCAGGCCGATATCGTCGCGCCGTTCGCGCAGCGGCGGCAGGCGCAGTTCGATCACGTTCAGCCGGTAATACAAGTCCTGCCGGAAACGCCCCTTTTCGACACACTCCGCGAGATTCTGGTGGGTGGCGCTGACGATGCGCACATCGACGGGTTCCTCGACCGTCGCGCCGACCTTGCGCACGCGGCGCTCCTGGATGGCGCGCAAGAGCTTGACCTGCATCTGCAGCGGCAGGTCGGCCACCTCGTCGAGCATCAGCGTGCCGCCGTTGGCGGCCTGGAAGAAGCCGTCCCTGTCTTCGTTGGCGCCCGTGAACGCACCCTTCCTGTAGCCGAAGAATTCGGCTTCCATCAATGCCTCGGGAATGGCGCCGCAATTGACGGCGATGAAGGGCTTGTCGGCGCGTCCGCTGTGCGCGTGGATGTCGCGTGCCGCCAGCTCCTTGCCGCTCCCCGACTCGCCGGTAATTGCGACCGGCGCCATGCTCCGCGCAAGCCTGACGATCTGCGCGCGCAGATCCTGGATCACGGGCGACTGCCCGGTAAGACGCGAGGGGGCGGGGACCGAGTGACAGGCCTGGCCTGCCGCGTCTTCCGCCTTGTGCATGCGCAGGGCTGCCTGCACCAGCAGGCGCAGCTGGTCCAGCCCGACCGGCTTGGAGAGATAGTCGAAAGCGCCGGCTTTGAGCGCCGCCACCGCATTGTCGGCGCTGCCGAATGCGGTAATGACGGCGATCGGCGTGTTGCGGCAGGTGCTGGCGACTTCGCGCACCAGTTCAATCCCGATGCCGTCCGGCAGGCGCATGTCGGTCAGCACGAGTGCATATTCCGACTGCTCCAGCCGGGCCCGCGCGGCAGACAGGGATTCGGCGCAGTCGACGTCCAGGCCCATCTTCATTAGCGTAATGTCTAGCAGTTCACGCAGGTCGGCCTCATCGTCGACGACCAGGATACGGGGTGCGGTCATGGGGCGGCTCAGTTCCTTCGGCTTACATGGTGCTCAGTTGCGGACGGCAAAGCTGATGACGAAGCGTCCACTCGGTTCATCGTCTTCATCGCCAGACATTCCCATGCGGTATTCGTAATCCAGCATTGCACCGTTATTCAAGCACAATTCGCGCGCCACGTAGAGCCCCAGCCCGGTGCCCTTGCTCGACGTCGTATAGAACGGTTCGAACAGGTGCGCCCGGATTTCCGGGGTGATGGCCGGGCCGTCGTCCTGAACGTGCAGTTCGGGCCTGCCGGGCTGCGGAGAGACGACTTCGAGGCGGATGCTGCCGTTATCGCCGCTGGCATAGCGCAGCGCGTTCGACAGCAGGTTGACGACGACTTCACGCAAATGCAGGGGATCGAAACGCACGCTGATGCCTGCCATGTTGCCCTGCCTGATCACCCCCGGCGGTACGCCGTGGCTCTCCACGAATTCTTCGATGAGCTCGGCCAGAAAGGGGCCGAGCTCCAGCGGCTCGCTGTGCGTCTGGGCCTTGCGCGAGAGCTTGAGGATGTCCTCGATCATGCGGTTGAGGCGAATGACGTTGTCGCCGACAATGTTCAGGAGGCGCTCCTGGGTCGGTTCGACAGTGTCTTCCTTGAGCAGCGATGCGGCGTGCGCGATGGCCGACAGCGGATTGCGCACCTCATGCGCAATGCTTGCGGTCAGCCGGCCCATCGATGCCAGCTTGAGTTGCTGCGCCTGGTTTTCGATTTCGGTCACGTCCTGTACGAAAATCAGGCTGCGGTCTTCGACCAGCCGGGGCGTTTCGACTTTCCCGAAACGCAACTTCACGTGGGTGACGAACTCGCGCCGGTGCTCGCGTTGTCCGGAACCGACGGTATCGCCCGGCTTGATCACTATATAGGTGGACGGATCGGTTTCATCGCGCTCACGGTTGCGCCACGCAAAGAACGCGTCGGCGATCGGCATCAGCGCGGGAAAATCGGTCAGCCTGCATCCCGGCTTGCCATCCGGGATCGACAGGCCAAGCATGCGGCCCGCTGCCGGATTCCCGGCAAACACTTCGCTATCCGGCCCGACCACCAGGATGCCGTCCCCCATGTCGGCAATGATCATGCGGTTGATCGCTTCCTGCACCTGCAGTTCATTTCCGCGCTGGGCAGCGAGGTTTTCCTGCTTGATCAGCTTGGCCGCGAGGCGGTTGATGACGAAAATCGCAGCGAAGAAGGCGGCCCCGTACAGGCCGGCGCGCGAGGGGGACGCGCTGTCCATCGAATGCAACAGCTGATACCCGCTTTCCGACAGCATGATCAGAGTCACGACCGAGACGAAGAACAGCGCGAGGACCAGCGGCGCCAGCACAGCAGCGCCGGCCAGCGGAAAAAGGAACAGGATGGCCAGTCCGCTACGTGCGCCGCCGGCCGCCACATACAGCAGGGAAATGGCGCCGATGTCGACCATGAGCTGGACCAGCAGCTGGAAGATGAACTGGCGTTGCCAGTACACCGCCGACAGGGCAAAGACCACGCCCAGCACGCCGTAGGCGACGAAGAGCTCCCAGCTGTCGGTCAGCTCGACCGCCTCTGCGCCGCGGATTGCATTGAAGCCGAAATAGACCAGCAGCACGACGGCGATCACGATGCGCGTGACGCAGAAAGTCTGGAGCGTGCGCCAGAAGGTTTCGCGCGTTTCACGCGTCACATTGGCCCGGGCGGCTTGCATCATGTGCTTGCGGCGGGCCGTTTCATGCGGCGGTGTCAGGGGAAGAATGCCGCAGGCGATGTTCTTCGCAGCAGAAGTGGATGCCGGACGGCAGGGTGACGGCTTCCGACGCCGGGAAATACGTGCCGCAGTGCGCGCAGCGCAACATGGATTCCACCGCCGGACGGGCCGGCTCCGCGTTGTCGCGCGGCGCCTGCACGCGCTGCTTCTTGGCATGGGTCAGCCAGATCACGATGGCGGCTGCGACCAGCACCCATAGCAGGATCTTCATGCAAGGCCCCGGTGCAGGACCACTTCCATCACGAAGCGGGTGCCGACGTAAGCCAGCAGCAGGGTCGCGAAACCGGTCAGCGTAAAGCGCAGCGCGGTCTTGCCGCGCCAGCCGCGCCAGAAGCGTCCGGCGAGCAGCGCACCGAACAAGACCCAGGACAGCATCGTGAAGACTGTCTTGTGGTCCCACTTGAAGGCGGTGCCGAACAATTGTTCGGAAAACACGATGCCCGACAGCACGGTCAGGGTGAGCAGCGAAAAACCAAATGCGATCAGGCGGAACAGCAGCTTTTCCATCGTGAGCAGCGCGGGCAGGCGGTCGATGGCAAGGTCGAGCAGGCCGCTCTTGGCGGCGCCGGGATGCGCATGCAGGCGCGACTCCTGCAGCGCCATCAGCACCGCATGGAAAGCGGCGATGGTCAGGGTGCTGTAGGCGAGGATGGCAATCGCGACATGCCAGGGGAACAAGGCCGACTTGCCCTCCAGCGGGACCACGCTGCCCGGGAACAGGACCGGCAGGATCACCGCGAGCGCCGCGGTGGGCAGGACCAGCACGCGCAGGCCGTCGAGCGTCAGGTTGCGGTTTTCAAGCCAGTAGGCGGCAACCGAGATCCACAAGGTCGCCGACAGCATGATCGCGAAGCCGATGCGCAGCGAGCCGGGGCCGACCATGTCAACCCAGAGTGCACCGCCGTGCAGCAGCCAGCCGGCCGCCGTGCCGGCGGAGATCGCGACGCGTTGCCGGGATGGCAAAATTCCGCAGGTCGCGTACAGCAGCGCCGCCAGGACGAAGAAATAAGTATGCATTGACGGAAGGGTTGGTGAGCAGACCCTGAGTTTACACCATGTCTGCCCGCGTCCGATGCGGCGGGAACATGCCAGCGCCGGCGCTGCAGCTTCGTCAATCCGCCGCTCTGCCGGACGACAACTGGTACTTTTTCAACTTGTCGTACAGGGTCTTTTTGGGTATCCCGAGCCGGTCGGCCGCGGCGGCCACGTTGCCGTCGTGCGCTGCCAGCGCGTCGGCGATCAGCGCGCGCTCGTAGGCATCCACCCGCTGCGGCAGGCTGTCTCCGCCCTGCTCCGCCGGCGCCGGCTGGAACCCGGCCACGCCGAGCACCAGGCGGTCGGCAAAGTTGCGTAGTTCCCTGACATTGCCGGGCCAGTCCCGCGCCTGCCACTCCGCCATCTGCGCCGCGCTCCACTGTGGCACCGGGCGCTGGTAGCGCAGTGCTGCGCCCTGGACGAAATGGGCGAGCAGGAGCGGAATATCCTCGCGCCTGTCGGCCAGCCGCGGCAGGTCGATGCCCACCACCCCGATACGGTAGTACAGGTCCTCGCGGAAGCCGCCCTGCGCGCTCAGCTGGAGCAAGTCCGACTTGCTGGCGGCGATGATGCGGCAGTCCACCTGGATCGATTCGTTGCCGCCCAGCCTTTCCAGGCGGCGCTCCTGCAGCACGCGCAGCAGCTTGACCTGCAGGGCAAGCGGCATGCTCTCGATTTCATCGAGGAAAACGGTGCCGCCGTGCGCATATTCCAGCTTGCCGATACGGCGCTTCTGCGCACTGGTGAAGGCGCCGGCCTCATGGCCGAAGATCTCGCTTTCGAACACGCTTTCCGGCAGCGCGGCGCAATTGATCGCGACAAAAGGGCCTTTCCGGCCGCTCGCGCCGTGCAGGTGCCGTGCCACCACTTCCTTGCCGGTCCCGGTCTGGCCGTTGATCAGGACATCCGCTGCGGTCGGGCCGACCGAACGGATCAGGGTGCGGACATGTTCAATCGCGGGCGATTGCCCGATCAGCGCCGGCATGTCCGGATGGGACGCCCAGGCTGCTTTCAGCTGCCGGTTCTCCATCACCAGCCGCCGCTTTTCCTGGGCGCGGCGGACGGTTTCGGTCAGCCGCTCGGCGGCAAACGGCTTTTCGATGAAATCGTAGGCACCGGCCCGCATCGCATCGACCGCCATGCTGACATCGCCGTGGCCGGTGACCACAATGACCGGGAGCTCCGGGTCGCAGGCCACGGTCTCGGCCAGAAGCGCCAGCCCGGATTGCCCCGGGAGGCGCACATCGGTCACGACCACGCCGCCGAACCCGGCGTGCAGCCAGGAACGGGCCTGCTCGGCGCTTTCACAGGCGCGCACCTCGAATCCGCCCAGCTCGAGCGTCTGCGCGGTCGCCATGCGCACCGCCTGTTCATCCTCCACGAGGAGGACCTGTCCCATTGTTTCATGCGCTGGCAAGCGTGCCTCCTTCCCTGTTTGACGCCGTTGCCGCCATTGCCGCCATTGCCGCGGCCGGCAGGCGCACCACGAATTCCGCTCCGCCGCCGGCGTGGTTCTGCGCGGTCAATTGTCCGTTCATGGCCTGCACGATCGAAGACGATATCGCCAGTCCGAGCCCCAGTCCCTTGCCCGATGCCTTGGTGGTGAAGAAAGGCTCGAACAGGTGCGGCGCCACCTGCTCAGGAATGCCGTCGCCGCTGTCGCGGATGCGCACCACCGCGTCCTCGCCTTCGCGTTCGAGGATTACCTCAACCTTGCGCACGGCGGCGCATTCAACGGCGTCCAGGGCATTGCGCAGCAGGTTGATCAGTACCTGTTCCGTGCGCACGGCATCGCCGAGGACTTGCGCCGGCGCCCGGACATCCAGTGCGAACTGCACGCCGTGGCGCCGGAAATCGCTCTCGAGCAGGAGGGCGGAAGCCTGGGCTGCCTGGGCCAGGTCGACCGTCGACACTGTCTCGTGGCTCTTGCGCGCAAAGCCCTTGAGCTGCCCGATGATGGCACCCATGCGCGCGCTCGCGGCGCTGATATGCGCCAGGTTCTCGCTCGCCTTGTCGCCTTGTCCGCGTGCAAGAAAGGTCACGGCATTGTCTGCAAAGGCGCGGATGGCGGCCAGCGGCTGGTTCAACTCGTGGGTCACGCCGGCGGCCATCTGCCCCAGCATCGCCAGCTTGCCGGCCTGCACCAGCTCGTTCTGCGTCGTGCGCAGCAGCTGTTCCGCTTCCTGCAGCTTGACGTACTTGGCTTCCAGCCGCTGGTTGGCATCGAGCAGTTCCTGGGTGCGCTGGGCGATCTTCCGCTCGAGTTCCTCCGTCGCGCGCTGCAGCGCCTTGCGCGACGCCACCCGTTCCTCCAGGCGCCGCCGGCGTTGCTGCAGGGCCCACCAGGAAATTCCGGCAATGGCCATCAGCAGCGCCGCGGCGATGGCCGCCAGCGCCGCGGAACGCTGGACCCGCGTCTGGGAAGGAAACAGCATCAGTTGCCAGCCGAGCCGCCCGGCCGGCTTGGCAAGGTGCTCGCCCCATCCCGCCTGGTCGGCCTTCGGCAGGGAAGTAATCGGATGGATGCCGAGCCCGGCATATTGCAAGGTGCCGTCGAGGATCTTCCGCTCCTTTTCGTCGAGCGGGCGCATGCTGTGGTAGCGCCATGCCGGCCGGTTGCTGAGAAAGACCACGCCGCTGGCATCGGCAAGCGCAATCGGGACGTCGCTGCTGCCCCACGTCTGTTCGAATTCGGCGAGGCTGATCTTGACGGTGATCACGCCGATCGGTTGTGCCGGCTTGGGTCTGTCCAGCGCATAGACCGGCTGAGAGATGAAATAGCCCGGTTCGCTGGTGGTGTTGCCGATCCCGTAGAACCGTCCGGCGCGCCCTGCCATGGCGTCGCGGAAGTACGGCCGGAAGGCGAAGTTCTTGCCGACGAAGCTGAAGGGCTGGTCCCAGTTGCTCGACGCCAGGGTCAGGCCGCTGCGGTCCATCAGGTAGATCGCGCTGACCTTGGCCTGGCGCTGGACCGACTGCAAGGTCAGGTTGAGCCGCTGGATGAGGTCGCGGTTGCCGGGATTGGCGACGGCGCTGGGCACATCCGGATGGTAGGCCAGGGTGAATGGCAGGGTCTCGAACTTTTCCAGCACCGATTCCAGGTCAAGCGCAATGATTTGCAACTGACGGTCGCCGGCGGCGTGGATGTCCGCCCGTGCGCGGTGCGCCGCCAGCAGGTAGACGACGAGGATCACGGCCAGCGCGCACGCCGCGGCAAGACTGATGAGTGCTGATCGTTTGCTGGACATGCCGGGTTCCGTTTCGTCCTCGCGGAGATGGATGTGGGACGTAATATTACCCGCGGCGAACATTTGCGTGTCGTCGGCAAGGCTGCGGACCGCCATGGATTTTCCTCGAATGATCCTGTTAAAGGGAACCGGCGGGCTTGCAGCCGGTCAACGAAGTGCGGTGCATGCAGCGTCTGTGCCAATCGGCGCGCAGCGCCCGCACCCCTGATTTCGCGTCCCGCCGGTGCGCGCACGACGCGAAAACCCGCACATGTCCTTGCGGCCTTTTGCGGATTTCCGCTCCGCCCCTGCAGACGGGGAACGAAGGCCGCATCGGGTAAAATGACGGCTGTCCCAGCGGCCACGCACCCCATACCGGCCCTACTCCCCTTTTCTTGACACATCATCATCCATGCTCGACAACCTGACCCAAAGACTGGCGAAAGTCGTCAAAACGATGCGCGGCGAAGCGCGCCTGACCGAGTCCAACACCGCTGAAATGCTGCGCGAAGTCCGCCTCGCCCTGCTCGAGGCCGACGTCGCCCTGCCCGCCGTGCGCGAATTCATCTCCAAGGTGAAGGAAAAGGCGTTGGGCGAGGAAGTCATCGGCTCCCTCACCCCCGGCCAGGCCCTGGTCGGCGTGGTGCAGCGCGAGTTGGCCTCCCTCATGGGCGCCGACCTCGGCCCCGAAGCGACCCAGCTCAACTTCGCCACGCAGCCCCCGGCAATCATCCTGATGGCCGGCCTGCAGGGCGCGGGCAAGACCACCACCGTCGGCAAGCTCGCGAAGTACCTGAAGGAGCAGAAAAAGAAGAAGGTGCTGACCGTCTCCGCCGACGTCTATCGCCCTGCCGCCATCGGCCAGTTGCAGACCGTCACCGGCCAGGTCGGCGCCGACTTCTTCCCCTCGTCGCCCGAGGACAAGCCGGTCGACATCGCCGTGGCTGCGCTGGACTACGCGAAGAAGCACTACCACGACGTGCTGATCGTCGATACCGCCGGCCGTCTGGGTATCGATGAAGCGATGATGCAGGAGATTGCCGCCCTGCATGCCGCCCTGAAACCGATCGAGACCCTGTTCGTGGTCGACGCCATGCTCGGCCAGGATGCGATCAATACCGCCAAGGCCTTCAACGATGCGCTGCCGCTGACCGGCGTGGTGCTGACCAAGCTCGACGGCGACTCGCGCGGGGGCGCGGCCCTCTCGGTACGCCACGTCACGGGCAAGCCGGTCAAGTTTGCCGGCGTGGCCGAGAAGCTCGACGGCCTGGAAGCCTTCGATCCGCAGCGCATGGCCAACCGCATCCTGGGCATGGGCGACATCCTCGCCCTGGTCGAGGAAGCCCGCAAAGGCGTGGACATCGAGGCGGCCAAGGACCTTGCCGACAAGATCAAGGGCGGGGGCAAGTTCGACCTGAACGACTTCAAGGCCCAGTTGAGCCAGATGAAGAAGATGGGCGGACTCTCCGGCCTGCTCGACAAGCTGCCGGCCCAGCTGCAGCAGGCGGCGGGCAATGCCGACATGAGCCAGGCGGAGAAGCAGGTGCGCCGCATGGAGGGCATCATCAATGCGATGACGCCGCAGGAGCGCGCCAAGCCGGACCTGATCAAGGCGTCCCGCAAGCGCCGCATTGCAGCAGGCGCAGGCGTGCAGGTGCAGGAAGTCAACCGCATGCTGTCCCAGTTCGAGCAGATGCAGTCGATGATGAAGAAGCTCAAGGGCGGCGGCATGATGAAAATGATGCGCGGCATGAAGGGCATGCTGCCCGGCATGCGCTGATTTTCCCTCTGCAGGGACGCTTCCCTGCTCCTGCAGAGCCACTCTCCTCTCCGTCTCCCGCCATGGGAAAAAGCGCACTCCGCAGCGCCTTCAATCGACACTCCCTACGAACATCCTTCCAAGCAGAGAGCCAATACCAGCAAGGCTCTCCGCCTCTTCTCCCTCTATGGAGCGATGCCTCTCGTCGCGCCTTTCAGCTCTCTCAAGAGAGGCAAACGAAGCGCTCCCAGAGGGAAATCGATACGCGCATAGAGGGACAAACCCCCTTTTCCCCTATGAAGAACGCGTGGCATGGAGCAGACAAATTCATGCCAAAACGATCAAAAAACACTTGCATCCCTATGAAAACCGCACCACTATTAGCGGTGCGTGATTTGACGCAATTTCCCAACACATTCTGTGAAGGAGGCTCGAAGATGGCAACAGCCAAGAAACCCGCGGCCAAGGCAGCCGCCAAGAAGCCCGCTGCGAAGAAACCTGCAGCCAAGGCAGCAGCTAAGCCCGCAGCAAAGAAGGCAGCTCCGGCCAAGAAGGCAGCAGCTAAGCCCGCAGCAAAGAAAGCAGCTCCGGCCAAGAAGGCAGCAGCCAAGCCGGTAGCGAAGAAGGCAGCAGCAAAGCCGGCAGCAAAGAAGGCCGCTCCGGCAAAGAAGGTCGCCGCCAAGAAGCCGGCAGCCAAGAAGGTAGCAAAGCCGAAGACCCCGCGTAAGCCGAACGCAGCGTTCATGAAGCCGATGACGCCGTCCGCTACCCTGGGTGCAGTGATCGGTGCAAATCCGCTGCCGCGCACTGAAGTGACGAAGAAGGTCT
Organism: Noviherbaspirillum sp.; assembly: GCF_035654295.1. GTDB lineage: Bacteria > Pseudomonadota > Gammaproteobacteria > Burkholderiales > Burkholderiaceae_D > Noviherbaspirillum. Next base: position 33,333 of record NZ_DASRXF010000020.1, on the reverse strand, counting down.
GGGACTACATCAAGAAGAACAAGCTGCAGGACCAGGCTAACAAGCGCATGATCAATGCGGACGACAAACTCAAAGCTGTGTTTGGCGGAAAGAAGCAAGTGTCGATGTTCGAAATGACCAAACTCATTTCCAATCACCTGCAATAACGTGTCTTTCCGAAGGCCAAACAAAAACGCCCGCATCGCGCGGGCGTTTTTGTTTTTGGCCTCCGGGCATCCTTCCTATCGCGTGAATTCCCACTGCTTCCAGGCCGAGAGCACCGCGTTGGGGTACTCCGGGCGGCCGCGGCTGCCGTTGTAGCGGCCCAGGGCGAGGAACAGGTTGCCGTTCTCCATATCGAGGTAGAGCCGCAGGATGGAGCAGCCGTAGCGCAGGTTAGTCTGCATGTGGAACAGCTTGCGCCGATCGCCATCACCGATGACGCGCGTCCAGAAGGGCATGACCTGCATGTAGCCGTGGGCGCCGACCGGCGACACCGCATATTTGCGGAAGGCGGATTCGACCTGGATCAGGCCGAGCACGAGCGCGGGATCGAGCCCGGCACGCCTGGCCTCGTACCAGGTTGTCTCGAGGAATTCGCGCCTGACCTGCAAGTCCGGGAGGCGCTTCTTCAGGCGGGTCGACATCTCGCCCAGCCAGTGCAGATACCGGATGCGCTCGTCGATGTTGACGAACTGCGGCTTGGGCGGACGGGAATCGGCGATGGCATTGGCAAGCGCAAGGCGAACCCCGTCCGCCAGCGCCTCTTCCTTCTGTTTGCCGGCGTGCGCCGTTATCGCACACGCCAGCATGGCGGCAAGCACGCCGCCCTGTACCGCTCGCAACTTCACCCTTGACCCGGCTTCCTCAGGCCGCGAGGCGTGCCTTGACAAAGCCAGCCATCTCGGCGACAGGAACGGACGTGGCTTCGGTGTCGCGGCGTCCCTGGTATTCCAGCTTGCCGTCCTTCAGGCCACGGTCGCCGATCACTACGCGATGCGGCACGCCGATCAGCTCCCAGTCGGCAAACATGGCGCCCGGGCGCTCGCCGCGGTCGTCCAGGATCACATCCACGCCGGCCGCCAGCAGCGCGTCGTACAGCTTGTCGGTCTCTGCCTTCACCGCCTCGCTGCGGTCGTAACCCATCGGGCACAGCACCACCTGGAACGGTGCGATCGCGGCCGGCCAGATGATGCCCTTCTCATCGAAGTTCTGCTCGATCGCCGCACCCAGAATACGGGTCACGCCGATGCCGTAGCAGCCCATCTGCATGAGCTGCGGCTTGCCGGTTTCATCCAGGTAGGTCGCCTTCATGTCCTCGGAATAGCGGGTCCCGAGCTGGAACACGTGACCGACCTCGATGCCGCGCTGGATGGCCAGCTCGCCCTTGCCGTCCGGCGAAGGATCGCCGGCGACGACGTTGCGGATGTCGGCGACGATGGGTTCCGGGATGTCGCGGCCCCAGTTGGCCCCGGTGTAGTGGTAGTCCTCGTCATTGGCGCCGCAGACGAAATCATTCATGTTGGCCACGGTGCGGTCGGCGACCACCTTGACCGGCTTCTTCGTGCCGATCGGGCCGAGATAGCCGGGCTTGGTACCGAAGTATTCGACGATCTCGCTCTCAGTGGCGAAACGGAACGTGGAAAGGCCGGGTACCTTGCTGACCTTGACCTCGTTCAGGTCATGGTCGCCGCGCAGGAGCAGCAGCCAGATTTCGGACGCCGCGCCTTCCTTGTCGACCGCCAGCACCAGCGACTTGATGGTCTGCGCCAGCGGCAGCTTGAGCAGTTCGGCCACGTCTTCGCACTTGGCCTTGCCCGGCGTGGGCGTCTTCTCCAGCGCCTGGGTCGGTGCGCCGCGCGACGGAATGAGGGAAACCGCTTCCGCCGCTTCCATGTTTGCCGCGTAATCGGAATTCGGGCAGTAGACCAGCGCGTCTTCTCCAGTGTCGGCGATGACGTGGAATTCATGCGAACCGGAGCCGCCGATGGCGCCGTTGTCGGCCGCGACCGCGCGGAACTGCAGGCCGAAGCGGTTGAAGATGGCGACATAAGCGTCGTACATGACCTTGTACGACTTCTGCATGCCGTCCACGTCGCGGTCGAAGGAATACGCGTCCTTCATCGTGAATTCACGGCCGCGCATCAGGCCGAAGCGCGGGCGGCGCTCGTCGCGGAACTTGGTCTGGATGTGGTACAGGTTGACGGGCAGCTGGCGGTAGGACTTGATCTCGGTGCGGATGACGTCGGTGATCACTTCCTCGGAGGTCGGCTGGATCGCATAGTCACGGCCGTGACGGTCCTTGACCCGCATCAGTTCCGGACCCATCTTGTCCCAGCGTCCGGTCTCCTGCCACAGCTCGGCGGGCTGCACCACCGGCATCAACAGCTCGACGGCGCCGGCACGGTTCATTTCCTCGCGAATGATGTTCTCCACCTTGCGTATGACCCGCAGGCCCATGGGCATGTAGGTGTAGATGCCCGAACCGAGGCGTTTGATCATCCCCGCGCGCATCATCAGCTTATGACTGACGATTTCTGCGTCCGAGGGGGCTTCCTTGAGTGTGGAAATAAAAAAACGGGATGCGCGCATGGCGGTAATTCTTTTTAAAAAGAGAGAGTTATAATCGATCTCAATTTTAAAGGATTAGCTGGCTGATGCATCCTTTCCCGACACATTTGATTCACGCCGGTGCCCGTTCAGCGGCCCCGGATGATGGCTGCGTGTAGTCACGCGTGCAAAATTGTAACGATGAGGATCGTCTAGCCGCAGAAAGTTTTGAGGTGCAACATGCTGGATCGTGAAGGCTTCCGCCCGAACGTCGGCATCATCCTGCTGAACGCCAATAACGAGGTTTGGTGGGGCAAGCGGGTGCGGGAACATTCCTGGCAGTTTCCGCAAGGCGGCATCAAGTTCGGCGAAACGCCCGAACAGGCGATGTATCGGGAGCTCGAAGAAGAAGTCGGCCTGAAGGCCGAGCACGTGAAGATCATCGGCCGCACACGCGACTGGCTGCGTTATGAAGTCCCGGACCGCTTCATCAAGCGCGAGGTGCGCGGGCATTATCGCGGCCAGAAGCAGATCTGGTTCCTGCTGCGCATGATCGGCCGCGACTGTGACATCAACCTGCGCGTCACCGACCATCCGGAATTCGACGCATGGCGCTGGCACAATTACTGGGTGCCGCTCGATGTGGTCATCGAATTCAAGCGCGACGTGTACCAGAAGGCGCTGCAGGAACTGTCGCGCTTCCTCACGCGTCCGTCGGGCGGCAGTGCGCAGCGCAACGGCGCCCGCTACCTCAGGCAGAACCATAGCGCACGCAGCACGGGGAACACTCAGCCTGCCGCGGCCAAACCGAAGACCGAAAGCTGATGGCACACACACCCTACTCCATCGCTGCCGCCGCGGCCGCCCTGCTGGCGTTTGCGGTGACGGCACACGCGCAGTCACGTTTCGAAGAGGATTTCGACGACAAGGAAAAGCCCTGGCAGGAAATCGCGGTACAACTGCCGCAGGCGCCGAAGCAGGAAGACCTGGCGTCGTTCTATGTGAGCGCGACGGCGACGCAATCGTTTGCGGTCGACACCAAGTCAGTGAGCGTCGGCACGGACGGCGTGATCCGCTACTCGCTGGTTGCGATCAGCGAGGCCGGTGCGAAGAATGTCAGCTATGAAGGCATCCGCTGCGCCACCTATGAACGGAAGCTGTATGCGTTCGGGCGTTCGGACGGCAGCTGGTCGCGCTCGCGCAAGGACCAGTGGGAACGGATCCCGGCCAATGCCATGAACCGTCAGCATGCCGCCCTGGCAAAGGATTTCTTCTGCGAGGAAAAGTCGATTGCGGGGACGGCTGACGATATCGTCCGGCGGCTTCGCCAGAACCGCCCTCTCAGCCCGCAAGGTACGCGCTGACCGGAGCCGGTCCGGCCCCTTAGAGCAGGACCATATTGTCCCGGTGGACCAGTTCCGGCTCTTCCACAAATCCGAGGATGGACAGAATTTCGGTTGACGGACGGCGCATGATGCGCCGCGCATCCGAACTCGAGTAATTGCTGATGCCGCGCGCGACGGGACGGCCCGTCTCGTCGGTGCAAGTAACGACGTCACCGCGCCCGAACTCGCCGGCCACTTCGATGACGCCGATCGGGAGCAGAGACTTTCCTTCCGCCGTCAGCTTCTGCACCGCGCCCGCATCCAGCACGACCTTGCCTGCTGTCTGCAGGTGGTCCGCCATCCATTGCTTGCGCGCGGTCAGTTGCGCCGTTTGGGCGACCAGCTGGGTACCGATCGATTCGCCCGCGGCCAGGCGCACCAGGACTTGATCTTCCCTGCCCCAGGCAATGACCGTATGCGCACCGGAAGTGGCAGCCCTGCGCGCCGCAAGAATCTTGGTCAGCATGCCGCCGCGGCCGATCCCCGTGCCCGCGCCGCCTGCCATCGCTTCCAGCGCGGGGTCGCCCGCCATTGCCTCGCGCACGAGGGTAGCCGCGGGGTCCTTGCGCGGATCGGCGGTGAACAGGCCCTTCTGGTCGGTGAGGATGATCAGGGCGTCGCCCTCGATCAGGTTGGCGACCAGCGCGCCGAGGGTGTCGTTGTCGCCGAATTTGATCTCGTCGGTCACCACCGTGTCGTTCTCGTTGATGATGGGGACCACGCCGAGGTTCAGGAGCGTGAAAAGGGTGGAACGCGCATTCAGGTAGCGCTCGCGGTCAGCCAGGTCGGCGTGGGTCAGCAGGACTTGCGCGGTGCGCAGGTTGTGGTGGCGGAAGCTGGTCTCATAGATCTGCGCCAGGCCCATCTGGCCGACGGCCGCGCACGCCTGCAATTCATGCACCCCGGTGGGACGCTTGTCGAATCCGAGCCGCTGCATGCCTTCCGCAATGGCGCCCGAGCTGACCAGCACGACCTGCTTGCCGAGGGAGCGGAGCTGGGCGATCTGCTCCGCCCATTTCGCGATGGCGGCATTGTCGAGCCCCTTGCCGTCGTTGGTCACGAGCGAGGAGCCGACCTTGATGATGAGGCGCTTGGCCTTTTGAATGACGGAATTCATTGTTTTTTATCTGAAACCGCCATCATGCCAGAGGATGGCGTGCGCTGTCGTTAGTCGATGACCTTGAAGCGCGGGTCGTCAGGATCGATCGACACGATGCCACGCGCCTCTTCCGCCATTTTCGTTTCCTCGGCGCGATGCTCCTGCTGGCGCTGCTCGGCAAGGTAGTCGTAAATGGCGTGGATCAGGTCTTCGCATCCTTCGCGCGTCAGTGCGGAAATCTCGAACACCGGCCCTTTCCAGCCGAAACGCTTGATGAAATCCTTGACGCGTTTCTGGCGCTCGTCGGCCGGCACCACGTCCAGCTTGTTGAGGACCAGCCAGCGCGGCTTGTCGTACAGCGATTCATCGTACTTCTTCAGTTCCTTGACGATCGCCTTCGCCTCCTTCACCGGATCGATCTTGTCGTCGAACGGTGCGAGGTCGACGATGTGCAGCAGCACCCGTGTGCGCTGCAGGTGGCGCAGGAACTGGTGGCCGAGACCGGCGCCTTCCGCCGCACCTTCGATCAGGCCCGGAATGTCAGCGATGACGAAACTCTTCTCATGGCTCACGCGCACCACCCCGAGGTTCGGGTGCAGCGTGGTGAAGGGATAGTCCGCGATCTTCGGACGCGCATTCGACACGGCCGTGATGAACGTCGACTTGCCCGCGTTGGGCATGCCCAGCAGGCCGACATCCGCCAGCACCTTCAGCTCCAGCTTCAGCTCGCGGCGTTCGCCCGGCTTGCCGTCGGTTTTCTGGCGCGGTGCGCGGTTGGTGGATGATTTGAAGTGGATGTTGCCCCAGCCGCCTTCGCCGCCCTTGGCCAGCATCACGCGCTGGCCATGCTCGGTCAGGTCGGCGATGATCTCGCCGGTGTTCATATCGCTGATCAGCGTACCCACCGGCATGCGCAGCTCGATATCGTCCGCGCCCTTGCCGTAGCAGTCGGAACCGCGGCCGTTTTCGCCGTTGCGTGCCTTGTGCAGCTTGGAGTAGCGGTAATCCACCAGGGTGTTGATGTTGCGGTCGGCGGTCGCCCAGATGCTGCCGCCCTTGCCGCCGTCCCCGCCGTCCGGGCCGCCGAACGGCCGGAATTTTTCGCGGCAAAACGACGCGACGCCGTTACCGCCGTCACCAGCAATGACTTCAATTTTTGCTTCGTCGATGAACTTCATGTTTTGCCGCCGAAAATGGCGTTGAAAAAGGATGGAAAAAATGATGCCGCAAACTAAAAAGGCCCTACCGTCGGCAGAGCCTTTTAGTGGAAGGCTTTCGCCTTTGCTGCGATGTCAGGTCCGCATTACGCCGGGACGACGATCACGGTGTGACGCTGCAGCGGGCCCTTGGTGGTGAACTGCACCTTGCCGTCGATCAGGGCGAACAGGGTGTGGTCCTTGCCCATGCCGACGTTCTCGCCAGCGTGGACGCGGGTGCCGCGCTGACGCACGATGATGCCGCCCGCATTGATAGCCTGGCCGCCGTAAACCTTGACGCCCAGTCGTTTCGACTCGGAATCGCGACCGTTGCGCGTAGTGCCGCCGCCTTTTTTGTGTGCCATTTCAGACTCCTTGGTATCCGGTTTGTTCGATCAGGAATTAAGCGTTGATCGAGACGATCTGCAGTTCGGTGTAGTTCTGGCGATGGCCCTGACGCTTCTGGTAGTGCTTGCGGCGGCGCATCTTGAAAATCTTCACCTTGTCGTGGCGACCGTGCGCCACTACCGTAGCCTGGACCTTGGCACCTTCGACCAGCGGAGCACCGAACTTGATGCTGTCGCCAGCGCCCACTGCGAGCACTTGATCGAGAGTGATTTCGGAACCAATGTCAGCCGGTATCTGTTCTACTTTAAGTTTTTCGCCAGCAGCAACCTTGTACTGTTTGCCGCCGGTTTTTATGACCGCGTACATGTGAAACCTCATCGAATGATTGTGAATGAACTTTTTCCCCCGCTTCGCCTATTTACACCACGCCGAATCAGGAAAACTCCTAATTATACATGGACTTAGCGCGACGGTCAAAACCCGGTTGCGGATCTTTCCGGACATGCCGGACTGGCATTGGCACTACGGCAACTCCCATATCCATGGCGGAAGTACAGGCTTGTCGTCGTATAATTCACAAAATTCACGTTATTCGCAGGTTTATCTTGTCTGCCGCCCTCCAACCCGCTTCCCAGAACACCATCATCCAGCCGATCAGCGCCGACATGGACGCCGTCAACACGGTGATCCGCCGCCAACTGTATTCGGAAGTCCCCCTGGTCAACCAGATCGCCGAATACATCATCAGCGCGGGAGGCAAGCGCATCCGGCCGGTCCTGGTGCTGCTGATGGCCAACGCCTACGGCTACAAGGGCAGCCACCACCATGAGCTCGCGGCGGTGGTCGAGTTCATCCATACGGCGACCCTGCTGCACGACGACGTCGTCGACGAATCCTCGCTGCGGCGGGGCCGCAAGACCGCCAATGCCCTGTTCGGCAATGCGGCGTCGGTCCTGGTCGGCGACTTCGTCTACTCGCGGGCGTTCCAGATGATGGTCGCGGTGAAGAACATGCGCGTGATGCAGATCCTGGCCGATGCGACCAACGTGATCGCCGAAGGCGAAGTGCTGCAGTTGCTGAACATGCACGACCCGGACGTGACTGAAGAGCGCTATCTGCAAGTCATCCGCTCCAAGACGGCGAAACTGTTCGAGGCAGCCGCCCAGCTTGGCGCCTTGATCGCGGGCGCACCGGAAGATGGCATCGAGGCGGCGGCCGAATACGGCCGCTCCATTGGCACAGCATTCCAGCTGGTCGACGACGTGCTGGACTATTCCGGCAATGCGGCCGATATCGGCAAGAACGTTGGCGATGACCTGCGCGAAGGCAAACCCACCCTGCCGCTGATCTACCTGATGCAGAACGGCACGCCGACGCAGCGCGATCTGGTCCGCGCCTGCATCGAGACTGGAGACGAACAGCATTTCGACGAGGTCTTGAACGCGATCACTGGTTCCGGCGCGCTGGAATACACGATGCAGGCAGCCGAAAAAGCCGCCGCGCGCGCGGCAAATGCAATTTCGTCGATGCCGGGTAGCGTTTTCAAGGATTCTCTGCTACAATTATGCGCTTTCGCAGTTCATCGCAATCACTAGCTTCGCGTGAAGCCGTTTTCGTGATTCCGCGGTGACACCGCATCGGGGTGTAGCTTAGCCTGGTAGAGCGCTACGTTCGGGACGTAGAGGCCGGAGGTTCGAATCCTCTCACCCCGACCAGTTTTGCATATACAAACTTCCAATATGCAAACTTCCAATATGCAGATTTCCACACGGTGACCCTTTGGATGCCGTTCCCATATGGGCCCAGATCCTCGGGCTCGTCCTGCTTTTACTCGTCTCAGGTTTTTTTTCAATATCGGAAACAGCGATGATGGCCTTGAGCCGCTATCGCATCCGGCATCTTGCGTCCGCCGGCAACCGTCGCGCCACGCTTGTCCTCAACCTGCTTGAACAGACCGAGCGCCTTCTCGGGGTGATCCTCCTCGGCAACAACCTGGTCAATACGGCGACCTCGGCCCTGGCGGCCACTTTCGCAATCCATTATTTCGGCGAGAGCCAGTATGCGCTGGCCATTGCATCGACCGCCGTCGCCTTCGCGATCATCATCTTCGCCGAGCTGACGCCGAAGGTGATCGGCGCCACCTATCCCGAACGGATCGCTCTGCTGATTGCGCCCGTGCTGCGCCTGCTGACGATTGTGATGAGCCCGGTCGTCTGGGTCACGAACCTGGTCGTCAAACGCCTGCTGCGCTTGATGCGCGTGCCGGAAAAGCCGGGAGAAAGCGCCATCTCGGCGGAAGAATTGCGGAGCATCGTGCTCGAAGGCGGCAACTTCATCCCGCAAAAGCACAAGAGCATCCTGCTCAACCTGTTCGGGCTGGAAGAGATTTCGGTGGAAGACGTGATGACGCCGCGCGCGCAGATCGAGGCGCTCAACCTCGCCGTGCCGGTGGAGGAAATCGTGCACCAGCTCACGACCTGCTACCACAACAAGCTCCCGGTGTACGAGGGCGAGATCAACCGCGTGGTGGGCATCCTCCACGTGCGCAAGGCGATGGCCCTGTTCAACCATGAGGAAGAGCTGACGGTCGACCACTTTCGCCAGTTGCTGACACCGCCCTATTTCATCCCCCAGGACACCGGGGTTTTCACGCAGCTGCAGTATTTCCAGGAAAACCATGAGCGCCTGGGCATCATCGTCGACGAGTATGGCGAGGTGCAGGGCCTGGTAACACTGGAAGACATCATCGAAGAGATGATCGGGGAGTTCACCACCTCCATGCCGGGCGCCTCGCGCGCGGACGGCTTCGCATGGGACGAACGCGGCGAATGCCTGCTCGAAGGGGCCACTCCCCTGCGCGAGATCAACAAGCACCTCGGCCTGGATCTCCCCCTCGACGGCCCGAAAACACTCAACGGACTGCTGCTGGAAGAGCTGCGCGACATCCCGGAAGCCAACGTCAGCGTGAAGATGAAGGGCTGCGTGGTCGAAACCGTCCAGTCGCAGGGACAGGCGATCAAGGTCGTCAAGCTGATTCGCACCTGATGCCGCCGGACCGTTTCAGCCGCGTCACACTCTGGCTGAATCATCGTAACAGTTTGTCACAATATCTTTACAAATCAGATGCCTATAGGCATCATCTAATGCAACTTGGACGATTGTGACCCAAATTTTGGCTGACTAAATGGCGGCGGTTCTTCCCAACCAGGCGACTAGCTCGACGATGTCCGGCCTTGCACGCGCATTGGTGCAGGCTGGCCGGCTGTCCGCGCAGCAGGCCGAGGCCTTGCATAAGCAGTCCCTCGCCGAGAAGCTGCCCTTCATCGACGTCCTGCTCGGCAGCGCCAGCATCGACGCCCGTTCGCTCGCGGCATTCTGCTCCGAGACCTTCGGTTATCCGATCGTCGATATCTCCGCCTTCAACCAGAGCTTCCTTCCCGAGAACGTCATCGATGCGAAGCTGATGCAGAAGGAGCGCGTGATCGCACTGGCGAAGCGGGGAAACAAGATTTCGGTCGCCATTTCCGACCCCACCAATACCCATTCGCTCGACCAGATCAAGTTCCAGACCGAACTGTCGGTCGAACCGGTGATCGTTGAACATCCGGTGCTGGTCCAGCTGATCGAAAAGCTCAGCCAGAGCGCCGAACAGCACCTTGACGAACTGATCGGCGACGATTCGGACATCGACTTCGGCGACGAAGACATGCCGGCCGCGGCGCAAGCCGATGCCGTCAGCGCCGACATCGACGATGCCCCGGTGGTGCGCTTCCTGCAGAAGATCCTGCTCGACGCGATCAACATGGGCGCATCGGACTTGCACTTCGAGCCCTTCGAAAAGTTTTACCGGATACGCTTCCGCATCGACGGCGTGCTGCGCGAGATCGCCCAGCCGCCGCTGGCAATCAAGGAAAAGCTGGCCTCGCGCATCAAGGTCATTTCCAAGCTGGACATCTCGGAAAAGCGCGTGCCTCAGGACGGCCGCATGAAGCTGGTCGTCTCCAAGAACAAGGCCATCGATTTCCGCGTCAGCACCTTGCCCACCCTGTTCGGCGAAAAGATCGTGATGCGTATTCTCGATCCGTCGCAGGCGCAGCTCGGCATCGACGCGCTGGGTTACGATCCCGACCAGAAGGAATTGCTGCTCAAGGCCATCGAACGGCCTTACGGCATGGTGCTGGTGACCGGCCCGACCGGCTCGGGCAAGACGGTGTCGCTGTACACCTGCCTGAATATCCTGAACAAGCCCGGCATCAACATCTCGACCGCCGAGGACCCGGCGGAAATCAACCTGCCCGGCGTGAACCAGGTCAATGTGAACGACCGCGCGGGCCTGACCTTCGCCGCAGCGCTGAAAGCCTTCCTGCGCCAGGATCCGGACATCATCATGGTCGGCGAAATCCGCGATCTCGAAACCGCCGACATCGCCATCAAGGCGGCGCAGACCGGCCACATGGTGTTCTCGACCCTGCATACCAACGATGCGCCGTCCACGCTGACCCGCCTGATGAACATGGGGGTCGCGCCCTTCAACATCGCCTCGTCGGTGATCATGATTACCGCGCAGCGCCTCGCGCGCCGCCTGTGCACCTGCAAGCAGCCGGTGGTGATACCGGACGAGGCGCTGGTCGAGGCGGGCTTCAGGGAAGAAGAGCTGGACGGCACCTGGATGCCGTACAAGGCGGTCGGCTGCGACCGCTGCAACGGCAGCGGATACAAGGGACGCGTCGGCATCTATCAGATCATGCCGATCTCGGAAGACATCGAACGCATCATCCTGGCCCACGGCACAGCGCTGGAAATCGAGCAGCAGGCCAAGCGCGACGGCGTCAAGACGCTGCGGGAATCCGGCCTGGTCAAGGTAAAGGCCGGTTTGACCAGTCTCGAGGAAGTGCTCGGCTGTACCAATCTATAGATAGGGGAAGCACATGGCCACTGCCAGCAAATCCGCGGCAAACGCTGCGGTCAAGGAAGTCATCTATGCGTGGGAGGGCAAGGACAAGTCTGGCAAGATCGTCAAGGGCGAGCTGCGGGCCGGCAGCGAAACCATCGTCAACGTTACGCTGCGCCGTCAGGGCATCCTCGTCACCAAGGTCAAGAAGAAATCCTTCACCTCGGGCAGAAAGATCACCGACGCCGACATCACCCTCTTTACCCGGCAGCTGGCAACGATGATGAAGGCCGGGGTGCCGCTGCTGCAATCCTTCGACATCGTGGGCAAGGGTCACGCGAACCCATCCGTGGCCAAGCTGCTGCAGGACATCCGTACCGACATCGAGACGGGCAGCAGCCTGAACCAGGCCTTCCGCAAGTTTCCCCGCTACTTCGACAACCTGTTCTGCAACCTGGTCGCCGCCGGCGAGCAGGCCGGTATCCTGGAAGACTTGTTGACGCGCCTTGCGGTCTACAAGGAAAAGACGCAGGCGATCAAGGGCAAGATCAAGTCCGCCCTGTTCTACCCGATTTCCGTGCTCGTCGTGGCGTTCGTGGTGACCACCGTGATCATGATCTGGGTGGTGCCCGCTTTCAAGCAGGTCTTCACATCCTTCGGCGCCGACCTGCCGGCGCCGACACTGTTCGTCATGGCAGTGTCGGACGCCTTCGTCGCCTACTGGTACATCATCTTCGGCACGATTTTCGGCAGCCTGTACCTGTTCTTCCAGGCCTGGCGCAGGTCGCCCAAGGTGCAGCGCTTCATGGACAAGGCACTGCTGCAGGCACCCATCTTCGGCCCGGTGATCCGCAAGGCGACGATTGCGCGCTGGACCCGTACGCTGGCCACCATGTTCGCCGCCGGCGTGCCGCTGGTGGAATCCCTGGATTCGGTCGGCGGCGCGTCCGGCAACGCCATCTACATGGAAGCCACCAAGCGCATCCAGACCGAGGTCAGCACCGGTACCAGCCTGACCACCTCGATGCAAAGCTCCGGCGTGTTCCCGAACATGGTGACGCAGATGGTTGCCATCGGCGAGGAATCCGGCGCGCTTGACCAGATGCTCAGCAAGGTTGCCGACTTCTACGAACAGGAAGTCGACGATGCCGTCGAGTCGCTCTCGAGCCTGATGGAACCGCTGATCATGGCTATCCTCGGCGTGCTGATCGGCGGCCTCGTGGTGGCGATGTATCTCCCGATCTTCAAACTGGGTGCCGTTGTCTGATGCTCGAACTGCTCCTCTCCGCACCTCCGGCCAGCCCGCTGCCGGCCGCCACCGCCGCGCTGTTCGGCCTGATGATCGGCAGCTTCCTGAATGTGGTGATCCACCGGCTGCCGCGCATGATGCAGCGCGAGTCCGACAATTACGTCGCGCAGGAAAGCGGCAAGGAACCGCCGCACACCGACCGCTACAACCTGATGGTCCCGCGCTCGGCCTGCCCGCATTGCGGCCACCGCATCGGGGCACTGGAAAACATCCCGGTCATCAGCTACCTCTTCCTCGGCGGAAAATGCCGCAAGTGCAAGGCGCCGATCTCGATCCGCTATCCCCTGGTCGAACTGCTGACCGGGATCCTGTCTGCGCTGCTCGTCTGGCGCTTCGGCACCGGCCTGGCCGGCCTGTCGACGCTGCTGTTCGCCTACCTGCTGATCGCGATGACCTTCATCGACGCCGATACCCAGCTGCTGCCCGACGACCTGACCTTGCCGATGCTGTGGTGCGGCCTGCTGGTCAACCTGAACGGCACATTCGTCCCGCTGCACGAAGCCGTCATCGGCGCCGCGGCCGGCTACCTGAGCCTGTGGACGGTCTACTGGCTGTTCAAGCTGGCGACCGGCAAGGAAGGCATGGGCTACGGCGACTTCAAGCTGCTCGCCGCGCTCGGCGCCTGGCTGGGATGGAAGATGCTGCCGATTATCATCCTGCTGTCATCGGCGGTGGGCGCGGTGGTCGGCATCGCCCTCATCCTGCTCGCCCGGGCCGGACGCCACAATCCGATCCCGTTCGGCCCCTACCTGGCGGCGGCCGGCCTGATTGCCCTCCTCTACGGCAAACAGCTGGCGCAGACTTACCTCGGCTTTGCGGTCTGACATGGGCGCACGTCGGTTTACGGTCGGCCTCACGGGTGGAATCGGCAGCGGCAAGACAACGGTGGCCGATATGCTGGCCGCGCGCGGCGCGAGCGTGATCGATACCGACCAGATTGCCCACGCGCTGACCGCGCCGGGCGGAGCGGCAATCCCGGAAATCCGCGCCCAGTTCGGCGATGCCTTCCTGACGCCGGAGGGCGCCATGGACAGGGCGAAAATGCGCGCTTATGTATTTGCCGAACCCGCAGCAAAAGCGCGGCTGGAGGCGATCCTGCATCCCCTCATCCGCATCGAGACCGAGCGGGCAGCCGAAGCGGCAAGCGGCGCCTATGTCGTGTTCGCCGTGCCGCTGCTGGTCGAGTCGGGCTCCTGGAAGCAGCGCGTCTCGCGCGTGCTGGTTGTCGACTGCGCCGAAGAGACGCAGGTGCGGCGCGTGATGAGCCGCAGCGGGCTTCCCGAGCAGCAGATCCGCGCCATCATGGCGGCGCAGGTCTCGAGACAGGAGCGGCTGGCGGCAGCCGACGACGTGATCGACAATGACGGCGACGTGATGGCACTGGTGCCGCAGGTCGACAAAATCCACGCGCTGTATACTGCATTGTCGGCTTCGGACGGCTGAAGGAAGGGCAACACCTCCGTGGCGGGCGATTTGCCTCGTCTGCAATATTTGTATTTTTCTATGGGTTCGTTCAGAATCACGTAATTGTTTCCAGCCCAACCTTTATTGCTAAAGGGACGCCACTTTGATCATTTACGAATACCCTTTCAATGAGCGTATTCGCACTCTGCTGCGGCTGGAAGATCTTTACGACAAGTTCATCTTTTTCCTGCACCAGGAACATCCGCAGCAACACCACGTCGCTCTTGCCACGATCTTCGAAATGCTCGAGGTCGCGGGCCGTGCCGACCTGAAATCGGACCTGCTGCAGGAACTCGAACGCCAGAAGCAGACGCTGCTCGGTTTCAAGTCCAATCCGAATGTCGCTTCCGACCAGCTCGACAAAGTCCTGTCGGATGTGGACCGCAGCCTTGCCGCCTTGATGAATTCGCAGGGCAAGACCGGCCAGAACATCCGCGACAACGAGTGGCTGATGAGCATCCGCGGGCGCACCATCATCCCCGGCGGCGCCTGCGAGTTCGACCTGCCGTCCTATTACGCCTGGCAGCAGCGCGCGCCTCAACAGCGCTTCAACGACATTTACGGCTGGTTCACCCCGATGGTCCCGCTGTTCGACGCCATCAGCCTCGTGCTGCGTCTGCTGCGTGAATCGGGTCGCTCGACGAAAACCATCGCCAAGGCCGGCAGCTACCAGCAAATGCTGCAGGGCAAGGCATACCAGATGGTTCGCCTGGGCATCGACGAGGCGCTGGGTGCGATCCCGGAGATCTCGGCCAACAAGTACATGTTGTGGGTGCGATTCACCTCCCAGGATGGCGACATGAAGCCGAAGTCGTTCGAGAACGATGTGCCTTTCGAACTGGCCCTGTGTAACTTTTGAGGTGTGTGATGGCGACCGTGGTTGATTGCCCGACGTGCGGCAAAAAGGTCGAATGGACCGAAGCGAACAAGTACCGGCCCTTCTGTTCCGAGCGATGCAAGCAGATCGATCTCGGCGCGTGGGCGGAGGAGAAATACAGCATCCCCGCAGTCAATCCGCCGAAAGACCTGGACGACGGCGACCTGCCCCACTGATTCCGCTCTACCGGTTCGAACCCGGTATCCCGTATTTCCGCAGCTTGTTCGCGATCATCGTGTGCGAAGTCTTCAGCCGAGCGGCGAGCTTGCGGCTGGAGGGATACTGCGGATAGAGGCGCTCCAGCACCGCGCGCTCGTAGGATTCCATCGCGCTCTCCCAATCCTGCCCCTCATGGCCGTTGCCGGCCGCATCCGCCGTCATGATGCTGCCTTCGGCAAGGTCGAGGTCGGCGGCGTCGAGCACCTTCTTGTCGCTCATCGTGATCGCCCGGAACACCACGTTCTGCAATTGCCGCACATTCCCCGGCCAGCGGTTGGCCACCAGTGCCGCGCAGGCTTCGGCGCTCAGCCGGCAGATCGGCTTTTGCGCCTGCGCGCAGGCGCGCTCGATGAAGTGGCGCGCCAGCAGCAGGATATCGTCCGGCCGCTCGCGCAGGGCCGGCACTTCGAGGTGCAGAACGTTCAGGCGGTAGAACAGGTCCTCGCGGAAGGCGCCCTCGGCCACCATCTTGCTCAGGTTGCGATGAGTGGCGCTGATGATGCGCACATTGACCTTGATTTCGCGGTCGCTGCCGATGCGCCGGAACTTGCCGTCGTTCAGGAAACGCAGCAGCTTGGCCTGCAGGTAAAGCGACATTTCCCCGATTTCATCGAGGAAGACGGTGCCGCCGTCGGCCATTTCGATCAGGCCCGGCTTACCGCCGCGCTGCGCGCCCGTAAACGCGCCCGAGACGTAACCGAACAATTCGCTCTCCGCCAGGCTTTCGGGAAGCGCGGCGCAATTGAGCGCAAGAAAAGGCGCGCTGCTGCGCGGGCTGGCCGCGTGGCAGGCCTGGGCCACTAGCTCCTTGCCGGTGCCGGTTTCACCCGCGATCAGGAGCGGCGCATCGACCACGGCGACGCGTGCGGCACGCGCCTTGAGCGCACGTATCGGTTCGGATTCACCGATGATCGCCTCGAAGCCGCCGCCTCCGTGCTGCAACGCATGGATGCGCCCGCCCAGGCGGCGTGGCGCATGCAGCGTGATCACGCCGCCGATGGTCTGGCCGAGGGCCGAGTTGATCGGTTCCGAAACCGGGGCCACTTCCAGCAGGAAGGGCTGGCCGTGCAGGCGCACCTCGCGCGAGGGCGCGTGGAATCCGTTCTCCAGCAGCTCGGCCTGCAGGCCGGTATCGCCGAACAGCTCGTCGAGCGCCTTGCCATGCAGGTCGCTCTCGCTCGTATCGGCAACGGCCGCGGCGGCGGCATTGGCGGTCACGATCCTGCCGTTCGCATCGACCGCCATCACCGGATCGGCCAGCGCCGCCATCAGGGTGTCCAGGTGCAGGCGGCGGCGGGCGCCGGGCAAGACGTCGACCACCTTGACGTCCAGCACGCCGGATACGCGCAAGAAATCGGCGCGCAGCGGAGGCAGCAGGCTTTCCGTCAGCTCCGGGATGTCGATGAACACGTCGGAGGAGTCGACCTCCACCGCGACCACGTTCATGTTGCGGCGGGCCAGCACGGCGAGGATTTCGTGCGCAATGCCTACACGGTCGGCAAACTGGACGTCGATACGCATGGTCGTATTCTGGGAAGAGCAACGGGTATGGAGCCCACTTTACCCGTACGCCATGCGGGCGACAATAGTCAGACGGGTTCCGCGATATAGGTGCGCGCGGAATAGCCGAAAGGATGGGCGCCGCCGGAGGCGCGCACTGCCTTCAGGCGGCCGAGGTCGAAGGCCTGCAGATGCTGCAGCACGACCTGGTTGATCGACATGGTCGCCTGCATCAGCAGCAGGTCGACGCTTTGCTGGGAAGCCGTGCGCGTCTCTTCGGATGCCGGTTCCGGCTTCCTGCGGCGCACTTCGGCACTGGCCACGCTGCGGAACACGTCCGCCAGCGTGATGGTGCCGAGCGGCGACGCGCAAAACCACGCATCGCGCACCTTGTCGTCCTGGCCGAGCAGGCCGGACTGGTGCAGGCTGCCCAGCAGAGCGCGCACAGTGCGCACGCTCTGCCCGAGCGATTCCGCCAGCGCCGCCGTCGTCACCGCCTTCGGGTTGGCGATGACGATGCGGGCCAGCAGTTCGATGGCCATGGAAAACCGTGCATGCAGCTGCCGGTCGCCGAAGAGGAACTCCGGGATGCCGGGCGTCTCCATGGCACGCGCGTTCATGCACGCACCTCTTGCGGAACGACGATCGGACGGTTGGTCTTGCCGTAGCGGTCCATGAACAGTCCCTCCATATCGATTTCCGGGCGCTTGCCCGAGACGAGGTCGGCCAGCACGCGGCCGGCGCCGCAGGCCATGGTCCAGCCCAGCGTGCCGTGGCCGGTGTTGAGGAAAAGGTTGCGGTAAGGGGTCGGGCCCATCACCGGCGTGCCGTCCGGCGTCATCGGGCGCAGGCCGCACCAGAATTCCGCCTTCGCCACATCGCCGCCCTTCGGGAACAGGTCGACCACCGAGTGCTCCAGGGTTTCGCGGCGGGCATTGCGCAGCGTCAGGTCGTAGCCGGAGATCTCCGCCGTGCCGCCGACGCGGATACGGTCGCCGAGGCGGGTGATCGCGACCTTGTAGGTTTCATCCATGATCGTCGATTCCGGCGCATGCGCGGCATCGTGGATCGGCACGGTGATCGAATACCCCTTGATCGGATACACCGGGACGCGGATGCCGACCTCGCGCAGCAGCAGCGGCGAATAGCTGCCGAGCGCCAGCACGTAGCTGTCGGCCTTCAGGTCGCCTTCGGAGGTGCGGATGCCGGTGATCTTGCGCTCGTCGGCCAGCAGGCGCTGGATAGCCACGCCGTACTTGAAGGTGACGCCGGCCCGCTCCGCCATCGACGCGAGCTGCTGCGTGAACTTGAAGCAGTCGCCGGTTTCGTCGTTCGGCAAGCGCAGCGCGCCGACGAACTTGTCGCGCACATGGGCGAGCGCCGGCTCGACGCGCACGCAGCCGGCCGGGTCCAGCACCTCGTAGGGAACGCCGTAGCGCTGCAGCACGGCAATGTCGCTGGCGGATGCGTCGAGCTGCTTTTGCGTGCGGAACAGTTGCAGCGTGCCCTGGGTGCGGTGGTCGTAGCTGATGCCGGTGGCGTCGCGCAGCGCGATCAGGCAGTCGCGGCTGTACTCAGCCAGGCGCACCATGCGGCCCTTGTTGATTTCGTAGCGCGAGGCGGTGCAGTTGAGCAGCATCTGGAACACCCAGCGCCACATGTCGGGATCGGTGCCGGGACGGATGACCAGCGGGCTGTGACGCATCATCAACCACTTCAAGGCCTTGACCGGGATGCCGGGCGCGGCCCAGGGTGCGGAATAACCGGGAGAGACCTCGCCGGCATTCGCATAGCTGGTCTCCAGGCCAGCCGCCGGCTGGCGGTCGATCACCGTGACCTCGTGGCCTTGCTGTGCCAGGTAGTAAGCCGATGCGGTACCGATCACACCGCTTCCCAATACGATTACTTTCACGATAGTCCCTCTGTCAGTGTCAAATGTTCAGTTCGAATGCTTCCCGCACTTGTGCAGCGGGCTGTTCGTCGACGTACTCGCGGTGATAGCGGCCGCCGAGGCTGGTCAGGATTTCATAGGCGATGGTTCCGGCTTGCGCCGCCACCTCATCCACCGGCTGCGCCGCGGAAATGAGGTCGACGAAAGCGCCGGCATGCATGCGCTCCGGCGGCACCTCGGTCACGTCGAGCGCGAAGGTATCCATCGATACATTGCCGACGACAGGAACGCGCACGTCGCCGGCAAGCGCATAACCTCTGCCGCTGAGGCTGCGCAGCCAGCCGTCCGCATAGCCCGCGGCGATCGTCGCGATCCTGCGCTGCCCTGCCGCGCGATAGGTGGCGCCGTAGCCGACGCACTCGCCGCGCTCAATGACGCGGGTCTGGATCACCTTCGCCTGCAGCGTGACGACCGGCGCCATCGGATTGGGAGCGCCGTCGATGGGTGCGATCCCGTAGAGCGCCGCGCCGGGGCGGACAAGGTCGAAGTGGTATTCCGGGCCGAGAAAGATCCCGGACGAGTTGGCGAAACTGGCGCGGGAACGCGGCAAGATCCGGCGCAGCGCGTGGAATGCTTCGAGCTGCGCGCCGTTCATCGGATGCTCCTGGCGCTCGGCGCAGGCGAGGTGGCTCATCAGGAAACGCAGTTCGATGCCGCGCAGGAAATCCGGGTTGTCGAGCCAGTTGCCGACCTCCATCCGCGACAGCCCGAGGCGCGACATGCCGGTGTCCACCTGTACCACCGCCGGCAGATGGCGTCCGGCGACACGCGCGGCCTGGCGCCAGCCGGCAACCTGAGCGGCGCTGTTGAGCACGGGAATCAGGTGGTGTTCGATGAATTCCGGTTCGGCGTCGGGGAGCGGGCCGTGCAGCACGAAGATGTCTGCGTCGGCGGGAAGATGCGGCCGCAGCGCGATGCCTTCATCCAGGTGGGCGACAAAGAAGTGACGGCAGCCTTCGGCAGCAAGCGCCTGCGCGACGGGAATCGCGCCGAGGCCGTAGGCATCCGCCTTCACGGCGGCGCCGCACTGGGCGCCGGCGGCGAGGGAACGCAGCAGGCGATAGTTGCGGCTCAGCGCGCCCAAGTCGATCGTGAGTACCGCCCCGGCCTGTTTTTCCCTGTCCGCCATTGTCCCCTCTGTCCGTGTCGTTGACCGCAGGGCGAGCCTGTACCGGTCAGTTTTCGTAACGGTTCAGCAACTGGCGTGCCAGAAGAATTAATCCAATTAATTCAAGGACTTAGTAGATTCTCTGGCTGAGTGGGGCAGCATCAAGCGTACACAAAAATGTACACCGAATGTGTCACCCAGCATTAATTCCTTGAAAAATAAGGCCTTTTCTTGGGGCTGGCGCGTGTACAAAAATATGTACAGTGTATTGAAATGAATACGGACTAGGCAGCACCGCAGCCATAGCGTACCTTGTCCAGCCATTTGATGAGTGGGATCGTGGCCGGCAACAGCGGTTCCACGCCCAGCGTACCCTGCCAGGCGAATGCCTGCCCCTCCAGGCTTTGCGGCTCGCCCGACCATTCGCGGCTGATGTAGAAATGCAGTCGCACATGGGCATGCGGATAGACATGCTCGACCCCGCACCACGGCTCGGCGGACAGCACCTGCACGCCCAGCTCTTCCACGAATTCGCGCTTGAGCGCGGCGAGGATGTCCTCGCCCGGCTCCACCTTGCCGCCGGGGAATTCCCAGTAGCCGGCGTAGGGCTTGCCTTCAGGGCGCTGGCCGAGCAGCACGTCGCCGTTGGGCTTCATGAGGATGCCGACGGCGACGTCAATGGGTGCGGCGGAAGCGGATGACATGCGCGCCTTACTGCCGGACCTTGCCGGCATGGTCCTTGGCGAATTGCCATGCGACCCGCCCCGAACGCGAACCCCGCTGCAGTGCCCAGCGCAATGCGTCGGCGCGCGCCTCCTCGATCTGCGCGGCATTGCAGCCGAAATGACGCAGCCAGTGCGCCACGATATCGAGGTAATCGTCCTGCTTGAACGGATAGAAGGACACCCACAGGCCGAAGCGCTCGGACAGCGAAATCTTTTCCTCCACCGTCTCGCCGGGATGCAGGTCGCCGTCCTCGGTATGCACGTAGCTCGCATTGTCGGACATGCGTTCCGGCATCAGGTGGCGGCGGTTGGAGGTGGCGTAGATCAGCACGTTGTCCGACTGCGCGGTGAGGCCGCCGTCGAGCGCCACCTTCAGTGCCTTGTAGCCGCCCTCGCCCTCTTCGAAGGACAGGTCGTCGCAAAAGATCACGAAACGCTCGGGCCGCCCGGCGACGAGCTCGACGATGTCCGGCAGGTCGCACAGGTCATCCTTGTCCACCTCGATCAGGCGCAATCCCTGCGCGGCGTACTGGTTCAGGCATGCCTTGATCAGCGAGGACTTGCCCGTGCCGCGCGCGCCGGTCAGCAAGACGTTGTTGGCCGGCCGGCCTTCGACGAACTGCCGGGTGTTCTGCTCGATCTGCTGCTTTTGCGGCTCGATGTTGTGCAGATCGGAAAACGCGATGCGTGCCACATGGGCGACCGGCTGCAGGTAACCGCGGCTGCCCTTGCCGCCGGGCTTGCGCCAGCGGAAGGCATGGGAGGCTTCCCAGTCAATGTTGCGCGCCGCATGCGGAAGGAAGGCTTCGATGCGCGTGAGCAGCGCTTCGGCGCGCTCGAGGAATTGGTCGAGTTGCGTCATGTCGAGAATGTCAGGAACGGTAGTCGGCGTTGATGCTCACGTACTCGTGCGAGAAATCGCAGGTCCAGATGGTGGCGGCGGCATTGCCGCGCGCGAGCTTGACGCGGATGGTGATCTCGCTCTGCTTCATCACGCGCTGGCCATCCTCTTCCTTGTAGTCGGGATTGCGGCCGCCGTTCTTCGCCACCCACACATCGTCGAGGTAGAGGTTGATCTTGCTGACATCCAGGTCGTCCACGCCGGCATAACCGATCGCGGCGAGAATGCGGCCGAGGTTGGGGTCGGATGCATAGAAGGCGGTCTTCACCAGCGGCGAATGGCCGATGGAATAGGCGATCTGGCGGCATTCCTCGACCGAGGCGCCGTCTTCGACGGTGATGGTCATGAACTTGGTCGCGCCTTCGCCGTCGCGCACGATCATCTGCGCCAGTTCCTGCGAGATGGACGTCACGGCGGCGGCCAGTTCCGCGTACTCCGGCGAGGCGGCGTCATTCACTTCCAGCTCGCCGGCGCCGGTCGCCACGACCACGAAGGAATCGTTGGTCGAGGTATCGCCGTCGATGGTGATGCAGTTGAAGGACTTGTCGGCCGCATCCTTCACCATGCGGTCCAGCACCGGCTGCGCCACCTTCGCATCCATCGCGAGGTAGCCGAGCATGGTCGCCATGTTCGGCTTGATCATGCCGGCGCCCTTGCTGATGCCGGTCAGGGTGACCGACTTGCCGGCGATCGTCACCGTGCGCGAGGCCGCCTTGGGCTGGGTGTCGGTGGTCATGATCGCTTCGGCGGCGCTGTACCAGTTGTCGGCCTTGAGATTGGCGACGGCGGGCGGCAGGCCGGCCTTGAGCCTGTCCATCGGCAGCTGCTCCAGGATCACGCCGGTCGAGAACGGCAGGACTTGCGCCGGGGCGCAGCCCAGCAGCGCGGCCAATGCCTCGCAGGTTGCCTGGGCGTTGGCCATGCCGAGTTCGCCGGTGCCCGCGTTCGCATTGCCGGTATTGATCACCAGTGCGCGAATCGTGTTGCCCGATGCACGCGCCCCTTCCAGGTGCGCCTTGCACACCTGCACCGGCGCCGCACAGAAGCGGTTCTTCGTGAACACGCCGGATACGGTGGCGGTCGGCGCCAGACGCATGACCAGCACGTCCTTGCGGTTGGCTTTGCGGATGCCGGCTTCTGCGAAACCCAGTTCGATGCCTGCGACAGGCTTCAGGTTGGCGGCAATGGGAAGGGGAAGGTTGACGGCCATGACGTTCGCTTGGGTTGAGTGACGGAAAAGAGGAACGCTATTTTAAACCGTCATGGGCAGGCACGCTCCGTTGCATGGGGTGCAACGGAGTGCATCTGGCGAGGCCGTCAGGCAGCGGCGCGGGTGGAGGGCGTCTGGTGCAGGATGATCTTCTTCAGTTCCGGCACGCAGGAGCCGCAGTTGCTGCCGCATTTCAGCTTTCCCTGGAGGGCGGCGAGCGCAGCCTCCGGCGTGCCGCGGTTGATCCAGTCGTGCTTCACCAGCGCCTCGTTGATTTCCGTTTCGGCAATGTTGAAGCAATTGCAGACGATGCGGCCGCGCGCCTTGAAGCCTTGCGGCGCCTTTGCCGACGGCATCAGCAGCAGGCGGCCCAGCGAAGCCACCGGTTGCTCACCCTCCAGGTATTCCTTCAGCCAATGCTCGGCGGAGGTATCGCCGGCGAGCGCCACCGCCGCCAGCCTGCCCTCGCGCACCAGGATATGGCGCGCATTGCCGCGGCGCGCATCGTCGTAACGCAGCACCTCGGCGCCGTCGATGCCGAACAGGCGCTCGATCTCATTCACCAGCGCGGCCTGGCCGGGGTAGTCGTCGGCCGCGCGGAACAGCACGCCGGTCTTGTTCCTGCCGAACAGGGTGCACGACGCATAGCTGAAGCGCCGCATGAAGGGCCGCATGGCGAGCTGGAGCGCCAGCGCCTTGTCCTGATCCACCCAGCCGAACGCCAGGAAGCGCCACGGCAGTTCTGCCTTCAGGATCTTGACGGCGGCATGCTTCAGTTCCGGTTGCTTGGAGCTGGGGCAAAACGCTGGCAATGTCAGCGCGTTGACGCCGCAGGCGCCCCGGCCGGACACATATTCATCGCCCCAGTGCATGCCGATGAACACCTGGCCGGCGCGCATGTCGTCGCTCGCCATTGCCGGGAGGATTTGCGTACCGCGCCTGCTGGTGACGTGCACCAGGTCGCCATCGGCAAGCATGCGCCGGTCCATGTCGATCCTCGGCAGCATCACCGCCGGCTCGGGCGCATGCGAAAAGAGCTGGGCCACGGTGCCGGTGCGGCTCATGCCGTGCCACTGGTCGCGCAGGCGGCCGGTGTTCAGGTGGAAGGGAAAGCGGGCGTCGACCGGCTCCGCTACCGGCTGGTACACGGTGTTGACGAATCGCGCCTTGCCGCTCGCAGTCGGGAACACGCCGTCTTCATACAGGCGCTTCCTGCCTGCCGTCGCGCCTTCCGGGAACGGCCACTGCTGCGGCCCCTGCTCTTCCAGGATGCGGTAGGACAGGCCGGTGATGTCGAGGTCGCGCCCGCGCGTGGATTCGCGGTGTTCGTTCCAGATCTCTTCGGTGCCGGCATAGGGGAAAAGCGTCCTGTCCCTGTCCATCAGCATCTCAAGGCGGCGGGCAAACCCGATCACGATCTCCCAGTCATGCCGCGTCTCCGCCGGCTTGGGCAGCACCGGCTGGAAGCGGGTGATGCGGCGCTCGGAATTGGTGACCGTGCCTTCCTTCTCGCCCCAGGTGGTGGCCGGCAACAGCACATCGGCGAAATCGACCGTGGCGCTGGTCTTGTAGGCTTCCTGCACGATCACCAGCTCGGCTTTCTCCAGCGCTTCACGCACCAGCTTCTGGTCGGGCAGCGACTGCGCCGGGTTGGTGCAGGCAATCCACAGGATCTTGATCTCGCCGGCGCGCACGGCCTCGAACATCTCCACCGCAGTCTTGCCCGGCGTGGCCGGCACGTCGTCGACGCCCCACAGCTGCGCCACCTCGGCGCGATGTGCCGCATTGGACAGCTCACGGTGCGCCGACAACAGGTTCGCCAGTCCGCCGACCTCGCGCCCGCCCATGGCATTCGGCTGCCCGGTCAGAGAGAACGGCCCCGCACCCGGCTTGCCGATCTGCCCCGTCGCAAGGTGAAGGTTGATCAGCGCGGCATTCTTCGCCGTGCCGGAAGCGGACTGGTTCAGACCCTGGCAGTACAGCGAGAGCGCCGCCTTCGACTCGCCGAACCAGCGCGCCGCGGTGACCAGGTCTTCCTCGCTGATGCCGCAGGTTTCGGCGACGAACTTCGGCGTGTACTCGCGCACGGTGCGCTTCAGTTCATCGAAGCCTTCGGTGTGGGCATCGATGTATGCCTCATCGATCCAGCCTTCCCACAGGCAGAGATGCAGCATGCCGTTGAACAGCGCCACGTCGGTGCCCGGCAGGATGGGCAGGTAGAGGTCGGCGTCGCGGGCGGTGTCGGTGCGGCGTGGATCGGCGACGATCATCTTCAGTGCGCGATTCTTCGTGCGCGCCTCCTCGATGCGTCGGTAGAGGATGGGATGCGCATACGCGGTATTCGAGCCGGCGATGAAGATGAGGTCGGCGTGGTCCACATCTTCATAGCATGCCGGCGGTGCATCGGCGCCCAGCGTCTGCTTGTAGCCGGCCACCGCGCTCGACATGCAAAGGCGGGAGTTGGTATCGATATTGTTGGTGCCGACCAGCCCCTTGGAAAGCTTGTTGAAGACGTAATAGTCTTCGGTCAGCAACTGCCCGGAAATGTAGAAGCCCACGCTGTCCGGGCCGTGCTCGCGGATCGTGCTGGCGAACTTCTTCGCCATGAAATCCAGTACGCCGTCCCAGCTTGCCCGTTCACGCCGTGCACCGTGCGCCACCCGCATCTCGGGATGCAGCGCGCGCGCCTGCTGCTGCAGCAGCGGATCGGCGGCGAGGTGCAGCGTGCTGCCCTTGGTGCAGAGCCTGCCGAAGTTGGCAGGATGGTCAGGGTCGCCGCGCACGCCGGTGATCCTTTCGCCATCGCTCTCGACGATGACGCCGCAGCCTACGCCGCAATAGCAGCAGGTCGTCTTTGTTTCGCGCAATGCATTCATTCAGTGGTGACCTCGATCGCCAGTGTGCTCAATTCCTCGGCATCGAGAAAGACCGTGCCTTCTTCTACCTTGACGCTGAAGCGTTGCGTACAGCCTTCGTCCGGGCTGAGCGCGCAACCGGAATCGAGCTGGATGTTCCAGTTGTGCAATGGGCAGGCGACGCGCTCGCCGAACACGATGCCTTGCGACAGCGGGCCGCCCTTGTGCGGGCAGCGATCGAGCAAGGCGAAGATCTTGTCTTCGCTGCTGCGGAAGATCGCCACGTCGGGCTTCGCTGCCCGCCGGACCACGCGTGCGCCGAGCGCGGGAATGTCTGCGACCTTGCAAACGGCTTTCCATTGTTGCGTCATGTTGTTCCCTTTCATGCGAGCGGAGCGAACTGGCGGGTATCGACCCGGGCCTTCTCGTGTTCGTGCCACGGATCGGGCTCGCCGTCGAGCGAGAACAGCAGGCGCTGGTAGAGCGCCTTGCGGTTTTCCGCATCCTCCAGCACGTTCTTCTTCACATGGTCGAGACCCACGCGCGCGATGTAATGCACGGTGCGTTCGAGATACCAGCCTTCCTCGCGATAGAGCTGCAGGAAGGCGCCGGCATACTCCAGCACTTCCTCGTGCGTCTTCAGCTTCACGAAGAAATGCGCGACCTCGGTCTTGATGCCGCCGTTGCCGCCGACATAAATCTCCCAGCCCGAATCGACACCGATCACGCCCACATCCTTGATGCCGGACTCCGCACAGTTGCGCGGGCAGCCCGACACGGCCAGCTTCACCTTGTGCGGCGCATACATGCGCCACAGCATGCGTTCGAGCTGCTTGCCCATCTCCGTCGAATCCTGCGTGCCGAAACGGCACCATTCCGAACCGACGCAGGTCTTCACCGTGCGCAGCGCCTTCGCATACGCATGGCCCGACGGCATGCCCAACTCCTGCCACACCGCCGGCAAGTCTTCCTTCTTCACGCCGAGCAGGTCGATGCGCTGCCCGCCGGTGACCTTGACGGTCGGGATGCGGAACTTATCGACCACATCGGCAATGCGGCGCAGCTCGGACGAACTGGTTTCCCCGCCCCACATGCGCGGCACGACCGAGTAGGTGCCGTCCTTCTGGATATTGGCGTGCGCGCGTTCGTTGATGAAGCGCGATTGCGGATCGTCCCTGGCCTCATGCGGCCAGGTGGAGATCAGGTAATAGTTCAGCGCCGGGCGGCAGGTGGCGCAGCCGTCCGGCGTACGCCACTCCATGAAGGCCATCGTATCGGCGATCGTCAGCAACTTGTTGGCCTTGATCGCGTCGCGCACTTGCTGGTGGGTGTTATCGGTGCAGGCGCACACCGGCTTGGCCTTGCTGGAGGTGGAGTAGTCACCGCCGGCGGTGGCCATGATGATCTGCTCGACGAGGCCGGTGCAGGAACCGCAGGATGCCGATGCCTTGGTGTGCTTGCGCACATCCTCCAGCGTAAACAGCCCCTTCTCCTTGATCGCCGTGACGATGGCGCCCTTGCAGACACCGTTGCAGCCGCAGACTTCGGCATCGTCCGGCATGGCCGCCGCTTTGGTGAAACCTTCATGACCGGTATCGCCCGGCCTGCCGGTATTCGATTCGCCGAACATCAGCGTGTCGCGCATCTCGGTGATGTCCCGGCCCTCGCGCAGCAGCTTGAAATACCAGCTGCCGTCCACCGTATCGCCGTACAGGCAGGCGCCGACCAGCTTGTTTTCCTTGATGACCAGTTTCTTGTACACGCCGCCGATGGGATCGGACAGCACGATTTCCTCCGTTCCTTCCCCGCCCATGAACTCGCCGGCGGAGAACAGGTCGATGCCCGTCACTTTCAGCTTGGTCGAGGTGACCGAGCCCTGGTAGCGGCCGATGCCGAAGTTGGCGAGGTGGTTGGCGCACACCTTCGCCATCTCGAACAGCGGCGCGACGAGGCCGTAGGCGGTGCCGCGATGGTTCACGCATTCGCCTACCGCATAGATGCGCGGGTCGTAGGTCTGCATCGTGTCGTTGACGACGATGCCGCGGTTGCAGAACAGGCCGGCCGATTCGGCCAGCACAGTGTTCGGGCGGATGCCGACGGCCATCACGACCAGTTCGGCCGGGATCTCCAGCCCATCGGTGAAGCGGATCGCTTTCACGTTTCCGCTGTCGTCACCGACGATCTCCTTCGTATTCTTGTCGAGCAGGAACTTGAGGCCGCGGTCTTCCAGCGACTTCTGCAGCAGCTTGCCGGCGGTCGGGTCAAGCTGGCGCTCCATCAGCCACGCGGGCAGGTGCACGACGGTGACATCCATGCCACGCAGCTTCAAGCCGTTGGCCGCTTCCAGCCCGAGCAGGCCGCCGCCGATCACCACCGCATGCTTGTGCACGCCGGCGGCTTGGATCATGGCATTGGTGTCCTGGATGTCGCGGTAGGCGATAACGCCCTTCAAGTCCTTGCCCGGCACCGGCAGGATGAAAGGCGTGGAGCCGGTCGCCAGCAGGAGCCGGTCATATTCGGCGGTGGTGCCGTCTTCCGCGATGACGAGGCGGCGCACGCGGTCGATCTTCGCGATCTTCTTGCGGAGGTGGAGGGTGATGCCGTTCTGCGCATACCAGTCCACATCATTGAGCATGATGTCCTTGATGGTCTGTTCGCCGGCGAGCACCGGCGACAGCAGGATGCGGTTGTAGTTGGCGTAGGGCTCGGCGCCGAAAACGGTGACATCGTAGATGTCCGGCGCGATCTTGAGCAGTTCCTCGAGCGTGCGCACACCGGCCATGCCGTTACCGACCATGACTAACTTCAGCTTCTTCATTAAAGCTCCTTCTCCACGCGGCTTCGCCTTTGAAGCCGGACAAAATGATCCCGGCAGATTCTTAGCAAGAGCGGTGCCAATGCAGAAACAACGCAAATGCACCGCGATGAAGACAAAACCGCACCGCCGCAGTGCGGCATGCACCCGATTGAGAGCGAGGTGATGCATGAAAGCGCGTGGCATGCGGATTGCATTGTGCGCAGCCATTCCAACTTTGGTGCAAAGGAGCATCATGAAAACGACGTCGTTTTGGAAGGCGGGCCACACGCCGACCCTGCTCGCTTCCTTTTTCTATTTCGACCTGAGCTTCATGGTCTGGGTGCTGCTCGGGCCGCTCGCCGTGCAGATCTCGAAAGACCTCGCGCTCACGCCCGCCCAGAAGGGACTGATGGTGGCCACGCCGCTGCTCGCCGGTGCGCTGCTGCGCATCGTGATGGGCGTGCTGGTCGACCACCTCAAGCCCAAGAAAGCCGGCGCCATCGGACAGCTGATCGTGATCGCCGCGCTCGCCTGGGCATGGCTGGGGCAGTTGAACACCTACGACAGCATGCTTACGCTGGGCATCCTGCTCGGCGTCGCCGGCGCGGCCTTCGCCGTCGCGCTGCCGCTCGCCTCGCGCTGGTATCCGCCCGAGCACCAGGGCACGGCGCTGGGCATCGCCGGCGCGGGCAACTCCGGCACTGCATTCGCCGCGCTGTTCGCGCCCTCCCTCGCCGTCGCCTTCGGCTGGCAGAATGTGTTTGGCTGGTGCCTGATCCCGCTGGGCGTCGCCTTCGTCGTCTACATGGTCTTCGCCAAGGATGCGCCGGGCGCGCCGCCGCCCAAGGCCATGGTCGAATACCTGCACGTCCTCAAGGACAAGGATGCGTGGTGGTTCATGTTTTTCTACAGCGTGACCTTCGGCGGCTTCTCCGGCCTGGCCTCGTCGCTGTCGATCTACTTCAACACCGAGTACGGCCTGTCGCCGGTCACCGCCGGCTACTTCACTGCGGCATGCGTGTTCGCCGGCTCGCTGGTGCGACCGGTGGGCGGCATCGTCGCCGATCGCATTGGCGGCATCAAGACGCTGTCGCTGATGTATGTGCTGGCCGGACTGTTCCTGTTCATCGCCAGCACCGGCCTGCAGTCCTACGGTCTCGCGCTCGTGGTGTTCGTGCTGGCGATGCTCGCGCTCGGCACCGGCAACGGCGCGGTGTTCCAGCTCGTCCCGCAGCGCTTCCGCAAGGAGATTGGCGTGATGACCGGGCTGGTAGGCATGGCCGGCGGCATCGGCGGTTTCTATCTTGCGTCCAGCCTCGGCTACTCGAAGCAGGTCACCGGCAGCTACCAGCTCGGCCTGACCATGTTCGCGGCATTGGCCGTGACGGCGCTCGTCGGCCTGACCGCCGTCAAGGGACGCTGGCGCACCACCTGGGGCAGCGCCGCGATGACCACGGCGAAGATCTGAACCCGGAAATTGAGTAACATGGACGGCGGAGGCGGCGGACAATCATCCCCGCCTCTGCCGTTTTTTCATCTGCGCCGCCGGGAACCTAACATGCCACTATCCGTCAGCATCGGCCATTCGACACGCGCCGGCCTGCGCGAGCGCAACGAGGATTTCGTCGGCATGGTCACGCCCACCGGGCCGGAACTGTCCACCAAGGGCCTGATTGCCGCGATTGCCGACGGCGTCTCCGGGAACGAAGGCGGGCGCGAAGCTTCCGAGTACACCGTGCGCGGCCTGCTGGCCGACTATTACGCCACGCCCGATACCTGGCCGGTCACGCATGCCCTCGACAAGGTCATCAAGTCCATCAACAGCTGGGTGCAGAAGCAGGGCTCGGTGCGGCCCGAGCTGGCGGGGATGGCCACCACCCTGACCGCCGTCGTCCTGCGCGGCAACTGCTACTACTTTTCCCATGTCGGCGACACCCGGCTCTACCTGCTCCGGGCGGGCGTACTGACCCGGCTGACCACAGACCATGTGTGGGACCGGCCCGAGATGCAGCATGTGCTCACGCGCGCGGTCGGCCTCGACACCCGGCTTGCGATCGACCATGGCATGGGCGAGCTGCGCGAGCGGGATGTCATGCTGCTCGCGTCCGACGGCATCTGGGCCGGCATGACCGAGTACGACATCACGCATGCCTTGTCCAAGGTGGCAATGGGCGGAACCGACGTTTCCTCCTGCGCCGACACGCTCGTCAACGCCGCACTCGCCGCCGGTTCCCCCGACAATTGCAGCGCCGTGGTGCTGCGCGTAGACCACCTGCCGGATGAAAACCTGCGGGATGCGCTGTCGGTGTCAGCGCAGCTGCCGGTGCCGCCCAGGCTGAAGCCGGGGCAGACGATAGACGGATACCGGGTGGAAGCCGTCATCCACAGCTCGCAGGCGACGCTGCTGTACCGCGTGCTCGATCCGAAGACCCAGCGCCAGCTCGTGCTCAAGACCCTGCATCCGGACCGCGCCAACGACCCGCACGAACGCTCCGCCTTCGCCCACGAAGAGTGGCTGGCCAAGCGCGTGGTCGCCCGCTTCTTCCCGCAGGTGATCACGCCGGAGCAAAAGAATTTCCTGTACTACCTCAGCACCTGGCACGAAGGCGAGACGCTGCAGCAGAAGCTGGATGTGGGCGCGCATTTCACGGCGCCGGAAACGGTGGCCATCGGCGAAAAGCTGGTGCGCGCGGTCGGCGCCCTGCATCGGCGCAGCATCATCCATCGCGACATCAAGCCGGGCAATGTGCATCTCGGTACG
The DNA here is from genome assembly GCF_035654295.1 of Noviherbaspirillum sp. Lineage (GTDB taxonomy): Bacteria > Pseudomonadota > Gammaproteobacteria > Burkholderiales > Burkholderiaceae_D > Noviherbaspirillum. Next base: position 2,208 of record NZ_DASRXF010000020.1, on the reverse strand, counting down.
GACGGCGAGCTGCGCCTGCTCGATCTCGGGGTCGCGATTTCGGGGCTGGAAGAAGAAGACGCGGTGGAGGCACCGCAAGCCGGCACACCCTCCTTCCTGGCGCCCGAGCAGTTCGACAGCGCGCCGCCTTCGCGCCAGACGGATGTCTATGCCGCCGGCGTCACGCTGTACCTCATGCTCACCCGCCACTATCCCTACGGCGAGATCGAACCTTTCCAGCGCCCGCGCTTCACGGAGCCGGCCCTGCCGAGCCGGTATCGTCCGGAGATTCCTCTGTGGCTCGAAAACGTGCTGCTGCGCGCGGTGGCGCGCGACCCGGCCGACCGCTTCGAGACGGCGGAAGAATTCCTGCTCGCGCTGGAACGCGGTGCCAGCAACCCGCCGGCGCCGCGCATGTCCGCACCGCTGGCCAAACGCGATCCGGTCGCCCTGTGGAAGGCTGCGGCAACCGTCTCCATCGTGCTCAATCTTTTGCTGCTCTACCTCGTCGTCGCGCGCTGAAACGGCAGCGGGGGCCGAAGCCCCCGCCACCGCCCTCCCTCGTTGTACGTTTTCAGGCTGCTTCCTTGATTGCCGCCGGATGCGCCTGCCGGTGATACAGGAATTCCAGCACCGCGCTGCGGTACTCGATGTACAACGGGTCGTGCGCCAGGGCCACGCGGTCGCGCGGGCGATCGAGGCGCACATGCACGATGTCGCCGATGGTCGCCGCGGGGCCGTTGGTCATCATCACGATACGGTCGGACAGCAGCACCGCTTCATCCACGTCGTGCGTCACCATGACCACGGTGGATTCGGTTTTGGCCACGATCTTCAGCAGTTCGTCCTGCAGGTGGGCGCGCGTCAGCGCATCGAGCGCGCCGAAGGGTTCATCCATCAGCAGCACCTTCGGCTCCATCGACAGCGCCCGGGCAATGCCGACGCGTTGCTTCATGCCGCCGGAGATTTCATGCGGCCGCTTCTGCTCCGCGTGGCCGAGGCCGACCAGGGCCAGTGCCGCCTTCGTGCGTTCCTTCAATTTGGCCTTGCCTTCGGCCGCACCGAACACGCGCTCGACGGCGAGGTAGACGTTCTCGTAGCAGGTCAGCCAGGGCAGCAGCGAATGGTTCTGGAACACGACGGCGCGCTCCGGTCCGGGACCGGCGATCTCGCGGTTGGCGCATAGAAGCGTGCCCTCGGTCGCGTTCAGCAGGCCGGCGATCAGGTTCAAGAGGGTCGATTTGCCGCAGCCGGAGTGGCCGATCAGCGTGACGAACTCGCCCTTTTTCACGTTTAGGTTGATGTCGCGCAGCGCGTGGAAGCTGCCCTTGGCGGTGTGGAACACCATTTCCGCTTTCTGGATCTCGATGAACTTGCTTGTGTTATCCATGACAGGCTCCTCAGTTGCGCACTTCTTCATAGGTGAATGCCTTGGCGATGGCGACCAGCGCCTGCTCCAGCAACAAACCGACCACGCCGATCACGACGATGGCGATGATGATGTGCGGCACGTTCAGGTTGTTCCACTCATCCCAGACCCAGAAGCCGATGCCCACACCGCCAGTCAGCATTTCGGCGGCGACGATCACCAGCCAGGCGGTGCCGATCGCCAGCCGCACGCCGGTCAGCATGTAGGGCAGCACCGACGGGAACAGGATCTTGGTGACGATCTTCCACTCCGACAGGTTGAGCACCTTGGCCACATTCATGTAATCCTGCGGCACGCGCTGCACGCCGACCGCGGTGTTGATGATCATCGGCCAGATCGAACAGATGAAGATCGCCCAAATCGAAGCCGGATTGGCAGCCTTGAATACCAGCAGGCCGATCGGCAGCCAGGCCAGCGGCGAAACCGGCTTGAGAATGCTGATCAAGGGGTTGAACATGCTGGACAAAAACTTGAAGCGTCCGATCAGGAAGCCCAGCGGAATGCCGACGGCGGCCGCAGCGCCGAAGCCGAATGCAACGCGTTTCAAAGATGCCAGTATATTCCAGCCTATTCCCTGGTCATTCGGGCCGTTGCTGTAGAAGGGATCGGAAAATACATTGAGGGCCGCCTCATAGGTTGCGGAAGGCGATGGAAAGCCATCGCTTTTCATTGCCACCATTTCCCATATCAGGCCGAGCAAGGCTAGGCCCAGTGCCGGCGGCACAACAGCAGCGAAGAAGCTGCGTACTATGGCTTTAAGCCGCTCCTTTTTAATGACGCCTGCAGATTTGGCGTTTACG
>NZ_DASRXF010000019.1:0-40107 GCF_035654295.1 Noviherbaspirillum sp. | reverse complement strand
AGTCCGTCACGCCTTCCGCCGTGGTGAGGTCGAATTTCGGATTGCCGTTGATCTCGTCGTTGACATAGATCACGTCGCGCAGCACGGCGAACAGGTGCTCGTGGATCCCCTTGATCATCTTGCCGTCGACGAAGGCATTGGCGGGCGCGCTCTTGATATCGAGCTTGATGCCGCGTTCGCGCTGGATGATGCTGATTTCGAAGGCTTTGTAGCGCTCCAGCAGTTCCTTGCCGTCGTCGAGGGCGTTGCCGCAGTTCAGGACAGCGAGGGAACAGTTCCGGAAGATCGAGTACAGTCCGCCCTGGCTGGTGTCCAGCAGTTTCGCGACCTCCGATTTGGAGAGGATATCGAGGCGGCCTTCCGGGGAAATCTGGGAATCGACGACTTCGGGTTTCATGAGTTGCATTTTCTCGAGTTGCAGGAATTTGGATGCCGTGCGGGCATGTTTTCCAAGACAGCTTACACGCATAAATGCCTGCCGCGTATACCAGGATCAATGAACCGGTTGCCTGTTGGAAGGCGCATGCAATGAGCGGGAGCAGGCTGGCGGGCAGGGCGAACGTTTGCAACAGGCTTGCGTCGAACGGTTTTGATCAAGGCGGAACGGCGCATGCAGGAAATGAGCTTGAACGGCTTCCCTGCCGAAGGTTTGCGGCTGGAGACGCTGGCGCGTTACCAGATCATGGACACGGCGGCGGAATCCCGCTTCGACGAGATCGTGGAGCTGATCGCGCGCATCTGCGAGACGCCGATGGCCATCATTTCGCTGCTCGACGAAAAGCGGCAATGGTTCAAGTCGCGAATCGGTCTGGACGTGAGCGAGACGCCAAGGGACATTGCATTCTGCCGTCACACGATAGGCCAGGAAAAGGTGTTCGTCGTGCACGATGCGCTGGCCGATCCCGAATTCGCGGATAACCCCCTGGTCACCGGCCCGCCGCATATCCGCTTCTATGCCGGCGCGCCGCTGGTGACCGTCAACGGCGTCGCGCTCGGCAGCCTGGCCGTGCTCGACAGGGTACCGCGCGTGCTGTCCGAGACTCAGACCGTCGCCCTGCGCGTGCTGAGCCAGCAGGTGGTCGCCCAGTTGGAGTTGCGCCAGCACCTCGACTCGCTGTCGGAGATGGTTGCCGAACGGGAAAAGGCGGCCGCGAAGCTGCGTACCGCCCACGGGTTCCTGGAGCAGCGGGTCGCCGAAAGGACAGCGGAACTGCAACGCGTCAACGCCAGCCTCAGGGAAGCCTACGACCGGCGTGTGCAGGAAGCGCAACTGTCGCAGGACATCATCGACAGCCTGCCCGGCATCGTCTACGTATTCGACCATGAAGGCCGCTTCGTCCGCTGGAACCGCAACTTCGAGACCGTCACCGGTTACTCCCGGGAGGAAATGATCAGCGCCCATCCACTCGATTTCTTCGCCAGAGCCGAGGACAAGGCGATGGTGGCCGAACGCATCGGCGAGGCGTTGAGGAGCGGGAGCGCCGTGGTGGAAGCTGACCTGAGGACCCGGGACGGCCGCTGCATACCGTATTACTTCAACGGAGTACGCATCGAACTCGACGGCCGGCTCTGTGTGGCCGGTATGGGGATGGATATCACCGAGCGCCGCATCGCCGAGGAAACGCTGCGCCTGCGCAACCGCGCCATCCAGGCCAGCGTGAACGCCATCATCATCACCGACCTGGAAGGCGACATCGAATATGCCAATCCCGCCTTCGAGCGCATCACCGGCTATCCGGTGGACGAAGCCGTCGGCCGCAACTGCCGCTTCCTGCAACGCGACGATACCGAGCAGCCTGGGGTCGCCGCACTGCGGGCCGCCATCGCCCGGCGGGAAGAAGCCTCGGCCCTGCTGCGCAATTACCGCAAGGATGGCGCCCTGTTCTGGAATGACGTCCACATTGCGCCGGTGCGCGGGGCAGACGGCGTCGCCACCCACTTCGTCGGTGTGCTGAACGACATCACCGAGATCAAGCATTACGAGCGCGAGCTGGAGCGGCAGGCCAGCGTTGACGCGCTGACCGAGCTGGCCAGCCGCAGCGTGCTCAAGGAGCGCATCCGCGAGGGCATCGCCACCGCGCAGCTCATGGAAACTTCGGTGGCCGTGGGATTCATGGATCTCGACAACTTCAAGTTCATCAATGACAGCCTCGGCCACAATGTCGGCGACGAGCTGCTCAAGCAGGTAGCGCAGCGCCTGGTTGCCTGCCTGCGCGGGCAGGACACGATCGCCCGCTACGGCGGCGACGAATTCGCTTTCGTCCTGACGGGTCAAAAGGACGAGGCCGCCATCGCCGGCCTGCTGGACCGCATCCTCAAGACGATCGACCGGCCTTTCCAGATCGACGGCCACAAATTCTTCGTCAGTTGCAGCATCGGCCTGAGCTTCTATCCGAAGGATGGGCGGGATGCCGATACCCTGCTCAAGAATGCCGACGTCGCGATGTACCGGGCCAAGGAGCGGGGCAGGAACAACTTCCAGTTCTACACGCCGTCCATGAACCAGCGCGTGACGGAGCGGCTGTCGCTGGAATCGAAGATGCGCCAGGCGCTGGCCGGGGGCGAGTTCGCCCTGCATTACCAGCCGAAGATCGACCTGCGGACCGGCCGCATCGCCGGCACGGAAGCCCTGATCCGCTGGAATCCCGGCCACGGCAGCGGCCTGATCTCACCCGCGACCTTCATCCCGCTGGCGGAGGAAACGGGGCTCATCGTGCCGATCGGGGAATGGGTGCTCAATACCGCCTGTGCACACCACAAGACGCTGCAGGAAGCGGGACTGCCGCCGATGCGGGTGGCGGTCAACATTTCCGCGCGACAGTTCGAGCCGCGTTCGATTGTCAAGCTGGTACGCGAAGCCCTGCTCGCCTCCGGCCTGGATGCCAACCTGCTGGAGCTGGAACTGACCGAGAGCCTGGTCATGCAGAACCCGGAAGACGTGATCAAGGTCCTGCACGACCTGAAGGACATGGGCGTGCATCTCGCGATCGACGACTTCGGCACCGGCTATTCGAGCCTCAGCTATCTGCAGCGCTTCCCCGTCGATCGCCTGAAGATCGACCAGTCCTTCGTGCGCGACATCGGCAAGGACCCGAACGACGCCATCATTGCCCGCGCCATCATCTCGCTCGGACACAGCCTCGGCCTGGCGGTCGTGGCAGAGGGCGTGTCGAGCATCGAGCAGCTCGCCTTCCTGCGCGAGAACGGATGCGATGAAATGCAGGGCTACCTGTTCAGCCGCGCCGTGCCGATGGAGGAACTGCAGATGATGCTGGCGAATGGGAAAACCTTGGCTGTGCATTAGGCGGGTGTGGCGGGGTTTGCGCACGCAATGGTTCTTTGTGTGCATTGGTGGGTTTCGCTTCGCTCTACCCACCCTACGGTTCTTTATAGAGGACGGTAGGGTGGGTAGAGCGCAGCGAAACCCACCGCGCATTACTCGCCGCCCGCCGCTTCAGGCAATCGCCTTTTTCTGCGCCGACGTAATGGTCCAGTAGTAAATCGTCTTCGAGCCGATGCGCTCAACTTTCTCCGGCGGCCATTCCGGGCCCATGTCGAAATCGTGCGACACCACGCGGGTGCCGATCTTCAACTGTTTCCAGAGCTGCGGGCGCAGCGCGCGGTTGACGTCGGGCAGCAGGTAGAGCGTGACCACGCTGGCCTCGGAAAAATCGGCGGTGAAGAGGTCGCCGACCATGAACTTGACCTTGCCGTTGACGCCCGCCGATTCCGCATTGGCCTTGGCCTCGGCGATACGCTCCGGGTTCAGGTCGATGCCGACGCCGCGTGCGCCGCGTTCCTTGGCGGCGGTGATGACAATGCGGCCGTCGCCGCAGCCGAGGTCGTAGACAACATCGTCCTTGGTGACCTTGGCGATTTCCAGCATCCTGTCCACCACGGGCTGCGGCGTGGGCACATACGGGACATCCGGCTTGCGCGCGGGCTGCTGCGAGAACGCCGTGCCTGCGAGTGCCAGCATGGCCGCCAGGAGCAGGACGCTCAGGGCGGGAGCAAGCAGGCGTGACAGTGGTACGGCGCGTTCAGGGCGTTTCATGGGCGTCTCCTCCGGAAATGGAACGAATGACGGACTGCCGACGGCCGTCGGGACGGGCGCGCATCAGCAGCAACAGGACAAGACCGGCGGCCAGGACCACGACCCCGATCCACGCGGCGTTGAGGCCGCCGAGCGATTGGCTGTAGACGTAGGAAAGGCTGGACCACAGCATATAGGCGCAGGTCGCGCAGAACACGGCCGGGAGCAGCGGGTACAGCGGCACCTTGAACGGCCGCGCGGTCTGCGGCTCGCGCGCGCGCAGCACGAACAGCGACAGGCCGGACAGGAAGAAGAACAGCCAGAATACCGGCGCCGTAAACTCGACCATCGACTTGAAACCGCTGCCCGTCCATGTCCCCACGGCAACCAGCAGCAATGCGGCGGCGCATTGCAGGCGCAGCGCGTTGGCGGGCGTGTCGCGCCTTCCGTCCCAGGCGCCGAGCGGAGCGAGGATGGGCCAGTCGCGACCGATCGCATAATTGGTGCGGGCGCCGACGATCATCGTCGCGTTGATGGAGGTCAGCGCCGAGATGGCCACGATCGCGGAAATCAGGCGCGCGCCGGTGTCGCCGAAGGCCGCTTTCAGCATGTCGGCCGCCACTGCTTCCGAACGGGCCACGCCTTCCATGCCCAGCACTTTCCAGTAAGACCAGGTCACCAGCAGGTAGAGCAAGGTGATGATGAGGATGGACCACACCAGCGACCTCACCATGTTGCGGCTGCCGCCCTTGAGCTCCGCGCTGATGTAGGCCGCTTCATTCCAGCCGCCGTAGGTGAGCAGCACGAACACCATCGCCATGCCCAGCGACGCCGCGCCCGGGGACGACGTGCTTGCCGCCACCGGTTCCGCCTGCCCGGGGGTGACGAGTGCGGCGCCGACGATGAGCAGCAGCCCGAGGACTTCGAGCGCCGTCAGCCACGACTGTGTCGAGGCGCCGGTTCGCGTGCTGCGCAGGTTGACCCACGACAGGAGCACCACGGCTCCCGCCGCGTAGGCCGACTGGCTCGCGGTCTTGCCGATGCCCGGCAAGGGCAGGATCTGGTGCATGTAATCGCCGAAGACAAAGGCCAGCAGCGCGATCGATCCGGTCGTGATGACGGAAAAGCGCGCCCAACCGAACAGGAAGGCGACCGAGCCGCCGTAGGCACGGCGCAGGAAATGGTAGTCGCCGCCGGTATGGGAATAGGCGGTGGCCAGTTCCGCATAACACAGCGCGCCGATGAGCGACATAACGCCGCCAAGCAGCCACGCGGCGAACATCCACGATGCACTGCCGGACATCGCGGCCACCATCGCGGGCGCCTTGAAGATGCCGGCGCCGACCACGATGCCCACGATGATCGCCACCGCTTCCCGGACTCCGAGGATTTGCTGGGGCGCGCCGCTGTGCGGACCAGTCGCGTCGGGGGCGGGAGTAGGGCGTTCCTGCATCATCGGTCTTCGTCCGGGGTTCAAGGGGCTGGGGCGTTGATGTGCGAAACCGGCGGCCGGAAAAAGTTTCGCGCGCGCGGCACCGGTTCGCTTTTGCTCAATAATTTCCACGCCTCCACGCCATTTGCCCGGCAAGCCGAACCTGACGGCAGGCATGGGTCTAACACCTTACCTATTGCATTTGCTGAGGCATCAAATGGTTACGTTATCTGGAGGCAGCATGAAGAAGTTACCCATCGCCATTTTCGTTTCTCTGCTCGGGACTAGTGCCATGGCGCTCGCGCAAGGCAGTTCCACCTCGTCGACAACGCCGGAGCGCACGATGCAAGGCGGCAGCATGAGCTCGGACAGCCCGGCCGCGACCGGGACATCGAGCGGCACGGGCAGCACGATGAGCGGCGGGACCATGAGCAGCGGAACGATGGGCAGCGGGACCGCTCCCGGCGTTACCAGCGGAGGCAGCGGCACCTCCGGGGCCGGCGCTTCCGGCAGCAGTGCCGGATCGGGCGCGGCAACTGGTACGACTGGTGCGGCCGGAACGAGCGGTACTAGCGCCACCGGAGCCACCGACGCATCGGGAACCTCCGGCACGATGGGATCGACGGGGGCTGCCGGCAGGACCGGAACATCGGGCATGGGCAGCAGCCCGTCCGGCGCAACGGGCGGCGGCAGCACTTCGGGCACGACCGTCACGCCCGGGGCAACAACCGGTGTAACCGGTGGAACGACCGGGGGCGCAACCGGGACCGGCATGGGTAGCGGCGGCACCGGCGTGACGACCGGCACCGGCGCCGCGGGCACCAGCGGCGTGGGCAGCGGAACGATGACGGAAGAGGAATGGCGGCGCCGGGGCGGCATCAGCGGCTCCAGCGGCGCTTCGGGTACCACCGGAACCACCGGCTCCGGCACATCGACCGGCAGCGGCACGAGCCTGCCCGGGCCGACCGGCACAAGCTCGGACAGCGGCCCCTCCGGCATGACGGGCACAGGCAGCGGCCGCTAAGGCCGGCGCGCCGGCAGCGTTGCCGGCCGTGCAACCATTCCGGGCCGGTCGGCTCAAACACACATGCTCACGCCGGTACTTGTCCTGCTCGTATTTCACGGCGTCCTCGGCGGCGCCGATGTGCTGATCAATCATGAACTGCGGGAACGCCTGCCATCGCGGCTGTCGGCGCGTCCCGAGCAGTTTCTCCATGGCGCGCGCGAGCTGATGTTCGCATTGATCTTCGGCGGTCTTGCCTGGCTGGAATGGGGCGGGCTGTTGGTGTGGCTGCTGGTAGCGATCGTGTTGACGGAGTTCTCGATTTCCCTGACCGATACGCTGCTGGAAGACCGCACACGCCCGCTGCCGGCGTTAGAGCGCAGCATGCATGTCGTGCTGCTCGTCAACTTCGGCGCCTACAACGCCTTGCTCGTGCCGGTGCTCATGGAGTGGCACAGCCTGCCCACCGGTTTCCGCATCGTCCACCATGGCTTGCTGACTTGGCTGCTGTCCGTGCTTTCGCTTGCGGCGTTCGCCTGGTGCCTGCGCGACTGGCTCAGCTACAAGTCGTTGGGAAAACGTTTGCATTCGGAAAGGCTTGCCTCCGCCGCGGGATGAGTTCCCGCTGCCGGTGGCTTTGCCGTGCTGCGTCAAATTCCGGAACTATTGATGCTATTCATGATCTTTTGTCTACGTAGCGGAAACTCCACTTCGGTATAACGCCGGCGGGGCGCGATCCGCCCCGCGCGAAGCCCGGACTACCACGCCGTTGTCAGCTGTCACTGGTTCCTGATCCAGAACACCAGTGCGGTCTGTCTTGTGCAGCCGGAACGTTCCGCGTTTGCCGCGTGGATTGCCGTTTGCTTTCGACATTCACCGGATCCCTCCCATGCCATTTCAATCCTTCCGCCTGACTTTGCGTTTCGTACTGCCGCTTGCCCTCGTGCTGGGCTTGCTCGCGTACGCGGTCGTCCCGCTGGTGGATACGCTCACCTTGCGATGGTTCATGCGTGACCTCGATGCGCGTTCGCATTCGCTTGCCAATGCCTTGCAGGACCCGCTCGTGGAATATGTGCCGCAGCGGGCAGAACGGCGCATCGGCCAGCTGTTCGACCGCGCCCTGCGCGACGAGCGCCTGTACGCGATCGGCTTTTGCGATCCTTCCGGGAACCTGCTCTACAAGACCGCGACCTATCCATCCACCCTCGGCTGCCGCCCCGCGCAGCAGAACGGCGCCCGCAATGCGCTCGTGACCATGCCGAAAGGATCGGTGCATGTGTCCGAGAGCCCGCTGGAACGCGATGCGCAGTACCTCGGCAAGCTGGTGCTGGTGCACGACATGAGCTTCATCGAGCGTCGCAGCGCCGATACGCGTAAGTATGTGATCGGTCTGTTCGCCGCGATCGCGCTTGTGACCTCGCTCATCACGGTGTTCATCGCGCATCTCAGTTGGCGCGACTGGATCTCTTCGATGAAACGCCTGCTGCGCGGAGAGATCGGTGCGCGGCCGCAGCAGCAGTCGCCGCAGGCCGATGTCCATCCGCTGGAAGGCGACCTGCGCGCCTTGCTGCACGAGTTCAGTATCGAGAGGCGCACGCGCGACGATTCCACCCACCTGTGGACACCGGAGAAGCTGCGCCTGCTGCTGCATGAAGAGCTGGCGGGGGATGAAGTGCTGGTCGTGTCCAACCGCGAGCCCTATCTGCACATGCGCACCCGCAACGGAATCGAAGTACAGCGCCCGGCGAGCGGCCTCGTCACTGCGGTCGAGCCGGTCATGCGCGCCTGCTCGGGCACCTGGATCGCGCATGGCAGCGGCACCGCCGACAAGGAAAGCGTGGACCGCAACGACCGCGTGCCGGTCCCGCCGGGCAATTCCGCCTACACCTTGCGGCGCGTCTGGCTTTCCAAGGAAGAGGAAAAGGGCTATTACTACGGCTTTGCCAATGAAGGTTTGTGGCCGCTGTGCCATATTGCGCACGTGCGGCCGGTGTTCCGCTCCTCCGACTGGGAGCAGTACGTTGCGGTCAACCAGCGTTTCGCCGATGCCGTGATCAAGGAAGCGCGCACCGATGACCCGGTGGTGCTTGTGCAGGATTACCACTTCGCCTTGCTGCCGCGCATGGTCCGCGAAGTCCTGCCCAAGGCCACCATCATCACTTTCTGGCATATCCCCTGGCCGAACCCGGAATCCTTCGGCATCTGCCCGTGGCGGGAAGAAATCCTGGAAGGCCTGCTGGGAAGCACCATCCTCGGCTTCCATACGCCCTTCCACTGCAAGAACTTCCTGGAAACGGTGGACCGTTACCTGGAAACCCGCATCGAGCATGAATCGTCGACCATTTCCTACGGCGGCAAGCTCACCCAGGTCGAGCATTACCCGATCTCGATCGCCTGGCCGGAGCAGAAGCGCGGGGTGCCCGGCATCGAGGAGTGCCGGCTGTCGGTGCGCGAGGAAAACGGCCTGCCGGCCGACCACCTGCTCGGCATCGGCGTGGATCGCCTGGATTACACCAAGGGCATCCTGGAGCGCTTCCAGGCCGTGGAGCGGATGCTGGAAGCGCACCCGAACCTGGTTGGAAAGTTCACCATGATCCAGATCGCGGCGCCGTCGCGGTCTTCGCTGGAGGAATACCAGAATTTCGAAGCGCGGGTAAGGGCACTGGTGCAGCGGGTCAATGCGCGTTTCGGCAGCGGGAACTACCAGCCCATCATCCTGAAGGCGGAACACCATGATGCCGAGCAGGTAAACCGGTATTTCCGCGCGGCGGAAGTCTGCATGGTGACCAGCCTGCACGACGGCATGAACCTGGTGGCGAAGGAGTACATCGCCGCCCGCGACGACGAGCGCGGGGTGCTGGTGCTCAGCCAGTTCACCGGCGCGGCGCGCGAGTTGCACGAGGCGCTGGTCGTCAATCCCTACCATATCGAGCAGAGCGCGGAGGCGCTGTACCGCGCCGTCACCATGCCTGAAGTCGAACAACGCGACCGGATGCGCAGCATGCGGTCGCTGGTGAAGGACTTCAACATCTACCGTTGGGCAGGACGCATGCTGCTCGATGCCGCCCGCCTGCGCCAGCGCGAACGCATCATGACCCGCATCCGTTCGCACAGCCGCAAGTCCCTGCGCCGGGTGGTCTGAGGATGCAGGCCCTGTTTTCCGAGGAGGGGCGCCGTCGGCTGGCCGCGATTGCACGCCCCGGCCTGCTGTGCGCCTTCGATTTCGACGGCACCCTCGCGCCGATCATGCCGCGTCCGGAGCAGGTGCGCATGCCGGATCCTGTACGGGAGCGGCTTGAGCAATTGCGCCTGCTTGCCCCCATCGTCATCATCACCGGCCGCGCGCTCGACGATATTCGCGGCCTGCTCGGGATTGCGCCGGATTTCGTGGTCGGCAACCACGGTATGGAGGGCGTGCCGGGCTGGGAGGTGCGCGCGGCCGAACATGTGCGCCACTGCGCCGCGTGGAAAGACCAGTTGTCTCATATACTGGAGGAACATGCGGCGCAGACCGAGGGTATCGTGATCGAGGACAAGCGTTATTCCCTGTCCGTGCATTACCGTGCCGCGCCCGACCGCGAGCGTGCCGAGGCCTTCCTGAATGCGGCATGCGCCAACCTTGAACCAAGGCCGCGGCTGGTGGCCGGCAAATGCATCGTGAGCCTGGTCGGCGTGGATGCGTGGCACAAGGGAAACGCGCTGGAAGCCCTGGTGGAATCCACCGGCGCCGGTGCCGCCGTCTACGCCGGCGACGACGTGACGGACGAGGATGTTTTCCGCATCAAGCGGCCCGATCTGCTGTCGGTGCGGGTGGAGCACAGCGAAACCAGCGCGGCGGATTTCTTCATCCCGCATGCGCAAGACATGGAAGCGCTGCTCGACGAGTTGATCCTCCGCCTGCGCGCCTGCAACGCGCGCAACTGGTTGCAAGGCGCAGCGCTGCATCTTTGAAAGGGCAGAGACGATGGATGCCGAATACATTGCCGCACTCGACATCGGCGGCACGAAGATGGCCGCAATGGTCGCCTCGCGCGAAGGGCCGCTGGCGCGCATTTCGCAGCCGAGCATCAAGAGCGGCTCCCCGCGCTCCATCCCGGAGCAGGGCCTTGCGCTGATCGACGCGGTGTGCGCCAAGGCCGGCGTGCCTGCCTCGGCGGTGCACGCGCTGGGCGTCGCCTCGGCCGGCCCCTTCATCCGCGAAGCCGGGCAAGTGGCGCTGTGCAGTCCCAACCTGTGCGGCGGACTCGCGCAAGGCTCCGACCTCCCCAACGACTGGACCTCGATCCCGATCGAACAAGTGCTGCGGGAGCGTTTTGCCGAGGTTGCCATCGACAACGACTGTGTGTCCGCCCTGGTGGCCGAGCGCAGCTTCGGCGCGGTGATCGACGAACCCGACTGTGCCTACGTGACCTGGAGCACCGGCGTGGGATTCGGCCTGTGCGTGGACGGGCGCATCCTGCGCGGCAAGAACGGCAATGCTGGCCATGCCGGACACCTCCTGATGAGCGAGACGGACGACGCGGTATGCGGCTGCGGCAATCGGGGCGACCTCGAGGCCCTGGTCTCGGGGCGCAACATCGGCAACCGTGCCGGCATGCCCGCGAGCGAACTGTTCAACCATGCCAAGGCCGGCGATCCGCAGGCGCGGGCGGTTGCGGAGCGGGCCGCGCAATGGTTCGGCAGGGGGCTGTACAATGTGGCGACGACGCTCGATACGCGCGTCTTCGTCATCGGCGGCAGCGTGTGGCTGCATCACGGCGACTGGCTGGCTCCGCTGGTGCAGAAGGAAATCGACAGCCGTTTCCCGGCCCTGACTTCGGGCGTTCGCATCTTGCCCGCGGCGCTCGGGCGTCTGGTGGCCGATGTCGGCGCGCTGGCGCTGGCGATTCCCGGAGACTGGGTGCCTGCGTGGCGGCAGACGCGGCCCTGGGAAAAACTTGCAAGCACTTGATCTTGCCTCAAGGAACCTTTGCCGGATGGCTGCATCATAGAGTTTTCCCTTACGTTGACATCCATGTACAAGACTGTCATGCCAACCCTGCCAGAAGCCTGGCAAGCCTGGATCACCGAAAACCTCGCGCGCGGCTGCGCGCCGGCCGAAATGGCGCAGGTCATGGTGCGGGACGGGAAATTCGAGGCCACGCTGGCGCGCGCCGCGATCGAAGAGGCGCGTCAGGCCGGTTTCAGCCACATCCCTGCCGCGCCGTCGGCGCAGCCCCTGCCCGAGGTGGACACTTCGTCAAATTTCTTCCGCACGCCCGACCGCGACGTGGAAATCCTGTTTTCGCTGCGCGCTCCGCGCGTGGTCCTGCTTGGCAACCTGCTCAGCCATGAGGAATGCGACGCGCTGATCGCCTACGGCCAGACACGCCTGGAACGCTCGCCGGTGGTCTCGGACACCGACGGCAAGACCGAACTCCACGCCCATCGCACCAGCCGCGGCGCCATGCTCCAGCGCGGCGAGACCGAGCTGGTGACGCGCATCGAAGCGCGCCTGGCCGCCGTCACCCGCTGGCCGGCGGAAAACGGCGAGGGCTTGCAGATGCTGCAGTACGAAAAGGGAAACGAATACCGCCCGCACTTCGACTGGTTCGACGCCACACGTCCCGGCCCCCGCAAGCACCTGGAGCGCGGCGGACAGCGCGTGGGCACCATCGTGATGTACCTGAGCGATGTGGAATCGGGCGGCGGCACCTCCTTCCCGGAGATCGGGCTGACCGTGCAGCCGAAGAAGGGCTGCGCGGTGTTTTTCGTCAACACCGATGCCTACCGCAATCCCGATCCGAAAACCCTGCACGCCGGCGAACCGGTGGAGAAGGGCGTGAAGTACATCGCCACCAAGTGGCTGCGCGAACGGGCCTACGTCTAAGCTTCAGCGCGCGGCGCGTACAGCAGGCCCCGCCGCACCAGCACCTTTTCGATCTCGACCGCGACAAATACCACCGACGATAGCGCCAGGCAGAACAGCAGCTCGCCCGCCGTCAGCGGCTCGGTGTTGAACACCGGGTTGAGGAAGGGCACATAGACCGTCGCCATCTGCAACAGGAAGGTGAGGGCGACTGCGCCCAGCAGCGGCAGGTTTGAGCGCAGGCCCTGGGCAAACAGCGAGTCCCGTTCCGAGCGGATGGCCAGCACATGGCCCATCTGGGAAAGGGTCAGCACGGTGAACACCATCGTCTGCCAATGCGCCGATCCGCCGTGGATCGCCCAAGCCTGCGCAAACAGCGACACCGCCGCCATCACGAACCCGATCGCCAGGATGTGCTGCCACAAGCCCAGCGCAAAGATGCTTTGCCCGGGCGGGCGCGGCGGGCGCTGCATGATGCCCTTTTCCGCCGGCTCGGCCGCCAGCGCCAGTCCCGGCAGGCCATCCGTCAGCAGGTTGATCCACAGGATATGGATGGGCAGCAGCGGGATCGGCATGCCGAGGAAGGGGGCAAGGAAGATCGTCAGGATTTCCGCCGAATTCCCGGTCATCGCATAGCGGATGAACTTGCGGATATTGTCGAAGATGCGCCGCCCCTCGCGCACCGCGCCGACGATGGTCGCGAAGTTGTCGTCGAGCAGGACCAGGCTGGATGCTTCGCGCGCCACATCCGTGCCTCCCTTGCCCATCGCCACGCCGATGTCGGCGCGCTTGAGGGCCGGCGCGTCATTGACGCCGTCGCCTGTCATCGCCACGAACTCTCCCTGCGCCTGCAAGGCCTCGACGATGCGGATTTTCTGCGCCGGATCGACGCGGGCATAGACGCGCACCGACGCCACCTGCCGCCGGAACGCCTCGTCGCTCATGGCCGCCAAGTCCTGTCCCGTGAGCACGACCGCATCGTCGCCGGCGATGCCGAGCTGGATGGCTATCGCCCGGGCGGTGGCGGCGTGATCGCCGGTGATCATGACGGGCGTGATGCCCGCCGACCGGCACAGCCTCACCGCTTCCCGCGCTTCCGGACGGGGAGGGTCGATCAGCCCGACCAGGCCGATGAAGGCAAGTCCCGATTCGATGTGCTCCGTATCCACCTGCGCCTGCGCCTGCGCCGGCACCTCCTGCCAGCGGCGGCAGGCCACGGCCAGCACCCGCAATCCCTCTGCGGCCATGCGCTCGGCCTGTGCCGCCACCTGCTCGCGGTCGAAGGGCGGGCCACCCATCGCCTCGCCGCAGCGCGCCAGCACGCTTTCCGGGGCACCCTTGGTATAGGCAATCAGGCCCGCAGCGTCCCGGTGGAAGGTTGTCATGCGCTTGCGGTCCGAGTCGAACGGGAGCTCGAACACGCGCGGCGCGGCTTGCTGCAAGGCGCTCTTGTCGAAACCTGCAGACTGGGCCGCAGCGTAGAGTGCGGTTTCGGTCGGATCGCCGGTCATGCGTCCTTCGCTGTCGCGCGCGGCGTCGTTCGACAGCGCCAGTGCGGTGAAGAATTCCGTCCAAGGCGATCCATGCGGCGCCGCGGTGCAGTCCGTACAGAGCGTTCCGCCGGCAATGAGCGAGGCCACGCGCATACGGTTTTCGGTCAAGGTTCCCGTCTTGTCCGAGCAGATGTAGGTGACCGAGCCCAGCGTCTCCACCGCGGGGAGGCGGCGGATCAGGGCCTGCTGCCTGACCATCTTGCGCGCCCCCAGCGCCAGCGAAATAGTGACGATGGCCGGCAAGGCTTCCGGGATGGCGGCAACGGCGAGGCTGACCGCGGTCAGGAACATCAGCGCGAGGTTTTCGCCGCGCAGCAACCCGACGGAAAAGATGATGGCGCAGATCGCCAGCACTGCGATCCCGAGCCTCCGCCCGAATGCGGCGAGCCTTTTCTGCAGCGGCGTCTTGAGCGCCTCGCCGGCGTCGAGCAGGGCGGCGATCTTGCCGAGCTCGGTGGCCATGCCGGTGGCGACGACGATGCCGGTGCCTCGTCCGTAGGTCGCGGTAGTGCCCTTGAACGCCATGTTGCGCCGGTCGCCGAGCGGCAGCTCGGCATGGGACAGGGGAACCGTGGATTTCTCGACCGTGACGGCTTCGCCGGTCAGCACCGCTTCGTCGGCCTTCAACTGGATCGCCTCGATCAGGCGCAGGTCGGCGGGTACGACATTGCCGGCTTCGAGGAAAACAATATCGCCGGGAACGATTTCAGCGGCGGGTACGAGATGCCGTTCGCCATTGCGCAGCACGACGGCGCTGGTCGCCGCCATCTTCTTCAGTGCGGCCATGGCGCGTTCCGCACGCACTTCCTGCACGAAACCGATCACTGCATTGAGCAGCACGATCACCACGATCGCGATGGTGTCCTCGATGTCCCCGACGATCCCGGAAACGATGGCCGCCGCGACCAGCACCAGGATCATGAAATCCAGGAACTGATCGAGGAACATGCGCCACAGCGGGCGCGGGGGACTTTCGCGGATGGCGTTGGCGCCATGGCGTGCGAGCCGTGCGCCGGCCTCCGCATGCGTGAGGCCCGTGGCGGCGTCGACGCCCAGCCTGCCGGACACGTCGTGCCCCCGCAGGACGTGCCAGTGCTGGTCGGAATCCAAGGCTTATTTCACCAGCGTGACCGGCACCTTGACGATATGAACGACCTTGTTGGCCACTGAACCCATCACGAGGTTGCCGACCGGCCCCAGCCCGCGCGTCCCCATCACGATGGCCTCGCAGCCGGTTTCATCGGCGTAGGCGGCGATGGTGGGAGCGACGTCGCCGGTCCGCCATTCGGTACGGTAGGGCACGCCGGCATCGTCGAGAATCTGCATGATCGGCTGCAGGACGTGCTGGGCATCCGCGGATTGGATCGCTTTCTCTTCCTGCTGGGAAAGATAGGCGTGCGCCCGCACTTCAAGCGGCGCCTGCACATTGAGGACATGGATCTGGACATCGGTGTTGTCGCCGGCCAGCATCGCTGCATGGCGCGCGGCGCGCTGCGCGCTTTCAGAAGCATCGACCGGGACGAGGATCTTGCGCATCTAGGGCTCCTTGGGACTGTGTGATTCTCTCGGGGAGGCTACCGGGCGCACCCCGGAATGCATTTGATGTGAGTCAAAATGCACCGGATTTGCTGCACTCAGGCACTTTTTGCAGCTGCTTGCGATAGTCGCGGGCTTGCAGCTAATATTGCTTTAGATCAATTTTGTCGCGCAGCGCGGGAGGTGCTGCGGCATGCAGCAATCCCCGACACCATCGCGCGGCGGCCCGCCAGTTGTGTGGAAGGCCGCCGCGGCGTGCGCCTTCGTGGCGCTCCTGGCAGCCGAAATCTTCGGTTTCCGCTTCATGCAGACGACCGAGGCGCGGCTGGCCGACGTCTACATGCAGCGCCATGTCGCCGCCTACACCGCAGACCCGGACATCGTGATCGTCGACATCGACGATGCCAGCATGGCCGCCATGCAGGACATCGCGGGCCTGTGGGCGTGGCCGCGCGAGATCCACGCCGACCTGCTGGAAGCGCTGGCCGAATTCAAGCCGCGCGCGGTGGTGTTCGACATCGCCTTCGCCGAGCGCGATTTCAAGCGCCCCCGCAGCGACGCCAGGCTGTCCGAGGCCCTGCGTGCCACGCCCGCTGTCTACCTTCCTGCCGCTCATCTCGGTGCCAATGCCCGGCAGGAGCGGCTTGATGCGGTGGCTTCAGCCTTCAAGCCCAGCGCACCCGGTGCACGCGAGGCCAGCGCCTCGCTGTTGCTGCCGCTGGCCGTGGAGCGCGACGCATGGCGCCTTGGCCTGATCAACAGCCTCGACGACAAGGATGGCGTCCTGCGCCGCTACCGGCTCTACACCGAGTTCGACGGCTGGCGCCTGCCGTCGCTGCCGGCGCGTATCGTTTCCGATCTTGGCACCGCGCTCCCTGCGAGAAGCGAGTTCGTGATGCGCTGGCCGGAGCAGGGCCACCGGCGCTATCCCTACAGCGAGCTGTACCGCCTCCTGACGGAACAACGGACGGCGCTCGGCGCACAAGAACTGGCGGCGCTTGACCGTCTGTTCCGGCAGAAAATCGTCGTTATCGGTAACTCGGCGACAGCTTCGTTCGACCACCACCTGACCCCGCTCGGCGCCGGGTATCCCGGGGTGGACGTGCTTGCACTTGCCATCGACAACCTGAAGAACGGCCGCAGCATCGCGCCAGTCTCGCCGGCGTGGCCGTTGATGCTCGGCGCGCTCCTCATCGCCGGCGTCGCCGCCGCTTTCTCGCGGCGCCTCAATCCGCTGGGTATCGGCGCCGCGCTCGCCATCGTCACCGCCGCCGCGCTGGCCGTCGCCGACCGCGCGCTTGAGCGCAACCTGCTGGTGCCGGTGGCGACGCCGCTGGCCTTTGCCTGGGCATGGTTCCTCAGTGCCGCCATCGCCGGCTACCTGCGCGAGCGGCGCACGCGCGAGCAGGCTGTTTCCCTGTTCCGGCGCTTCCTCAATCCGAACGTGGTGCAGCAGATCGTGGAGCAGGGCGAAACCGTGGAAAGCCTGTCCGGACGCACGCGCGACATCACCGTCCTGTTTTCCGACATCCGCGGCTTTACCACGCTATCGGAAAGCCGTGCGCCGCAGGAGGTGGTGCTGCTGCTCAATCGCTATTTCGAGCGCCAGGTCGAGGTGGTGTTCCGCCACGGCGGCACGCTCGACAAGTTCATCGGCGACTGCATCATGGCGTTCTGGGGCGCGCCGATGGACGATCCCGAGCATGCCCGCCATGCGGTCGCGGCCGCGCTGGAGATGCAGCAGGTGCTGCTCGATTTCAAGCGGGAATTGCAGTCCGAAGGCTCGGAGGTCGGCGATTTCGATGTCGGCATCGGCGTGCACACCGGCCCGGCGGTCGTCGGCTTCATCGGTGCGCAACGCAAGCTCGACTACACGGCCATCGGCGACACCGTCAACCTGTCCAGCCGCGTCGAGGGCCTGACCAAGGGCGTTGCCCGCGTGCTGGTGACGCAGGAAACGGTCGAGGCCTGCAAGGGCGCGGAGGAATTCACATTCCAGCATCACGGCGCTTTCCAGGTGAAAGGACGCGCTGCGGAAGTCAACCTGTACGAACCAAGGAGGAGAACAACATGAAACGATGGATCCTCATGCTCGCCGGCCTGCTGGCCGCCGCAGCGCATGCGGAAACCGCGCTCACCAGCCGGGCCACCGAGCTGCAGGCGCAGCCGCAGTCCGACGCTGCGACGCTTGCCACGCTTGTGGAAAACAGCCGGGTCGAGGTGCTCGCGCGCAAGGGGGCGTGGAGCCAGGTGAAGACCGCGGGCGGACAGACCGGCTGGGTGCGCATGCTCAGCCTGAAGGCGGAAGGCGGAGCGCAGCCTGCCTCTGCCAACCCTGCCGGTGCACTCGGCAGCCTGCTTGGTGCGGGGCGAACCTCGAACACCGCCACCGTGACCACCGGCGTGCGCGGCCTCAGCGAGGAAGACTTGCAAAACGCCCAGGCCAATCCGGCGGAAGTGGACCGGGTGCAGAAATACGCGGTCGACAAGAACGCCGCACATGCCTTCGCCCAGCGCAGCAAGCTGAACGCGGTGAAGATCGACTACCTGCCGGAGCCGGCTCCGGCGGCCAACCGTCACGCGGAAGGAGGCTGACATGGGAATCGCAAAAAATACGTTGGTAGCGCTCATTCTGGCCGGCGCCTGCGGCAGCACGCTCGCGCAACTGCCGTTTTCTCTGCCAGGCTTCGGCAATGGGGGCGGAGGCGGCGGGGGATTCAATCTCAACAACGTCACCAATCTGGTCAGCAACCTCGGCAAGGCGACCAAGGAAACCGACGAGCCGGAAGAGATCCGCATCGGGCAGGAATTCGCGGGCACGCTGCTGGGGGCCAAGCCGCTGGTCAATGACCCGGCATTGCAGCGGTATGTGAACACGCTCGGCCGCTGGCTGGCGATGCAGACCGAACGCCCGGACCTGCCGTGGACCTTCGGCGTGCTGGACGACGCGGGCTTCAACGCCTTCGCCACGCCGGGCGGTTACATCTTCGTCACCAAAGGATTGGTGCAGCGCATGCGCAGCGAAGCGGAACTCGCCGGCGTGCTCGCGCATGAAATCGGCCACGTGCTGAAAAAGCACCATCTGCGCGCGGTGCAGAAGAATGCCGGGTTTGCGCTGGTGGGCGACGTCCTGAATGCCGCCGGCAAGGGCAATCCCGAAGCGCGCAATGCGCTGCTGAACATCGGCAAGAAGCTGTATGCCAGCGGCCTGGACAAGGAGGACGAGTTCGAGGCCGACCGCTTGGGCGTGGTGATTGCGGCACGGGCCGGGTATGACGCCTACGGCCTGCCGTCGGTGCTGCAGATGCTGCAGCGGCAGAATGCGGGCGACGGCGACTTCGGCCTGCTGTTCCGCACGCACCCGGCGCCGGCGGCGCGGATTGAACTGCTGGACCGTCTGATGCGCGACCGGCTGGACAATCTTGCCGGGGCGGAGGGGCAGGTACTGAATGTGCGGCTGGGCGAGTTCAGGAAGTAGCTGACACGTTTACGCGCATTAACGCCGCTGGATCCGGCCTGCGCCGGGATGACGGGGCGAGGTTGATACGCGATTCAAGTTAGCCGCCCGCAGTCGGACGCAGCAGGACTTCCTCGGCTGCCCGCGTGCGGGCGAGGGTGGCAGCATCTGCTCTTTCCATCCCCCGTCATCCCGGCGCAGGCCGGGATCCAGCGTCGTGCATGCACCGCATCTCCACCATCTTCATCAGCGCATACAAGGCCTCGAGTGACGGAATGGCAACCTTCTCCCGCCGCCCCGCGCGCACCGCGTTGCCGAGGATGACCTCGGTTTCCATCGGCCGTCCGTTCTCATAGTCGAGCGCCATGCTGGTCTTGTAGGCGGGCGCCTTGCGCGTGCCCTCGATGAACTGACCGATCAGCGCCCGGTCCAGCGGATGCCCGGTTGCCGCGGCCACGCTGCACACTTCCTCCATCGTACGCCGGACCAGGGCTTCGCCCTCCGCCGTGCCGAGGATGTGTCCGGTATCGAGCACCCCACCCATCACCGAGATCGGGTTGAACACCGCGTTCCACAGGCATTTCTGCCAACGCGCGGTGACCACGTCCTCCGTCAGCGCGCATTTGATCCCGGCGGATTCGAACAGTGCACCGAGCTGCTTCGCGCGTGCCGTCAGGCCGCCAGGGTAGTTGCCGAAGCTGAGGTCGCCAAAGGCGAAATGCCTGACCTTGCCCGGCGCGATGCGGCTGACCTGGACGAAGGCGAGGGCGCTGATGAGTTCATTTTGCGGAAACGCGGCGGCGATCTCGTCCTCGATTTCCACGCCGTTTTCGATCAGGACGATCGCGGTCTGGGGCCCGACGGCGTCGCGCAGCAGCGCCGCCCGGTCCGTCCCTTCCACCACCTTCACGCACACCAACGCGTAGTCGGGCGGCCCGCCGCTGTAGTCGCCGGCGGCACGCAAGACCTGCGCCGGCCGGAACACGCGGTCGCCAAGGCGCTTGCTCTCGATTGAAAAGCCGTTCTCGCGCACCGCATCGACTTCGCTGCGGCACACCACCGAGACTTCCGCGCCGGCGGCCTGCAGCGCCGCCCCGTAGAACGCGCCGATGGCGCCGGCGCCGATGACGAGGATGCGCGGAGTCGAGGGATCGGACACGTTTTCTCCTTCAGTAACAGGGTCTCCGGGGATTGTATCGGCCTTCCCGCGGGCCTGCCGGGAGCTGCTTGAAGAGTCGCCAAGACGCGGACGCAACACCTTGAAATATTTTCTTGATTCAATGCGTGAAAGCAAACCTTGCATCTCATTAACACGCTATGATTCATTCCGTGGTGCAACCTTGTTTTTTTACCCCGGAAATGTTCAAGAAAACCGTCCTGGCCATGCTGTTGAGCGCAGCATCGTCCGTTTTTGCCGTGCCGCTGAGCTCGCAGCACGCCGTCGTGATCGACGAAGCGAGCGGCGCCGTCCTGCTCGAAAAGAATGCACATGAGGTTGTGCCCATCGCGTCCCTGACCAAGCTGATGACGGCAATGGTCGTGCTGGACGCGAAGCTCGACATGAACGAGCTGATCACGATCGACGAAAGCGACGTCGACACCCTGAAATTCAGTTCCTCGCGCGTACCGGTCGGCACGGTGCTGAGCCGCGGCGACTTGCTGGAACTGGCGCTGATGTCTTCGGACAACCGCGCCGCCCACGCGCTGGGCCGCACCTACCCGGGCGGGAGCCCCGCTTTCCTGCGCGCCGTGCGCGAAAAACTGGTTGCGCTCGACATGCGCCACACCAGCATCGCCGAACCGACCGGTCTGTCGCCGTACAACCGCTCGACCGCAGCCGACCTTGTCAAAATGGTCAGCGCCGCATCGCAGTATTCCGAAATCAGCCGCCTGTCGACCGGCACCGAAGACATGATCGACATGAACGGCCACACCGTTCACTACCGCAACACCAACCGCCTCGTCGGCCGCGACGGCTGGGACATCCTGCTCTCCAAGACGGGATTCACCCGCGAAGCCGGGCGCTGCCTGGTGATGCGCTTCCAGGCCGCCGGCAAGCACGTGATCATGGTCCTGCTCAACGCCAAGGAAAGCACGGCGCGACTGATGGACGCGGAGAACGTTCAGCGCCTTGTGACCGGCGAACCGTTCCTGTCGGCGAAAGCGCCGTCCAAGGCGCCGACCCGCGTGGCGGCAGGCAAGGCCAAGTTCTCCAAGGCCGGCTTCGTTCTGACCAAGAGCAAGAACGACAAGGGCAGGAAGAAGCGCAAGACTATGTGAGGATTCGACGGGGCCGCTGCACGCGGTCTCGTTGCTCAATCCCCTAATGCTCTCTCGTAATCCTGCCCGCCGTAAAACAAACCAACGATGAATACGCACCGCTTCGCTTCGTCCACGGCGAAAGCGATGATGGTGCGTCCCTTGTAATGGGTCGTGCGCAAGCCGGGACGGATGTCGTCCCGCCTGTTGCCTCGAAAAGGGGCTTCCGCAAGTCTCTCGCAATCGCTGATGATGGCATTGGTGTAGCGACGGGCGGCGTCGGGAGAGCCGTGATGCGCGATGTAGCGGTAGATGCTGGCGAGCTGGTCCCTGGCTTCCGGCGTGAACTGGACCTCGAACATCTACTTCTTCGCCGTCGCTTTCTCGTGTTCGCGCTCCAACGCGGCCCGCACGTCTTCCACTGAGAGTCCGCGAGCGGGATCCTTCTTCAAGGCGTCGTAGGCTGCTCCGACTTCAGCGACAAGCCATGATTCAATCGCCCGCTCGCGAACGAGCAGCGCCCGCAATCCGTCACGCACCACCTCGCTCTCCGACGCATACTCGCCGGAACTCACCTTGGCTCTCACCATCTCGGCCATTTCATGCGGAAGGGTAATGCTCAGCTGCCGTGTGGCTCTCATGGTTGCTCCTAAAAGTAGGATTTAATCCTATTGTAGAGCAAATTCAATGCCGCGCCACCACCCCCCGAAAGCCCGACTGCTTCACCTGACGCAGAAAATTCAGCGACCGTGATGCCGTGCGCAGCAGCAGGCTGCTTTCATCGGGCTTGTTCGCCACGTCCAGCAGCCGGAATTTCCACTCCCGCGAATATCCGTTGTAGGCGATGCGGAATGCGGAGGCGCCGTGCCGCAGCAGGTGCGCGCGGGAACGGTAGAGGGTGAGTTCGTCGTAGTCGCGCTGCACGCCGAGCAGCAGATACTTGTACTCGAAGCGGCCCCACATGAAGTGGAATTCCTTGCCGCCGCGCGTAATGCAGTCGCAGATGGTCATGTAACAGCACAGCTTTCCCAGCCGCGCGTCGTCGTAGGCGGGATCGTGCGCGTTGATATGCATGAAATAGTTCGCGCCGACCCGGCTGCAGACGGTGCCGGCGACCACGCGGCCGTCGAGGACCATGGCGCTCACCAGCCCGCTCTCGCGCACCAGCCGGGACAGGCGTCCCGCTTCCTCCGTATCGATCTCCGATTCCTTGTTCTTGGTGGCCATGCGCGCGCGGTTCAGTTCGATGATGTCGCGTACGTGCGATTCGGGGATATTGCCGTCGGTCCAGACTTCGAAGCGCATGTCGGGAAAATTGCGCCGCAGCCGATTGCCGTGGTACTTGAAGTTCTTGCGTGTGGCCTTGCCCAGCGCGTTCAGGTAGTCTTCCGGCGTCGGCGGCAGTGTCAGGACGATGTCTTCGGTGCGGTAGAACTTCTGGTGCGGGTAGGCGAGGCCGCTGCCATCGGCCAGCAGCGCAGGGAAGCGGATCACGTCTACCGTTCGCCAGGTCTCGAACACGTAGCGTGCGAAGCGGTTGATCTCGTCCGGCGCCATCGCGATCTGTTCGTTGAGCACCTGCACGCGGCGGCCGTTCACGCGGAACAGCAGGATGGCTTCCGTCCTGTCGGCGCTCTGGGCAACGTAGGTGTGCGTCGCGGCGTCGATGCCGTCATACACGCGGAATTGCGCCAGCGAGGAAAACACGTGGCCGTAGAGCGCGTCGAGTTCCGGTTCGATGAAGGAGGGGACCGAGTTCTGGTAAAGGGAAATCGTGGTGTGTCGGGCTTCCATGCAAGCGCGTCTCCAGGATCGCGGCAGCGACCGTGCTGCCCGTGCTCAATGATGACCGGGCTGCCGGAGCGGAAGTTCGCGCAGCGCAGGAAATGCGCGTTGCATTGTTGTCGGACCTCAAAACGCGCTGCGGCCGAGTGTCCTGCACGCATCAGCGTGCCGCGGTGACGCGTACGCCGTCGGTCAAAGCATTGCTCGGATAGCGCACCACAGTGGTGCCGGGCGCCAGCCCCGACAGCACCTGCGCCTCGTCCTGGTTGCGCTGGCCTATCCTGACCTCGCGCTCGCGCGCGCGGCCGTCTTCCACAACGAATACATGCCAGGCATCGCCGACACGGAACAGGCTGCTGCCGGCGACCTTGTCGACCTTGTCCGCGGACCAGATCACGATGCGTGCTTCGACGCGGTAACCGTCGCCCAGCGGGCCGAGCGACTCCACCGGATCGGCCACCACGTTCACCCGCTGTTCCTCGACGCCGAGCGCGGAAACCTTGGTGAAGGCCACCGGCTCGACCAGGCGCACTTTGGCTTGCAGGAGCTTGCCGCCGCCCCAGCCGTCGAGCAGCATGAGGTGCCCCGGACGAATCTTGACGGCATCGCTGGAGAGCACGTCGGCCACGATCTCGTAACGCGCGGAATCGCCGATCGTGACCAGCGGCGCGCCGGCAGGCACGGTGCGTGCGCTGCGCTCGTGGACCTTGAGCACGTACCCGTCCACCGGCGCGTGCAGGTCGATCTGGCGCTTGCCGCCTGACGCATTGCCGGCGATATCGCTCGCCATGAGCGCAGCTTCGGCAACGCGCACGTCCGCCTGCGCCGCCTGCTGGCGCGATTTGGCGGCGTCCCACTCGGCGCGGCTGGCCCTTTCCGCGGTCAGCGCCTTTTCGGCGGCCTGCGGCGACATGTATTCATTGACCACCAGCCGCTCGATACGGGTGCGCTCGCTCGTGGCCAGCTGCATGTCGCTCATCGCCCGTTCGGCGCGCAGGCCGGCTTCGCGTGCCAGCGCCTTCGCCGCGTCGAGACGGGCAACCGCTTCCTGGCGTTGCCGCGCATCCATCGGCAGCGGACTGAGGGTCGCCAGCAACTGGCCGCGCCTGACCATGTCGCCGTCATGCCACTCGATGCGTTGCAGCTCGGCGGCCACCGGCGCGGCGACAACGAATTTGTCGTGCAGGCGCACCTGGCCCTGGTTGTTCACGCTGACTTGCATCGGCCCCTGCGTCACCTGTGTGAGCTCCACCTTCACCGGTTCGGGCGCAAACAGTAACCACAGGAGAACGGCGGCAGCAGCTGTTGCCGCGGCCGTCCAGGCAATCGTGCGCGGACGAATACGCTTGCGCGTTGCATTGGCGCGGGTCATGGGGGCTTGGGTACGGGTATCCATCATTCGCGTGTCTTGAGGACTTCAATGAGATCGAGGGTTTGCACCTTGCGCCAGACAAGGTAGCCGGAGGCCGCCGCCGACAGCAGCACGACGCCGATCGAGAGCAGGAAAGTCCGCACGCTTACCACCAGCGGGATACGGAACAATTCCTGGCTCAACAGTTCGGAGAGCAGGGCGGACAAGCCATAGCCGAGCACGCAGCCCAGCGGAATGGCGGCCAGCGTGAGCAGTGCCTGTTCGCCCAGCAGCATGCGCCCGACTTCGCCTTTGGTGAATCCGAGAATGCGCAGGCTCGCCAGTTCGACAGCCTGCTCCGACAGGGCGATGCGCGCCGAGTTGTAGACGACGCCAAATGCGATCACGCAGGCGAAGGTCACGATGACGATGGTATTGACCCGCATGTTTTCCGCCACCGTGGACAGGAAGCTTTGCAGGGTCGCTTCGCGCAGGTTGACGCTGCCGACCGCCGGCACGGCTTTCAGCTGGCGGTAGAGCTCGGCCTGCCGCCGAGGGTCGACCGCGAGGAAGGCGCCGGAAGCGGTTTCCGGCTCCGAGACGGCGCGGGCGAGGGCGCTGTTGGCCATGTAGGAAAAGGTGCCGATCGGCTCGTCGACGATGGCCGCCACCTGTACCTCGACAGTCTGGCGCTTGCCTTCCAGTGTTTCGAGCGAGAGCAGGTCGCCGGTGGAAACGGCGAGGATTTCGGCGAGCTTCTTGGTCAGGACGATGCCTTCCTGCGGCAAGTCGACCGGACGCTCCCTGTCGTCGAGGATCATGCGCAGCTCCCGCGCCGGCGCCAGGCCAACGACCACCGTCTTCTTCATTCGATGGCGGAAACGCATCTCGACCGGCATGTTGCGGAAGGGCTCGATGCGCAGCACACCGGGCAGCGCGGCAAGGTTGTGGACCACCGAGAGATCGCGTGCCTCGTTGAAGGTGACGGTCACATCGTCGCGCTGCGCGGTGCGGAATTGGAGGCGGATGATCTCGTTGAGCGCATCGAAGGTGTACTGGCCGGTGATCATCAGCGACACCGCCAGCGCCAGCCCGAGGATGGAGAGCAGCGACTTGGCGGTGTTGCGTTCCAGCTTGCGCAGCACCATCCGCACCGGCAGGGCCATGACGCCTTGCAGGCCGAGCCGTTCCAGCGGCCCGGGGCGGAACCGGGCCGGCGCTTCGGGACGCATCGCCTCTGCCGGCGCAAGCCGCAGCACGCGGGCGGCGGCAAGGAGCGCGCCGAAGACCGCGGCGGCGGCGGCGATCACCAGCGACACCGCGACCGCAAATCCGGACAGCCTGAATTCCATGCGCGGAAAGTGATAGAACTCGGCATACAGGCCGGCCAGCCCCTGGCCGAGCCAGCTGCCGAGCGCGATTCCGGCGATGCCGCCGGCCATGACGGTCAGCAAGGCGAACTTGAGGTAATGCGCGGCCACGGAAAAACTGCTGTAACCGAAACTCTTGAGCAAGGCGATCTGGGCGCGCTGCAGCGTGATGATGCGCAGGAGCACGTTATGGATCAGAAAGGCGGCGACGGCGAGGAAGATCGCCGGGATCACCGTGCCGCTGACGCGGTTGGAGGCCAGCTCATTGTCGATGAAACTGTGTGACACCTGTTCCTTGCGTCCATAGGCGCCGAGCGATCCGTAGGGCGCCAGCAGGATATCGAGCTGCTCGATCACACGCGACTCGCTGGCATGCGGCGCCAGGATGAGCGTGATGTCGTTGATGCTGTCGCGCATGTTGAGGGCGGCGGCAAGCGCCTCGTGCGCCATCCACAGCACGCCGAAGCGGCGGTTGTCGGGGAAGCTGTTGCCCTTGATTTCATTCACGTATTCCGGCGAGATGCCGATACCGACGATGTGCAGGCGCTCCTTCCTGCCGTTGATGATGGCGGCAATGCTGTCGCCCGGGCGCAGCTTGTTGGCGGCGCAAAAGGCTTCGCTGGCGAGGACTTCAAGGCGGTTGCCTGCTTCAGGCAGGCGGCCGCTGCGCAGGTGGACGCGGTTGAGTCCGGTGCCGGGCGTTGGCGGCAGCGATACCAGCCGGCCGCTGGCCGGTTCGTCCAGCCCGGGCACGTCCAGCGAGGCATCGAACACCACGCGGCCGTCGGCTTCGTTGACGCCGGGGATTTCGCGCACGCGGGCGACGAGGGTGAGCGGCGCGTTCTTGAGATGCGCAAACACGTCGGCGAAGCGGTAGCGTTCGTAATAGGAGGCCTGCGCATCGAGCAGCGCCTCGTAGGAACCGCGCATGGTGACCAGCGTGGCGATGCCGCACATGGCGACCATCGCGATCGCCAGCGCCTGTCCGCGCATGCGCCAGAGGTCGCGCAACAGCTTGAGATCGACCGGGCGCAGGGCGAAGGCTACCACTGGATCTCTCCCGGCGGCACGCGCTGTTCGTTGGTCTCGATCCGCGTGATGCGTCCGCTGCTGATGTGGATCACCCGGTGCGCCATGCCCGCGATCGCCGCGTTGTGGGTGATGACGGCGGTGGTGGTACCAAGCTCGCGGTTGATGCGGTCCAGCACCTCAAGCACCAGCTTGCCGGTACGGAAGTCGAGCGCGCCGGTCGGCTCGTCGCACAAGAGCATGTCCGGCTGTTTGGCGATGGCACGCGCAATGGCGACGCGCTGCTGTTCGCCCCCCGAGAGCTGGGCCGGGAAATGGTGCATGCGCTCCTCCAGCCCCACGAGCCGCAAGGCTTCGGCGGCGTCCATCGGGTCCGGGCTGATTTCCGTGACGAGCTGCACATTCTCCAGCGCGGTCAGGCTGGGAATCAGGTTGTAGAACTGAAAGACGAAGCCCACATGTTCGCGCCGAAAGGCGGTCAGGGTGGCGTCGCCGGCGTGCGTCAGGTCTTCATCGAGGTAGTGCAGGCTGCCGGACGTGGGCGTGTCGAGCCCGCCGAGGATGTTGAGCAGCGTGGATTTTCCGCTGCCCGAGGCGCCGAGCAGCACGACGAACTCGCCGGCATACAGGTCAAGATCGACGTCGCGCAGCGCCGGCACCTCGATTTCCCCCATGGTGTAAGTCTTTCCCACGCCGCGGAGGCTGAATACGGGCGTGAGCATGGCGGCGGCGGGCATCGGTGCGGACATCGTTCAATTCCTGCAACGGTAACGCGCCCACCGTACTCAGTTCAGCGCGAAATTTTGTTGATCCAGGTCAACCGCGCCCAAATGGATGGCGTCGCCCCGGGTGAGCTTGTTGCGCTGCGGGCGGATTCCGGTACCCTTGGTCGCTTCATGCATGCGTAACCCGGCACGCTGATTGCCGGCAGAACACGGAGCAATGGAAGAATGACTCTCACCAGCAAGAAAGGCCTGGTTGTCGGGATTGCGAACGACAACAGCATCGCCTACGGATGCGCGCGCGCATTCCGCAACGCCGGGGCGGAACTCGCCATCACTTACCTGAATGAGAAGGCCGAACCTCATGTCCGTCCGCTGGCGGAAGCACTCGGCAGCCCCATCATCGTGCCCTGCGACGTGCGCGAGGAAGGGCAGCTCGAGGCGGTGTTTGCACGCATCGAGAAGGAATGGGGCAAGTTGGATTTCGTACTGCACTCGATCGCCTTTGCCCCGAAGGAAGACCTGCAGGGCCGTCTGGTCGACTGCTCGAAAGAAGGCTTTGCGATGGCAATGGAAGTGTCCTGCCACTCCTTCACCCGCATGGCAAAGCTGGCCGAACCGCTGATGAAGGAGGGCGGCTGCCTGCAGACGGTGACATTCTTCGGCTCCGA
Organism: Noviherbaspirillum sp.; assembly: GCF_035654295.1. Taxonomy (GTDB): domain Bacteria; phylum Pseudomonadota; class Gammaproteobacteria; order Burkholderiales; family Burkholderiaceae_D; genus Noviherbaspirillum. The sequence continues at coordinate 12,058 of NZ_DASRXF010000019.1, read as the reverse complement.
GCGGGTGGTGGAGCATTACAACATGATGGGGCCGGTGAAGGCCGCGCTGGAAAGCACGGTGCGCTACCTTGCCGCCGAGCTCGGCACGAAAGGCATACGCGTCCATGCGCTGTCGCCGGGGCCGCTGCTAACGCGCGCCGCCTCGGGCATCGGCCACTTCGACGCGCTGCTGGAACGGGCGAAGGAACGCGCGCCCGAACGGATGCTCGCCACCATCGAGGATGTGGGCCATGTCGCCGCCTTCCTCGCCAGCGACGGCGCGCGATCCCTGACCGGGAACGTGGAGTACATCGACGCCGGTTACCACGTCATGGGCTGAGGCGGCAATTCCACTCACTCAAGATTGAACTCAGCGCCGTCATCCCGACGAAAGTCGGGATCCAGTGTCTTGCATGCGCCGTATCACGCCGCTGGATTCCTGCTTTCGCAGGAATGACAGCCTTGTTTGCGGCCGGGCGGCGGGTTTCTCTGTCATCCATTAAAATCCAGACGACCGTTCGATTTTGGACGGACATAACGGACGAGGATGGCAGACATGGGCAAGCACGGTTTTTCGGCACAACGGCTGGAGGCGCTGACCAAGCGCATCGAGGCGGATATCCAGGCACGCTTCATTCCCGGCGCCGCAATGCTGGTCGCGCGCGGCGGCGAGATCGCCTGCGAGGCGGCCATTGGCGTGCAGGACCCGGCGGGCAGCAAGCCGATGGCGCTGGACAGCATCTTCCGCATCTATTCGATGACCAAGCCCATCGTATCGGTGGCCGCCATGATGCTGGTCGAGCAGGGCAGGTTGCTGCTCAGCGATCCGATCGTGAACCACCTGCCCGAGCTGCGCGGACTGAAGGTGGGCGTGGAAAAGGCCGATGCCAAGGGCAAGCGTATCCTGCAGCTGGAAGACGCGCTGCAGCCGATCACCGTGCAGGACCTGTTGCGCCATACCGCCGGTTTCACCTACGGCATCTTCGGCGACTCGCTGGTCAAGGAAGAATACCGCAAGGCCGGTATCGGCAGCCCGCGCGCCACCAGCGACGAGTTCATCCGCCTGATGGGGCAGCTGCCGCTGATGTACCAGCCGGGAACGGTATGGGAATACAGCCACGCGACCGACGTGCTCGGCGTGCTGCTGGAGCGCGTCTCCGGCATGTCGCTCGATGCGCTGCTGGCCGAGCGCATCCTGCGTCCGCTGGGCATGAAGGATTCCGGCTTCTGGGTGGAAGAGAGCCAGCACCACCGCATCGCGGAAGCCTATGGCACCGACCCGGTGACTGGCACTGAAGTGAAGCTGAACCAGCCGCGGCGCAAGCCCAGCTTCATGGGCGGCGGCGGCGGGATGATGTCGACGCTGCACGACTACTTCCGTTTCGCCAAAATGCTGGCCAACGGCGGCGAGCTCGACGGCGTCCGGCTGCTGTCGCGCAAGATGCTCGGGTACATGACGAGCGACCATCTCGTCGGCCTGCCGCTGGCACGCTCCGGCCTGAGCTACCTGCCTGGGCCGGGCTACGGTTTCGGCCTCGGCTTCTCCGTGCGCACGCATGAAGGCGGCGCACTGATGCCGGGATCGATCGGCGATTACAGCTGGAGCGGGCTTGCCGGCACGTACTTCTGGATCGACCCCGCCGAAGACCTGCTCGCGATCTTCATGATGCAGGCGCCGGAGCAGCGCACCCATTACCGGCAGCTGTTCCGCAACCTCGTCTATGCCGCTCTCTAGGCCACGAGTTTCGTTTTCGTTGATCCAGCTCAAGCGCTTCCGTTGCGGCGAGGCCGTCGTACCGGGTTCTGTCCTTGAAGGCCAATGAAATTCTTCTAGACTGCCTCAATCAGAATAGGTCTTGAAGGGAGTCTGCGATGCAAGCGATCAAATGGACCCAGGACATGTCGCTTGGGGTGACCGGCATGGATGCCGCGCATGAGGAATTCCTCGAGGACCTGAGTGAACTGCTGACGACGCCCGACAGCCGCTTCGCGCAGGGGTTCATGCGCCTGATCGAAAAGGTCGAAAAAGACTTCCGTGAAGAGGAAGAGCTCATGGAGGAGATCGATTATCCCGGCCTGCACGGGCACCGCGAGCAGCATGCGCGCGTGCTGGCCGCGCTGCATCATGTCGCGCCGCACGTGATGAGCGGCGATGTCGCGCTCGGGCGCGAGGCGGCCGAACTGCTGCCCCAGTGGTTCCTGTACCACCTCTCCACGATGGATACCGCGCTGGCCTTCGCGCTGGATGCGGAGAAAGGCGATATTAACCCGTCCGCGATACGCCGGGCGGCCGAACGCATCCGCCAAGGCTCCGGCCGCTGACGCTGCGTTGCCGGCACATGTGCATCGTTTCCTTACATCTTTATTGTTGCTGTTGAGCAACAACCGTAGAGTGCTCGAAACCCGGACATCGCGGCACTGTCTGGTTTCGATACACTATGGAAACCTGGCTGAGGCAGGCGAACGCCAGTGCTGGTGCGGCCTCCAGCGGCGCTCTTGTCAGCCGGATGCGAGCCGGAAAAATGGAGAAATCCGTTCCTGTATGAAAGTCGTACAGGTAGTCCCTGCGTAGGAAAAATACTTACAGTTGCGCGCTGGCAATTCCGACTTCCCTCATTTACACTGCCCCTGCTGGGGTGTGCTTATTGCACGCTTGATGGTGTATCGCAGCGGAACTCAGTCAAAAAACATTCGATCGGACGATCAGTCCGGCAGGCTGACTCTCGTTGCTCCGCGCAATTTGGTCGGGGGAGACTGCTATGAATTTACGTACGGTGCGAATCGGTACGCGGCTGGGAATCGGCTTCGGAATCATTCTTGTCTTGGTTGTCTGCGTGCTGGCGGCAGACATCGTCATCAGCGCCAATGGACGCCAGGTCCAGAACGAGGGCCTGAAAGTGGCGACCGCAAAGGTGGCCGTGGCCAGCGCCATGCGCAGTGCCGTACTGGAAGGCGGCATTGCGATGCGCAACGTCGGCCTGCAATACAGCACGCCGGAAATGCAGAAGGAAGAGGCAAAGGCGCTGGTGCAGCGCAAGCGCTTCCAGGAGGCGCAGGACAAGATCCTCGCGCTCGGCCTCTCCGAGCAGGAGAAGGCCATCGTCGCCAACATTGCCGAACTCAACAAGAAGACCGAGGAACCCTTCAAGGAAGCCATCGAGAAGGTCAAGGAGTATGCGAACGAAGCCGCGGGCAAGCTGATCTCGTCGCGCATCGACCCGCTTAACCAGCAGGCCATTGCCGAGATCGACAAGCTGGTCGACATGCAGCAGAAAGCGGTCGAAGGCCTGATCGAAGGCTCGGAAGCGGCAGGACAGCGCCTGACCTACCTGCTCATGCTGATGGGCGCGATCACCGTGGTCACCGGCGGCGTGCTCTCGTTCTTCACCACGCGCAGCATCACCCAGCCCCTGCAGGATGCGGTGGGCGTGGCCAAGCGCGTGGCGGCGGGCCGGCTCGGCGCCGACATCGTGGTCGAGGGCAAGGATGAAACCAGCGAACTGCTGCGCGCCCTCAAGGAAATGGATGAGAGTCTGTCCAAGATCGTCAGCCAGGTGCGCGCGGGGACGGATGAAATCGGCACCGCCTCCAATGAAATCTCCGCCGGCAATTCCAACCTGTCTTCGCGCACGGAATCGCAGGCCAGCGCGCTGCAGGAGACCGCTTCTTCAATGGAGGAACTCACCTCCACCGTCCGCCACAATGCCGAAAATGCACAGCAGGCCAACAACCTCGTGCGTTCGGCATCGGAGTCGGCCGTGAAGGGCGGGGAAGTCGTCGGTCATGTGGTCGAGACGATGGGGTCGATCAAGGACAGCTCGCGCAAGATCGTGGACATCATCGGCGTGATCGACGGCATCGCTTTCCAGACCAACATCCTCGCGCTCAACGCCGCCGTCGAGGCAGCGCGCGCGGGCGAGCAGGGCCGCGGCTTCGCGGTCGTCGCCTCCGAGGTGCGCACGCTGGCGCAACGCTCCGCGCAGGCGGCGAAGGAAATCAAGGATTTGATCAGCGATTCCGTCAAGAAGGTCGACAGCGGCAATGCCCTGGTCGACGACGCGGGGCGCCAGATGGCCGAGATCGTGGCCGCAGTCAAGCATGTGGCGGACATCATGAACGAGATCACCGAAGCCAGCCAGGAACAGAGCCGCGGCATCGAGGAGATCAACCGGGCCATCTCGACCATGGACGAGATGACCCAGCAGAATGCCGCCCTGGTGGAGCAAGCCGCCGCTGCCGCTGCCGCGATGGAAATGCGGGCAGCAGCCCTTGGCCAGACGGTCGCCGCGTTCGACCTGAGCGGATCGGGCCGCGCCACCGCCCCCGTCCACGCTCCGGTGCCGGCCGGGCAATTGCCCGAACCGCGCAAGGAAAGCGTGGCGAAGGTGCTGCCTCTCGGCGCCGTCAAGAAAGCTGCGCTGCGGCTGCGCGGCTGATCCGCGAGAAAAACGGCAGGCTGACGGCCGGTATCCCCGGCCGGCCCGTACAGCTTGCCTGCGTGAAAACTTGCCGCTGGCGCATTCCGGCTTGGCGGCTTGAGGACGCGCAATGCCGCCGTCCTCGCGATAAACCTATCGCTGCGCTCCTTGTCTATCCGCAAACGCACGCCCGCAAGCCGGGGCGTGAACCATGCAACGCGGATAGAAAGGGCACATCATGCTGGAAGCAACCAATGGCATGTCTTCTTCGGTCTGGATGGCGACCGCCGACGTACCTGTTTTCCCACCCCTGGCAGCCGACATCGATACTGAGGTTTGCGTCATCGGCGCCGGTATCGCCGGCCTGAGTACCGCCTACCTGCTCGGCAGGCAGGGCCGCTCGGTGGTCGTGATCGACGCGCTTGGCGTGGGCGCAGGCGAAACCGGGCGCACCACCGCGCATTTCTTTCCGCCGGACGAGTGGTACACCGACGTCGAGAGCGGCTTTGGCGAGCAAGCGGCAAAACGCGTGGCGGACAGTTTTTCTCAGGCAATCACCCAGGTCGAATCGATCATCGCATTGGAAAACATCGAGTGCGAATTCGAACGGCTGAGCGGCTACCTTTACGCGCTGCCCGATAACGGATTCCAGGATCTGCAGAAGGAATTCGAGGCCGCGCACCGCGCCGGCGCCGACGTGGAGCTGCTCGACCGCGTGCCCGGGCTGAGCTTCGACACCGGGCCCTGCGTCCATTACCGCAACCAGGCGCAGTTCCACCCGCTGAAATACCTTGCCGGCCTTGCCCATGGCATTACCCGCCAGGGCGGGAAGATTTATGGCGGGACGCGCGCCCTCGATGTCTCCGGCAACGACACGCTGCAGACGGTATCCACGACCAACGGCCGCATCCGCGCCAAGGCCGTCGTGGTCGCCACCAACACACCATTCAACGACCGCGTCGTCATGCACACCAAGCAGGCCGGTTACCGTACCTACGCGATCGGCGTGCGCGTGCCGCGCGGCTCGGTCCCGCGCATCCTGCTATGGGACACCGGCGATCCCTACTACTACATCCGCCTGGAGACGCCCGACCCGTCGGCGCCCGACGACATCCTCATCGTCGGAGGCGCCGACCACAAGGTGGGGGAGGACACGCATCCGGAGCATCGCTACGACGAGATCGAACGCTGGGTGCGCGAGCGCTTCCCGATGGCGCAGGCGGTCGAATACCGCTGGTCGGGCGAAGTCATGGAGCCGTCCGACGGCCCGGCCTATCTCGGACGCAATCCTATGGACGACAAGAACGTCTACGTCATTACCGGCGATTCCGGCAACGGCATGACCCATACGACCATCGGCGCCATGCTGGTGACCGACATGATCATGGGCCGCGAGAACCCATGGAGCTCCGTGTACGACCCGGCGCGCAAGGTCAAGCACGGCATGTCCGATTTCGTGGTCGAGCAGGCCGACACCCTGTCCAAGTATGGCGAATGGGTGACCGGCGGCGAAGTGGATTCCGCGCAAGAGATCGCGGCGGGCGAGGGCGCTATCTTGCGTGACGGCACGCGCAAGCTGGCCGTGTTCCGGGATGAGCAGGGCGCACTGCATGCGGTCTCCGCCAAGTGCACCCATCTCGGCTGCGTCGTGCACTGGAACTCGGCGGAACGTTCCTGGGATTGCCCCTGCCATGGCTCGCGATTCGATGTGGACGGCGAGGTGCTGCACGGGCCAGCCGCCACGGCGTTGGAGGCCGCGACGCTCGATAGCGGCGACATGAAGCAGGCGGGGCCGGGCGATGCGCACCGGCCACGGCCGGGGGTCTAGACGACAGGGGACATCGATCCAGGTGCCTGGCCGCGAAAAAGCCGGTGCGAGCTGGAAATGGCCGTAAAGCAAGTAGCGGCCCGTTTCACGAACATCTGATCCACGTCATCCCCGCTTGGCACGCATCCAATGGAATGGCGCGTTCCTCGGCCTACACTATGTATCCCCCAATGTCTTGGAGCAGCGACAATGGCTGCCGCGGGCGCAGTTCTCCTGGCTTGTACCGCCGCTGTTGCTGGCGGATGGACACAGGCCGAGGCTGAAAAAGCGTACTGGGATTGCGAATTCTCCGCAGTCCAGGGCCAGATCAGCCTGGACAGCGCTGCTGCCTGCAGCGAGATATACGAGGGGCTGAAAAGGGACAAATTCGATGGCCGCTTCGACCGGTTCCTCGGCTGGTGGCGGGAGAACAAGGAGCGTGAGCTGTCGTCGAGGGGGCAGCCGAGGCGGCCTCCCGATGACTAGCAGGGCATCCAGATGTTTTCAACACGGTCCGCCCGGTCACTAATGCATTGGCTAATACTGTTATAGAAATGCCAGGAGCCTGTTTAGAATTGCTTCGCCCTTACTCCCAAGGGTGGTTCGCATATAACCCGGCTTTAGTGTGCCGGGCGCGAATCTGCAGACAATTCCGCGTATTTCTCGGGCATGCCGGTGCCCGTTGGCGGAATTGTCTGCACCTTTCCCTCACCCTTCGATCCACACCCGCATCAACGACAGCAACTGCCCCGCATCCACCGGCTTGGTGATGTAGTCGGACGCGCCGGCCGAGATGCATTTATCGCGGTCGCCCTTCATCGCCTTGGCCGTCAGGGTGATGATCGGCAGTTGCCTGAACTTCGGGTTCTTGCGAATCGCGCGCATCGTGTCGTAGCCGTCCATGCCGGGCATCATGATGTCCATCAGCACGATGTCGATCGATGGGTCGGATTGCAGCACGTCGATGCCGTCGCGCCCGTTCTCGGCATACAGCACTTTCATGTGCTGGCGTTCCAGCACGGAACTGAGGGCAAAGATGTTGCGCAGGTCGTCGTCGACGATCAGCACTTTGCGGCCGGCGAGGTTGACGTCGGCCGCAGCGGCGTCGTCCAGCATGCGCCGCTGCGTCTCGGGCAGGTTTTCCTGCGAACGATGCAGGAAGAGGGCAGTTTCGGAGACCAGGCGTTCCGGCGAGCGGGCATCCTTGAGGACGATGGTCTTGGCCAGCCGTTGCAGCCTTTCCGTTTCGTCCGGCGTCAGTTCGACGGCGGTGTTGATGACGATGGGCACGTCGCGCAGCGCATAGTCGGCGCCGATCTGCTCGAGCAACGCAAAGCCGTCGATGTCCGGCAGGCTCAGGTCGAGAACGACACAATCGAAGGGCGCGCGTCTGAGGAGCCGCAGCGCTTCCTGCCCCGTGTCGACCGCTTCGATGTGCACATCCGCGCCGCCGATCAGCCGGACGATGGCGTCGCGCTGGATCGGATCATCCTCAACGACGAGCAGGTGGCGCCTGTCGTTCGTGACGAACTGCTGGATGCGCGTCAGCTCTTCCTGCATGCGCGCCACGCTGACGGGCTTTTGCAGGTAAGAGATGGCGCCCTGGCGCAGCGCGCGTTCGCGCGCATCGTTTCCGGAGAGGACATGCACCGGGATGTGCCGCGTCCCGGGGTCGCGCTTGAGGCGTTCGAGGACGGCAAAACCGTCGGCGCCGCTGCGATCGACGTCGAGCAGGATCGCGGCGGGGCGGTAATCGCGGGTCAGCGCCAGTGCCGATTCGGCCTGCCGTGCAACGATGCCCTTGAAGTTGCTCTCGCGGGCCTGGCCGAGCAAGGTCATTGCGTCGCCTTCGTCGTCATCCACGATCAGTACCGCGTGGTCGCCGGGCGAGACAAGCGCGCGGTCGTCGCGCGGCAGCTCTTCTTCGTCCTCCGTCAGCACGGCCTCGGGCTCCGGCAGGTCCGTCACGTCCGCAAGGCGTTCCGGCGCGGGGAGGCGGCTCACCGGCGCGTGCTCTTCCTTGTCCTGCGCCGGATAGTCGTACTCGACGGCGGCGTCGCGCTGATACGGAAGGTATAGCGTGAACGTGCTGCCGACACCCAGTTCGCTTTCCACCCGGATCTCGCCGTGCAGCAGGCGCGCCAGCTCGCGGCTGATCGATAGTCCGAGGCCGGTGCCGCCATATTTGCGGGCGGTGCTGCCATCGGCTTGCTGGAAGGCTTCGAAGATCAGTTGCAGCTTGTCGTGCGAGATGCCCACGCCGGTGTCCGCCACCGAGAATGCGAGCACGGTATCCGCAGCGGAAAGGTCGGGGTGACCCGGCGTCCATCCCGCCTTCGCCACCCCGATGCGCAGCGCTACCTGGCCATGCGGCGTGAACTTGAAGGCATTGGACAGCAGGTTTTTCAGGATCTGCTGCAGGCGCGTGGTATCGGTGCGCATCGACGGCGGCAGGTTGGGACCGAGCTCGATGCTGAAATCGATCTTCTTCACGTTCGCCATGTGGCGGAAGGTACGCTCCACATACACGCGCAGCGAATCGAAGCGGTATTCGCTCATCTCCAGCGTCACCGTGCCGGATTCGATCTTCGACAGGTCGAGGATGTCGTTGATCAGGGTCAGCAGGTCGCTGCCGGAGCCGTAGATCGTCCGCGCGAACTCCACCTGCATTTCGCTCAGGTTGCCCTCCGGGTTGTCGGACAACTGTTGCGCCAGGATCAGCAAGCTGTTGAGCGGCGTGCGCAGTTCGTGCGACATGTTGGCCAGGAACTCGGACTTGTACTTCGAGGACAGGGCGAGCTGTGTCGCCTTTTCCTCCAGCGCAAATTTCGCCTGTTCCACTTCGCGGTTCTTGCGTTCCACCTCGATGTTCTGCTCCGACAGCAGGCGCGCCTTTTCCGCCAGTTCGAGGTTGGTCTGCTGCAGCTCCTGCGCCAGCGACTGTGACTGGGTCAGCAGCGATTCGGTGCGGCTGTTGGCCTCGATGGTGTTGAGCACCACGCCGATCGATTCCATCAGCTGGTCGAGGAAGGACAGGTGGGTCTCGGTAAAGCGCTCCAGCGACGCGATCTCGATGACGGCCATCACCTGCTGTTCGAACAGGATGGGCAGCACCACGATGTTGGTGGGCGGCGCGGCGCCGAGTCCGGAGGTGATCTGGATGTAGTCGCGCGGCACATTGGTGAGCCAGATGCGTTGTTTCTCCAGTGCGCACTGGCCGACCAGTCCCTGGCCGGGCCGGAAACTGCGCGTCAGTTCCTCGGCGGAACGGTAGCCGTAGGTCGAGACCGCGCGCAGGCAGGGATCGTCCTGCGCCGCGTCCATGCGGTAGAACACGCCGTGGTGGGCGTACACCAGCGGCGCCAGTTCCGACAGGATCATGGCCGACACGGCCTCCAGGTCGCGCTGGCCCTGCAGCAGACGGGTGAAGCGCGCGAGGTTGGTCTTCAGCCAATCCTGCTGCGCGTTCTTCTGCGTCGTCTCCTTCAGGTTGCGGATCATCTCGTTGATGTTGTCCTTCAGGTAGGAAACTTCGCCGCGCGCTTCCACCTGGATCGAACGCGAGAGGTCACCGCGCGTCACCGCCGTCGCCACTTCCGCAATCGCCCGCACCTGGGTGGTCAGCGTCGCCGCCATCCGGTTCAGGTTTTCGGTCAAGTCCTTCCACGTGCCTGCGGCGCCCGGCACCGATGCCTGGCCGCCCAGCTTGCCTTCCACGCCCACTTCGCGCGCCACGGTGGTGGCCTGGTCCGCGAACACCGCGAGCGTGTCGGTCATCTCGTTGATGGTGTTGGCCAGCGCCGCGATTTCGCCGCGTGCCGCCACCGTGAGTTTCTTCTTCAGGTCGCCGCTTGCCACCGCGGTCACCACGCCGGCGATACCGCGCACCTGGGCGGTGAGGTTGGCCGCCATGAAGTTCACGTTGTCGGTCAGGTCTTTCCAGGTGCCGGCCGCGCCTTCCACCTGCGCCTGGCCGCCCAGCTTGCCTTCGGTGCCCACCTCGCGCGCCACACGGGTTACTTCCGAAGCGAACGAGGAAAGCTGGTCCACCATCACGTTGATGGTGTCTTTCAATTCGAGAATCTCGCCCTTCACGTCCACGGTGATCTTCTTCGACAGGTCGCCGCGCGCCACCGCCGTCGTCACTTCCGCGATGTTACGTACCTGGGCGGTCAGGTTGCCCGCCATGAAGTTCACGTTGTCGGTGAGGTCTTTCCATGTGCCCGATGCCCCGGGGACATTGGCCTGGCCGCCGAGACGGCCCTCGGTACCCACTTCGCGCGCCACGCGCGTCACTTCCGATGCAAACGATCGGAGCTGGTCCACCATGGTGTTGATGGTGTCCTTCAGCTGCAGAATCTCGCCGCGCACGTCCACGGTAATTTTCTTCGACAGGTCGCCGTTTGCGACCGCCGTGGTCACCTCGGCGATGTTACGCACCTGCGAGGTCAGGTTGCCCGCCATCGAGTTCACCGAGTCGGTCAAATCCTTCCAGGTGCCGGCTACGCCCGACACGTTCGCCTGTCCGCCCAGCTTGCCCTCGGTACCCACTTCGCGCGCCACACGGGTCACTTCCGAAGCGAAGGAGGAAAGCTGGTCCACCATCACGTTGATGGTGTTCTTCAGTTCCAGGATTTCGCCCTTGGCGTCCGCGGTAATCTTCTTCGACAGGTCGCCGCGCGCCACGGCAGTGGTCACGTCGGCAATGTTACGCACCTGGCCGGTAAGGTTGGAGGCCATGAAGTTCACGTTGTCGGTCAGGTCCTTCCAGGTGCCGCCCACGCCTTTCACATGCGCCTGGCCGCCCAGCTTGCCTTCGGTACCCACTTCGCGCGCCACGCGCGTCACTTCCGAGGCGAACGAGTTCAGCTGGTCCACCATCACGTTGATGGTGTTCTTCAGCTCGAGAATTTCGCCCTTCACGTCCACCGTGATTTTCTTGGACAGATCGCCGCGCGCCACCGCAGTGGTCACGTCCGCGATGTTACGCACCTGGCCGGTGAGGTTCGACGCCATGAAGTTCACGTTGTCGGTCAGGTCTTTCCAGGTGCCGCCAACGCCTTTCACTTGTGCCTGGCCGCCGAGCTTGCCCTCGGTACCCACTTCGCGCGCCACGCGCGTCACTTCCGATGCGAACGAGGAGAGCTGATCCACCATGGTGTTGATGGTGTTCTTCAACTCGAGAATCTCGCCCTTCACGTCCACCGTGATCTTCTTCGACAGGTTGCCGTTTGCCACCGCAGTAGTCACGTCCGCGATATTGCGCACCTGCGCGGTGAGGTTGCCCGCCATCGAGTTCACCGAGTCGGTCAAGTCCTTCCAGGTACCTGCCACGCCTTTCACCTGCGCCTGGCCGCCCAGCTTGCCTTCGGTACCCACTTCGCGCGCCACGCGGGTCACTTCCGATGCGAACGAGGAAAGCTGGTCCACCATGGTGTTGATGGTGTCCTTGAGCAGCTGGATCTCGCCCTTGGCGTCGGCGGTAATCTTCTTCGAGAGGTCGCCGTTCGCCACCGCGGTGGTCACGTCGGCGATGTTACGCACCTGGCCCGTCAGGTTGGACGCCATGAAGTTCACGTTATCGGTGAGATCTTTCCATGTGCCGCCGACGCCCGGCACGTTCGCCTGTCCGCCGAGCTTGCCTTCGGTGCCCACCTCGCGCGCCACGCGCGTCACTTCCGATGCAAACGAACGCAGCTGGTCCACCATGGTATTGATGGTGTCCTTCAGCTGCAGAATCTCGCCGCGCACGTCCACGGTGATCTTCTTGGACAAGTCGCCGTTCGCCACGGCGGTGGTCACGTCCGCGATGTTACGCACCTGCGAGGTCAGGTTGCCCGCCATCGAGTTCACC
>NZ_DASRXF010000018.1:0-2802 GCF_035654295.1 Noviherbaspirillum sp. | reverse complement strand
GCCGTTCTCGTTGTCCTTGCCCAGGTGTGCAATGGCGCCGGAGATCGGGCCCACGTGGCCGATCTTGACGACCTGTTCCTGTGCCGATGCCGCACCTGCGAAGGCAAATGCGATTGCGCCAGCCAACGGAATCATTTTTGTAGTGAACTGCATAAAATATCCTCCTAAGGATTGATAAAACACAAGGTTGCTGCAAGACTCACTTGTTTGCTACTTGTCTTCACATGGCGAGAAGGGTTGTAGCTTCTTGTTATGAGCCGGCCCTGTCTGGTGAAAGGGCTGTCCCATGACATACTGTTACCATTCAGATTTCTGAACAGGCAGACGGTACAACAGAAAAAACGGTTCGAAAAGAGTTTTTCTGCGGTTTTTTGCAATATTCATCAATTTTTATATGCCTAAATTTCGCGCACTGGACAAGGTCGACCGCAAGCTTCTGAACCTGCTCCAGAAGGACAACCAGACCCCCACGCGCACCCTGGCGGAGAAGGTGCATATCTCCCAGCCTACCTGCCTGCGCCGGATCCGCGAACTGCGCGAGAGCGGCATCATCAGTGCGGACGTTGCCCTGGTCGACCCCTTTGCCCTGGGTTACGGCATGCTTGCCTTCCTCGAAGTGTCGCTGAACAACCAGTCCGACGAGCAGATGCAGGAATTCGAGGCGCGCATGGCGAAGGAACCCGAGGTCATGCAGTGCTACTTCGTGTCCGGCGAATACGATTACTTCCTCGTCGTGCATGTCATCGATATGGATGCCTATTACCAGTTCGTGCGGAAGGTGATCTCCGGCTCGGGCAACGTGCGGCACTTCCAGTCGCGCTTCCCCATGAAGCGCGCCAAGTTCGCCACGCGCATCGCCTTCGACGAAAAGGCTGCCGAGCTGCAGGTGCGTGTCGCCAAGTAGCCAAGTAGGCCGTTTCCCTATAACGCGGGGGCAGCGCGGCGGATGACAGGGCAATAAAAAATCCCGCGGGGCAGATGACCCGGCGGGATTTTTGTTTTCAGGGCGTTCAGACGCTCAGGCACGCACCGTGCGGGCGTGAGCGCCGTGCCGCGCATGCGGCGGCATCTCCGTGAAGGCAAAGTCGACCTCCGGCCGGCGTCCGGACACAATGTCGGCGATGGCACGCCCCGATCCGCAACCCATCGTCCAGCCCAGCGTGCCGTGTCCGGTGTTGAGGAACAGGTTGGCGTAGCGCGTCTTGCCGATGTACGGGACGTTGGAGGGTGTGAGCGGGCGCAGGCCGGTCCAGTAGACCGCATCGTCGTAGTCGCATGCATCCGGAAACAGTTCTCTGGTGCGCCGGGTGATCGCTGCGCAGCGGGTCGGGTTCAGTTCGCGCGTGTAGCCGTTCAGCTCGCAGGTGCCGGCCACGCGCAGCCGGTCGCCCAGGCGCGACAGCACCAGCTTGTAGCCGTCGTCGGTCAGCGACACCGAGGGCGCGGCAGCCGGGTTGGTGATGCGGTAGGTGGCGGAATAGCCCTTGCCCGGGTAGATCAACAGATCCACGCCCAAAGGCTTGAGCAGCGGCACGGAAAAACTGCCCAGCGCCACCACGAATGCATCGGCCTGCAGGACTTGGTGGCGCCCGTGTCCGTCGATGACCTCGACGCCGCACACCTTCGCGGCGGCGCCCGTCCCCTCCGTCAGGAGGCGGGTAGCGGTGGTGTTGAAGCGGAAGTCCACGCCGTTGCCGGCGGCCTTGTGTGCCAGTCCCTCGGTGAACTTGTAGACGTCGCCCGACTCATCCGTGGCGGTATAGTCGCCGCCGGCGATCTTGTTGCGCATGCCGGCGAGCGCGGGTTCGATGCGGACCACTTCGTCGGCGTCGATCGACTGGCGCGGACAGCCGAGTTCGCGCAGCAGGCGGGCAGTGGCCAGCGAATGGTCGAATTCATGCCGGTCGGTATAAAAGTGCAGGATGCCGCGCGTCAGGTGGTCATATTCGATACCGGTCTCGGCGCGTACTGCCTGCAGGGTCTGACGGCTGTACTCGGCAATCGCAACGATCTGCCGGATGTTGGCTGCGGTGCGGGCGGGCAGGCATTCACGCAGGAAATGCATTCCCCATCGCCATTGCAGCCACTCCGGCCGGAATCGGTACAGCAGCGGGGCATCTTCGCGGCCCAGCCATTTCAGGATCTTGCGCGGGGCAGCGGGGTTCGCCCAGGGCTCGGCATGCGAGACCGAGATCTGGCAACCGTTGGCAAAGCTGGTTTCCAGCGCTGCGCCGGGCTGGCGTTCGAGGACGGTGACCTCATGGCCTGCCTTGTCCAGGAACCACGCCGAAGCGGTTCCGACAATGCCGGCACCGAGTACGATGACTTTCATGACAACGGATCTCCAGTCGCTCCGGCCTTATTCTTCCGATTTCAGCCTGGCGATTTCCTGGGTCACGGCGCGCGTCACGGCGTCGCGGATGGAGACATGCAGCCCGCTCCTGATGTCGGAGGCCAGGCCTTCGACTGCCGTCTGAAGCACATCGGCCAAGCTGTCCCGCACACGCTGTTCGAGGACGAGATCGACGCGCTCGATGATCTGCTGCAGCACGCGCTCGCGGATCTCGCGCTCGAGGCGATTCCATTCATCCTCATCGAGGACATTGGCTGCGCGGGGTGCGAGTACCACGCCTTCCTCCTTGACCGCCGGCGGGGCCGGGCGCCTGGTTTCTGCCGGAGCCGGGCCGGGAATGATTTCCGTCAGGAGGGGAATGCCGGCGTCCGAGGTGGAGGAGCTCATGCCTTGTCTGCGTCGAAGTGGGTCAATGGATAGCCGCGCTGCTTGTAGAAGCGGAAGCGTTC
>NZ_DASRXF010000017.1:0-4876 GCF_035654295.1 Noviherbaspirillum sp. | reverse complement strand
GATGCGCGCGTGCAATCGCCTTCACATCCGCACTCGCCCGCTCCGGGTCATGCCACAGCGACAGCAGGTCCTTGATCTGCTCCAGTGAAATCCCGAGGTTGCGCGCGCGCTTGATGAAGCGCAGCGTATGCACGTCGTTCGCGCCGTAGATCCGGTAGCCGGACTCGGTGCGCTTGCCCGCCTTGATCAGGTCGATACTCTCGTAATAGCGGATCATCTTGGCCGTCACGCCGGATGCCTTGGACGCTTCTCCGATGTTCATGATGTGCTCCCTTTCCTTTAATCTGCCGCCTTCCAGCGGCGCAACAGCAATGCATTGGTGATCACGCTGACGGAACTGAATGCCATTGCCGCCCCCGCAAACACGGGATTGAGCAGGCCGAACGCTGCCAGCGGAATGCCGACCAGGTTGTAGATGAATGCCCAGAACAGGTTTTGCCGGATCTTGGTGTAGGTACGGCGCGAGATGTCGATCGCGTCCGGCACCAGCGCCGGTTCGCCGCGCATGAGCGTCACGCCTGCCGCATGCATGGCGACATCGGTGCCGGTCGCCATCGCGATGCCGACGTCGGCCGCGGCCAGCGCGGGCGCATCGTTGATGCCGTCGCCCACCATGGCCACCACCTGACCTTCCCGCTTCAGGCTGTTGACCTTGTCCGCCTTGTCCGAGGGCAGCACTTCGGCAATGACCTGGTCGATGCCGAGCGCGTTGCCCACCGCTGCCGCGCTGCCCTTGTTGTCGCCGGTCAGCAGGACGGTCTTGACGCCGAGGGCATGCAGCCTTGCCACGGTATGCGCTGCAGACTGCTTGATCCGGTCGCCGAAGGCGAGCAGGCCGAGCAGCTGTTTTTCACCGTCATCCAGCATCAGCCAGGAGATGGTGTTGCCCTTGCGCTCGAGTTCGCTGGCGGCTTCCGCGAGCGGCCCGGGCGCGATGTCCGTCTCCTGCAGCAGCCGCGAACTGCCCAGCTTGAGCGCACGTCCCTCGACCACGGCCGAGACGCCGCGCCCGGGCAGCGCCGTCACCTGCGCGGCGGCGGGGATCGCGATGCCTTGCGCCTTGGCTGCTTCTACCACGGCGCGCGCCAGCGGATGTTCGCTGCCCTGTTGCACCGCTGCTGCCAACCGGATCAGCGCATCCTTTGCCATCCCGTGCGGTACCGCATCCGCGAGGGCCGGACGGCCTTCGGTGAGGGTGCCGGTCTTGTCGAAGACCACCGTGGTCACCGCATGCGCCAGTTCGAGCGCTTCCGCGTCCTTGATGAGGATGCCGTGCGAAGCGCCGACGCCGGTGCCCGCCATGATCGCCGCCGGCGTCGCCAGGCCGAGCGCACACGGACAGGCGATGACGAGCACGGCCACCGCGTTGATGATGGCCGTTTCCAGGTCGCCGTTGACGAACCACCAGCCGGCGAAGGTGGCCAGTGCGATCAGCAGGACGACCGGGACGAATACCGCACTGACCTTGTCGACCAGGTGCTGGATGGGCGCCTTCGCCGCCTGTGCGTTTTCCACCAGCCGGATGATGCGCGAGAGCGTGGTTTCGCTGCCGATCGCCGTCGTGCTGATCAGCAGCAAGCCTTCTGCATTGATGGAGCCGCCGGTGACCTTGTCGCCCGGCTGCTTGGCCACCGGCAGGCTCTCGCCCGTGATCAGGGATTCGTCGATGTGGCTGCGTCCATCCTGCACCAAGCCGTCGACGGGCACGCGCTCGCCGGGACGCACGACGACGATGTCACCCAGGCTCACCTGGGCAATCGGGATATCGAGGTCCTGGCCGTCGCGGCGCACGCGTGCCACTTCCGGGCGCAACACTTGCAGCGCACGGATGGCCGCGCTGGTTTGCCGCTTGGCGCGGGCTTCGAGCCACTTGCCGAGCAATACCAGCGTGATGACGACAGCTGCGGCTTCGAAGTAGAGATGCGGCATGCCTTCGTCGCCATAGGCAAGCAATTGATACACGCTCAATCCGTAGGCGGCGCTGGTGCCCAGGGCCACCAGCAAGTCCATGTTCCCGGCGCCGGCCTTCACGGCTTTCCAGCCGGCGCGGTAGAAACGCGCGCCGAGCCAGAACTGGACCGGCGTGGCCAGTGCGAGCTGCATCCATCCGGGCAGCATCCAGTGGAAGCCCGCGAGGTCGAACAGCATCGGAACGATCAGGGGCAGCGACAACAGCGTCGCGATGACAAGCTTCACGAGCTCCATGTCTCGCGGCGCTTGCTGCGGCGCCTGCTCGTCCCGGTGCAGGCGGGCGTGGTAACCCGCTTTCTCGATGGCACGCACCAGTGTATCGGCGTCGACGGTGGAAGCCACGCCGACATGCGCGCTTTCGGTGGCGAGGTTGACGCTCGCATCGAGTACGCCGGGCACCTTGCGCAGGGCTTTCTCTACGCGTCCCACGCAGGAAGCGCAGGTCATGCCCTCCACTTGCAGCGTGATTTCCTGATGGGCAAGCTGGTAGCCGGCCTTTTCGACGGCTTGCTGCAGGGTACCGAAATCGACCGACTTGTCCGCAGTTACCCTTGCGCGTTCCGTGCCGAGATTGACGTCGGCCGCGGAGACGCCGGGGACCGCGCGCAGTGCCTTTTCGACACGCCGCACGCACGATGCGCAAGTCATGCCTTCGATCGGCAGATCCAGTTCATGTGCGGCGGATAGTGTTGTTGCGTTGCTCATGGTGCAATCCTTTATCTCGAGGATGGCTTCATTATTGACCTTACCATGATGGGAAGGTCAAGCACGCAAATCAAGTCTTCGGGAAGATTTTTTCGAGCGCATCCTGGACGCGCGGAAAACGCAGCCGGACGCCGAGTTCGGCGCGCAACCTTTCGTTGGACAACCGGCGCGACTCCGACATGAAGGACAGCAGCACCGGCGACACGGCAGCAGCCAGTTCCCGCCGCGGCAAGCGCGGGGGTCGCGGCAGGCCGGCGCGGTCGGCGACGGCGTCGAAATAGTCACCCATTTTCATGTCCGAATCGTCCACCGCGTGATAGACCCGGCAGGACTGCGCGCGGAACAAGGCAAACGCGATGATGCGTGCAAGGTCGTCGGCGTGGATGTGGTTGGTATACACATCGTCCTCCGGCCGCAGTGCCGGGGTGCCTTTTTGCAAGCGCTCGACCGGCAGGCGGCCGGCGGCGTAAATGCCCGGCACGCGCAGGATGGCGAGGCGGGAACCGGAGCGCCTGGCCCACTTGCGCAGCACGCGCTCGGCATCCGCCCGGCGCCGGGCGCGGGCGTTTTGCGGGGCCAGCGGCCGGGTCTCGTCCACCAGCGCGCCGCCGCAATCGCCGTACACCCCTGTGGTGCTGACGTAAACCATGTTGGCCCGGTCGGGTAAAATGGCGGTCAAATTTCGGGAGCGGCGGTCCGTCAGGCCTTCCGTCTGGGGCGGCGCGAGATGCACGATATGCCGTGCCAGGGACGCCAGCCGCGCGAGGCTTTCCGGCTTGTCCAGATCGGCCACGACGGGAACGGCGCCGGCGGCGCGCAGCTCGGCACGGCGTTCGGGCTGGCTGGTCACCGCGAACACACGGAAGCGGTCGCGCACCAGCGGCAGCAGGCGCATGCCGACATCGCCGCAGCCGATGACCAGCAGGCGCGGCCGGCCGAACTCCCTTGCCGCCATGTTTTCTTTATTTTTCATCATCGGGATTGTATGACTTTCCAAGTAACTGTTCAGCCTAGCGGCCGCACCTTCACCTGCGACGAAGGCGAAACCGTATTGAGCGCGGCGATCCGTGCCGGCGTCGGCTTGCCCTATGGCTGCAAGAACGGCGCCTGCGGCACCTGCAAGGGCAAGCTGCTCGACGGCAGCGTGACGCACAAGGCGCATCAGGAAAAGGCGCTGCCGGTGGCGGAAGAGGAAAAAGGCTATTCGCTGTTCTGCTGTGCGACGCCGCATTCCGACGTCGTGATCGAAGCGCGCGAAGTGCTGGGCGCGGGTGAATTCCCGGTCAAGAAGCTGCCGACCCGGGTCGCCAAGCTGGACAAGGTGGCAGACGACGTCATGGTCGTCTCGCTGCAGTTGCCCGCCAACGAGCGCCTGCAGTACAAGGCCGGCCAGTACATCGAGTTCCTGCTGAAGGACGGCAAGCGGCGCAGCTACAGCATGGCCAATGCGCCGCACCTTGACGAGCACATCACGCTGCACATCCGCCATATGGCCGGAGGCGTGTTCACCGACCATGTATTCAACAACATGAAGGAGCGCGACATCCTGCGTTTCGAAGGGCCGCTGGGCACCTTCTTCCTGCGCGAGGATTCCGACAAGCCGATGGTGCTGCTCGCCTCCGGCACCGGATTCGCGCCGATCAAGGCCATCATCGAGCATGCGATCGACCGGAAGACCGATCGACCGATGGTCCTGTACTGGGGCGGCCGCCGGCCGAAGGACCTGTACATGCATGCGCTGTGCGAGGACTGGGCGCGCACGGTGCCGAATTTCCGCTATGTGCCGGTGGTCTCGGACGCCCAGCCTGAAGACGGCTGGACAGGCCGCACCGGCTTCGTCCACCGCGCGGTGATGGAAGACCTGCCGGACATGTCCGGATATCAGGTCTATGCCTGCGGTGCGCCTGTCATGGTCGACGCGGCCAAGCAGGATTTCGTTGCCCGCTGCAAGCTGCCGGAGGCGGAATTCTATGCCGACGCCTTCACCTCGGAAGCCGATCTGGCCATCGACATGGCCGAAAAATAATTTTTGACGCAGTGCGGAAAACGCCTTACCATCCTTGGTATGAACACAACAGCCAAACTCTTGCGACGCCGTACCCAGCTGCCCCAGCCCGGGAAGCCGTGCGTGTAAGCGTTTGATGCTCACAAAGCCACAGGCCTGCCCTGTGGCTTTTTTTTTGATCTTTGAAGTTATTGT
>NZ_DASRXF010000016.1:0-85140 GCF_035654295.1 Noviherbaspirillum sp. | reverse complement strand
CGATTTCGGCCTTGCCGGTACGGACGACTTCATGCAGGTTGGTGTTCGGGATCACATCGGTCACCTTCTTGCCGATGGCCTCGCCATGCTCGATGCCGAAGAACCGTTCATGCACCGGCGGGACATATCGGATGCGCGCCTTCTCATCCACTACCACGACCGACTCGTAGGGGTTGTTCAGGAAGTAATCGAACACCGCGTGCGCGAAGTCGACATTGGCGACGAAATCGAAGAAGGTGGATTTGCTGGATGCCTTCTGGATAAAAAACAAGGTGGCATCGTCGGCGGCACGGAAGCTCACGATCAGCTTCGGCTCGCCATCCAGCGCCAACATGCCCCGCCTGCGGTCTTGCTTGCGGTATTTCTCAAGCAGGCGCTGTTGCACGGCCTCGTCGCGCGCGAACCCGGTGGCGCAAGTCACTTCGCCTTTCGCGTTCAGGATCAGTGCCCCAAAGGCGAGCGGGTCGTTGTCAGTGGTGTCCATGATTCTCGGACCGTCTTCAATAAGTACAGGGGAGAGTGGGTTGACATGATTGTCTCCCAAATAGACATTTTCTGCAGACGGGAAGTTGCTTTCCCGGGTGGCATGGAGGTTGCAAAGTGGCGATTGTCCGACGGCATCCAGCGGGCCGGCGCGCGCTGGAATGAGCACGCCGCAACATAAATTTCTCCTCAGAAAATCTCTTCACATGCACGCCATGGATAAGGGCCACTTCATGCTTCAGCAACTGCTTGACGATTCGGGGCATCGACGTTGGCGGCGAAGCGAAGCCCGGGCAGCGATGCCACCAAATGAAAACATGCGGCCCATGCCCGCTTCCGGCCTGTTGGAGAGTATTCACGCGCGGCGCTCGAAAGGCGAGTCCTTTGCTTCCATTGCCGCAGCCCTCAACAAGCAAGGCTGCAGCGGCGGCTACGGCGGCCGCTGGTACGCAAGCAGTGTCTGGGCGTTCTTGCAGCGGCATTCATAGGGTGCAGGGCCAGCACGCTTCCGCGAAGTGTGCTTCATGAAGACAGTCCGGTTGCTCGTCGCACGAACACTTGTGGCGATCGGGCGCTGTCGCCTCCCGCTAAACCGGCGCCACGCCATCAAATCCGTGCGCCCCCGCCGTTGGCATGCATGTTGCAAATTTCGAATACGAGCAATCTTCCAACTGAAAGGGATTCATGAAAATCGAAACGGTAGGCGTGATCGGCGCCGGCTTGATGGGTAGCGGCATTGCGCAGGTGTGTGCCGTTGCCGGGCTGAAGGTGGTGCTGCGCGACCTGAACGAGGCCGCGCTGACCAAAGGTGTACAGATGATCTCGGCAAGTCTCGACCGTGCGGTCACCAAGGGAAAAATGTCCGCCGAAGAAAAGGAGCGGGCGCTTGCGTCCATCAGCACGCATACCGAAACCGGCGCGCTGGCGCAGGCCGATTTCATCATCGAGGCGGCCACCGAGAACGTGGAGATCAAGCTTGCGATCCTGAAGGAGGTCGAGGCCGTAGCAAAGGCCGAGGCGGTTATCGCCAGCAATACCTCCTCGGTATCCATCACCAAGCTCGCCGCGGCACTGTCCCGTCCTGAGCGCCTGATTGGCATGCACTTCTTCAATCCGGTGCCGATGATGTCGCTCGTCGAGCTTATCCGCGGCATCCAAACCAGCGACACTACCTTCGCGACGACCGACGCGCTCTCGCGCCAGATCGGAAAGACGCCGATCTCGGTGAAGAACGCACCCGGCTTCGTGGTGAACCGGATTCTCGTTCCGATGATGAACGAAGCCATCTTCGTCCTCCAGGAAGGGCTCGCCACGCGCGAGGACATCGATCTCGGCATGAGATTGGGGACCGGCCAGCCCATGGGCCCGCTCGCGCTGTGCGACCTGGTCGGACTCGACACGCTGCTCGCGGTGCTGAAAGTGTTCTACCACGACTTCAACGATCCGAAATACCGCCCCGCGCCACTGCTGCAGGAGATGGTCGACGCAGGCTACCTCGGCCGCAAGAGCGGTCGCGGATTCTACGAGTACTGACGGCAGGCACGCTGTCTTCTGCAAGAACAAAGGCGTATCGCAGCTGTATTCAGTAAAGACAGATTGACTCGGCAATCGGCGGAAAGCGGCGCAAAACAAGGCCTCCGCCCGGTGGCACGAAAGCTGCTCAATTCGCGAAAGCGTTATTGATTACTCAAACATCGAAGGAGACCGGGGCATGATTTGTGCGTTCAATCGGCACGCCACCGAGGCGATCGCCAGCTTTGCCGGTAAGGGGGCGACATGCTGGGACTGATGCAGGATAGATCGCTGCTCTGTCATCGCGTGCTCGAACACGCAGCACGGCAGCACGGGGGGCGGCGCGTCGTTTCGCGTCTTCACGACGGGTCGATCGCGGTCACCAACTACGCGCAGATGGAGTCCCGTGCCATGCGCGTTTCGCAGCGTCTGCTTGCCGAAGGCATCCAGCAGGGCGACCGCATTGGAACGCTCGCCTGGAGCAATGCCAACCACCTCGAATGCTGGTTCGGCATCGCCGGCGCCGGCGCGGTATACCACCCGATCAATCCGCGCCTGTTCAGCGAACAGATCGCTTTCATCATCAATGATGCGAAGGATCGCATCCTGCTGGTCGATATCGCTTTCGTCCCGCTGGTGGAGAGCCTTGCCGATCGCCTGCCGTCGGTGGAACGCTACGTGATCCTGACCCATCGTTCCAGCATGCCGGAGACTTCATTGCGCAACGCGATCGCCTATGAAGACTGGATTGCCGAAGGCGATGCCAGCTATCGCTGGCCGGACTTCGATGAAAACTCGGCGGCGAGCCTCGCCTACACTTCCGGCACCACCGGTCAGCCCAAGGGCGTCTTGTATTCCCACCGTTCGATCGTGCTGATGTCCCTGATCGCCAACTCGCCGGACATGTATGGTTTCTCTGCCAACGACATCGTGCTGCAAGTCGTGCCGATGTGCCACGCAAACGGATGGACGTGGCCGTTCTCGGCGCCCATGGCGGGCGCGTCGCTCGTGTTGCCGGGGCCGGGGCTCGACGGTGCCTCTCTGTCGGAATTGCTGCAGAGCGAAAAGGTCACCTGCACCGGGGGCGTGCCCACGGTGTGGAAGAGCGTTCTCGACCATTTGGACGCACAGGGCGAAAAGCTCACCCACCTGAAGCGCATCTACATCGGCGGCTCTCCGTGTCCGCGCTCCATGATCCAGGCTTTCAACGAGCGGCACGGCGTCGAGGTGCGCTCCGCATTCGGCGCTACCGAAATGGGGCCGATGTCAGCAATCTGCTCCCTCATGCCGGAGACGAACGGCCTGGAAGGGGAGGCCATGATGGATCTGCGCCAGACGCAGGGCCGGCCGCCCTTCCTCGTTGAATTCAAGATCTGCGACGAGCATGGCCGCCGCTTGCCGTGGGACGGCCAGACCTCCGGACACCTGAGGGTGCGCGGCCCCTGCATCGTCCAGGCGTACTACGGCAAGCCGAAGGGAAGCGCGCTGGATGAAGAGGGCTTCTTCGATACCGGCGACGTCGCCACCATCAACCGGCACGGGTATGTGCGACTGACCGACCGCGCCAAGGATCTCGTGAAATCCGGCGGCGAGTGGATTTCCTCGGTCGACCTCGAAAACCTCGCATCAGATCACCCCGGCGTGCGCGAAGCCGCGGTGATCGGCGCCCGTCACCCGAAATGGGACGAACGTCCGCTGCTGCTTGCCGTCCGGCGTGAAGGCGCAAAGCCGGACAAGGCAGAAATCCTGGAATTCCTCTCCGGAAAAGTGGCGCGCTGGTGGCTGCCGGACGACATCGTGTTCGTGGACGAACTGCCGCACACCGCGACCGGAAAACTGGACAAGAAAGTGCTGCGTGCCAAGTACGCCGATCACCTGGTCGAGCGCATTCCGGAGTAAGTGAGCATGACAATGGAAACAATGCATCAATTGGCAAAGAACAGCGAGTACCCCTTATTGCTCTCGCCGATCAAGGTCGGCGCGCACACATTGCGCAACCGCGTGATCATGGGCTCGATCCACACGCGCCTTGAAAACGAACCGGACTCGATTCGCAAGCTGGCAGCGTTCTACGCGGAGCGTGCGCGCGGCGGCGTCGGCCTGGTGATCACGGGCGGAACATCACCCAACTTCGAGGGACGTGTGGAAGAGGGCGCCACCGTGCTTGACTCGGAAGACAAGCTCGATGAACACCGCCCGATCGTCGACGCCGTTCACGCAGGGGGCGCGAAGATCGTCTTGCAGGTGCTGCACACCGGCATCTACGCCAAGCATCCGGAAATCTGCGGTCCCTGCTCGGCGCCGTCACCGATCAACCGCCGGATCCCGCGCGAAATGACGACCGAAGAGGTCGAGCGGACGGTGGATGATTTCGTGCAGTGCGCCGTCCTCGCGCGCGAAGCCGGTTACGACGGCATCGAACTGATGGGGTCGGAGGGCTACCTGATCACGCAATTCACCGCGCCGCGCACCAATCGCCGTACCGACAAATGGGGCGGCTCCTTCGAGAACCGCATCCGCTTTCCGGTGGAGATCGTGCGGCGTACGCGTGAGCGTCTCGGTCCTGAATTCCTGATCATGTACCGCATCTCGGCGATCGACCTGGTCGAGGGCGGCCTGACCGGCGACGAGGTCGACGCGCTCGCCCGCGCCGTTCAAAGCGCTGGCGTCGATGTCATCAACATCGGTGTGGGCTGGCACGAGTCCGTCGTACCCACGATTGCGACCTCGGTACCGCGCGCCGCCTTTGCCTTTGCAGCCGCGCGGCTGAAAAAGGCCGTCTCGGTGCCAGTCGTGGCCTCGAACCGGATCAACATGCCAGGCACGGCGGAAGAAATCCTGACCAAGGGCGAAGCCGACCTGGTCTCGATGGCGCGCCCCTTCCTCGCCGACTCGGAATTTGTCATCAAGGCGGCGAGCGGCCGGACCGAAGAAATCAATACCTGCATCGCCTGCAACCAGGCATGCCTCGATCACATTTTCACCGACCGTCTGGCGACCTGCCTGGTCAATCCCAAGGCCTGCCACGAAACCGAATTTGATGAAACGCCGCCGGCCGTCAAGCAGCGTGTGGCCGTGATCGGCTCCGGCCCTGCCGGGCTGGCCTGTGCCACCACCGCCGCGGAACGCGGCCACCAGGTGGTGTTGTACGACGCCAGCGACGATATTGGCGGCCAGCTCAATGTCGCACGCCGCATTCCGGGCAAGGAGCAGGAGTTCGCCGAACTGATCCGCTACTTCCGCAAGCGCGTCGAACGCAGCGGCGTCGAGGTACGGCTGAACGTACGGGTCAATGCCGCTGCATTGGCGCAGGAAAACTTCGACTGCATCGTTGTCGCGACCGGCATCAAGCCGCGCCTGCCGGAACTGCCGGGCGCGACGCATGCGAAGGTTGTCGGCTACCTGGATGTCATCCTCGGCAAGGTAGAGGTGGGCGAGCGCGTTGCCGTGATCGGCACCGGCGGGATCGGGCATGACGTGGCGGAATTGCTGACGGCGCCGAAGAAGGGCGTGCAGTCGGTGCCCGAGTTTTTCGCCGCCTGGGGCGTGGACCCCACCATTTCGAACCGCGGCGGCCTTGCCGAACCGGTCATTGAAAAGGCGAAGCGCGAGGTGACCATGTTCCAGCGCAGCACCGTGCGCCCGGGAGCGCGCCTGGGCAAGAGCACAGGCTGGATCCATCGCAGCAAGCTGATCAAGCGCGGCGTCCCGGTCATCTCGGGCGCCACCTATCACAAGATCGATGACGAAGGCTTGCATTACAGCGTCGATGGCCGGATGCAGGTGCTGCCGGTCGATCACGTCGTGATGTGCGCCGGCCAGGATCCGGAGCGTACGCTGGCTGATGCGCTCGAGCGCAGCGGAAAGCGGGTGGAGCTGATCGGCGGCGCACGCTTTGCTTCCGAACTCGACGCCAAGCGCGCCATTGACGAAGGCACGCGCCTCGCCTACAGCCTCTAGGGGGACCCAGTCATGAAAGTTCTCACACAACGGTCAGCGGAGCCGGTGCTTCAAGCGCGCAATCTATGCCTGCGCTTCGGCGGCATCGAGGCGCTGGCGAACGTCTCCTTCTCGGTCGAGCCGGGTTCGATCACCGCGCTCATCGGTCCCAACGGGGCCGGCAAGACTTCGCTGTTCAATTGCGTGTCGGGGTTCTACAAACCCTTTTCGGGCGAGATCCTGTTCGAGGGCAAGGACATCACCCGGACGCCCCCGCCGATGCGGGCGAAACTGGGTTTGGCGCGCTCGTTCCAGAACATTGCGCTGTTCCGCGGCATGACCGTGCTCGAAAACATCAAGCTCGGCCGCCACAGCCACATGCGCAGCAACCTGCTCGATGGCCTGTTCTACTGGGGCCGCGCGAGAAAGGAAGAGGAAGCGCTGAGCGCCGAGATCGACGACAAGATCATCGGCCTGCTCGACATCGCCTCCATCCGCGATGAACCGGTGGCGAACCTGCCGTACGGCTTGCGCAAGCGCGTCGAGCTCGCGCGCGCCCTGGCCATGCATCCGCGCGTGCTGCTGCTGGATGAGCCGGTGGCCGGGATGAACCGCGAGGAAACGGAAGACATCGCCAGGTTCATTCTCAAGATCCGCGACGAATGGGAACTGACAGTGCTCATGGTCGAACACGACATGGGCATGGTGATGGACATTTCCGATCATGTCGTCGTGCTCAGTTTCGGCAAGGTGATTGCTCAGGGCAGGCCGGAAGACATTCAGAACAATCCGGAGGTGATCAGTGCCTACCTGGGGCAAGACGCCGCAGGCCAGCTCGCACTGACGGCCGCACAACTGGAGGTGGTATGAACGACTGGTTGTATTTCACCGAAGTTGCGCTCGCGGGACTCGGTTCAGGGGCATTGCTGGCGTTGACCGGACTTGCCTTCGTGCTCATCTACAAGGCCACGCGCGTGGTGAACCTCGCCATCGGCGAGACGCTGATGCTCGGGGCCTATCTGTTCTTCGGATTTACCTCCGGGCTGAACATGGCGGTCTGGCTGGCCGTCCCGCTGGTGCTGCTGTGCGGGGGCGTGTACGGTGCGGCGATCGAACGCGCCGTCATCCGCCGCATGCTCGGCAGCAGCGCCTTGTCGGTCTTCATGGTGACCATCGGCCTGGGCTCGATCCTGGTCGGCGTGGTCGAACTGGTATGGGGCCTGGAGCCGCACAGCCTGGTCAACTTCATGCCTGAAAAGCCGGTGTTCCTCGGCGAGATCTACGTATCGTCGAAGACCGCGGTGGCGTTCGTCGTCGCCGCGCTCACCATCGGCCTGTTCCTGCTCGTGTTCCGCTACTGGCGCGGCAGCCTGGCCCTGCGCGCCACCGCCACCGACCCCGGCGCCGCCTATTCCTGCGGCGTCAGCGTGCCGAAGGTGTATTCGCTGTCCTGGGTGGTCGCCTGCATGATCGCCGCCGGTGCCGGAATCCTGGTCGGAGCAATCGGCGGAATTTCCTCGGCGATGGGCGTGTTCGGACTGACGGTGCTGTCGGTGGTGATCATGGGCGGGCTCGATTCCATCCTTGGCGTGCTGCTGGCAGCCTTGTTCGTCGGCTTGGCCGAATCGTTCGCCATCGCCTTCCTCGGCGGTGAATTCAAGCTGGTGACAACCTTCACGCTCTTGCTGGCGATGTTGCTGGTGCGCCCGCACGGGCTTCTCGGAACTGCTGAAATCGATCGACTGTGAACATGCAAACACTCAATACACCGGCCTCTCTGGCCGTAGCCCCTGCGCCTGCGATCACCCGGCAACGCGCGTGGATGGCGGCGTCGCTGCTGGCCTTCGGCGCCTTCCCGTTCATCTCGTCCGAGTACTGGCTCTACTGGGCCTGTCTCATTGCGATCAATGTGATCAGTGCAACCGGGCTGAACATCCTGGCCGGCTACACGGGCCTGGCCAGCCTGGGCCAGGCGGCGTTCATGGGCGTGGGCGCCTATTGCGTCGCACTGCTGGAGATGCACGCCGGCACGCCCTTCCTGCTCAATATCGTGATCGCGGGCGCAGCCGCTGCCCTGATCGGACTGGTGGTCGGCATTCCGAGCCTGCGCGTGAAAGGCTTGTATCTCGCGATCTCGACGATCGCCGCGTCGATCATCCTCGAGTTCACGTTCGCCAACTGGGATTCCGTGACCAACGGTGTGCGCGGCCTGAACATCGCGCCCGCAAGCCTGTTCGGCACCGAGCTTGCGCGTCCCGAGCAGCTTTATTGGATCATCATTCCGGTGGCCGTGGTGATGGTGGCGGCAGCCGCCAATCTTTTCCGCACCCGCGTCGGACGCGCCTTCATCGCGATCCGCGACCGCGATATTTCTGCCGAAGTGCTCGGCATCCCGCTGCTGCGCTACAAGCTGATGAGCTTCGGCCTGTCGTCGTTCTATGCCGGCGTCGCGGGCGGGCTATGGGCCTACTTCTTCCGCGTGGTGACGCCGGAAAGCTTCCCGATCCAGATGTCGATTTTCTTCCTGGCCGCGATCATCGTCGGCGGCATGGGCAGCATTTCCGGCAGCATCATCGGCGCCGCCTTCATGACCATGGTGCCGGAGATGCTGCGCCTCGCGTTCAACGTGATCGCGCCCGCCGATGCCATCACCATCATTCCCGCCATCCGCGCCATCGTGTTCGGCACCCTGATCATCGGCTTCCTGCTGTTCGAACCCCAGGGACTCGCAGAAGTGATACCGCGCCTGCGCAAGCACTGGCGGGCGCGTAGAGGTAGAGGAAATCTCGGCAGCACCACATCAAAAACTTGATTCACACCTGGATAGGAGACACAAAATGACCAGCGCGAAACGCCATACCCTCAAGCTCGCCCTCGGCCTCGCCGGTGCCCTGGCCCTGCCTTTCAATGCCGCGACGGCGCAGGATAAATCCGACATCGTTCTCGGCGCCTCGATTCCGTTGAGCGGCGTCATGGCCGCCACCGCGGCCGGTTATCACGCCGCGATGCAGGACTATATCAATCTGGTGAACGAGCAGGGCGGCATCAAGGGCCGCAAACTGCGCTACGCGGCCGAAGACACAGGCTACAAGGTCGACGTGTCTGTCGCCGTGTTCAACAAGCTCACCGCCAGCAACGACGTGCGCTTCTATTACGGCGACTCGACCGGCTTTGCCAAAACCATTTCCCCGGAGCTGCAGCGCAAGGGCAACATCCTGATGTCCGGCACCTCGTTCGCGACTGAGTTGAACAATCCGGAACGTTTCCCGAACTACTTCATGTCCGGCCCCGACTACTCGCAGATGGTCAAGATCCTGCTGCGCCATATCGCGGCTGAAAAGCCGAAGGCGCGCGTGGCGCTCGTCTATTCCGACAACGAGTTCGGCCGCGACCCGATCGCGGCGGCGGAAGCGTACGCCAAGGAGCTCGGCCTGACCGTGGCGCAGACGCTGCCGACACCGATCGGCTCCGTCGACGTCTCGACCGAAGTGCTCAAGCTGCGCCGCGCCAACCCCGACTACACCATCTTCCACGGCTACGTGCTGGCGCCGATCCCCGAATTCATCTCGCAGGCGAAGAACCTCGGCATGAAGACAAAGTTCATGGGCACGCTCTGGTCGATGGACCTGGTCAACATCGAGCGCATGGGCCCTGGCGCGGACGGCTTCATGGGCGTCATGCCCTACCGCTACTACTTCGACAAGGAGGGCAAGTCGCCGATGCTGGAGCAGATCCGCAAGATCCGCCCGGAATACCAGTCGGTCGCCTACATGCAAGGCTTCCTCACCTCGATGCTGTTCGTCGAGGCCGCCAAGCGGACGCTGGAATCGGGCAAGGAATTGACCGGTTCGAACATGAAGACCGCGCTCAACTCCATCAAGAACTGGGATACGGGCGGCATCATCGGCACGCCGATCTCGGTCCAGGGAAACTCCATCCCGGTGGGCCGCGTGTACCAATACGACGCAGGCAAGAAGACCATGCTCCCGGCATCGGGCTGGATCGACCTGTCGAAGTAACCCGCCTGCAAAACCCGGAAAGAAATCATGGCTGACGTGTCTTCCAACATCCTAGAAGTGGACAACATCGAGGTGGTGTACGGCAAATCCGTCACTGCCCTATCCGGCCTCTCGCTGAAGGTGCGGAAGGGCTCGGTTGTTGCGCTGCTCGGCGCCAACGGCGCCGGCAAGTCGACCACTCTGAAGGCAGTGACCAACGTGCTTCCTCTGGAAGACGGACAGGTGACGGCGGGCGCGATTCGCTTCAGCGGCGAATCGACGCACGGCGTCGCTCCCGACCGCCTTGTGCGCAAGGGCATGTTCCACGTCATGGAGGGCAGGCGCATCTTCACCGACCTCACGGTGGAGGAGAACCTGACCACGGCCGGCTTCGCCCTGTCCGGCCGCGCGTCGCTGGGCAAGGAAGGCTATGACCTCGTCTATGGCTATTTTCCGCGGCTGTTCGAGCGGCGCAACGGCCTGGCCGGCTACCTTTCCGGCGGCGAGCAGCAGATGCTCGCCATCGGCCGGGCGCTGATCGCGCAGCCCAGTCTGATCCTGCTCGACGAGCCCTCGCTCGGCCTGGCGCCGAAACTGGTCGAAGAAATCT
This sequence comes from Noviherbaspirillum sp., assembly GCF_035654295.1. Taxonomy (GTDB): domain Bacteria; phylum Pseudomonadota; class Gammaproteobacteria; order Burkholderiales; family Burkholderiaceae_D; genus Noviherbaspirillum. Next base: position 74,598 of record NZ_DASRXF010000016.1, on the reverse strand, counting down.
TTTCCATCATCTCGCGCATCAACCGCGAGCAAGGCGTGTCGATGCTGCTGGTCGAGCAGAACGCGTCGATGGCGTTTTCCGTCTCCCATCACGGCTACATCGTGGAAAACGGCAAGGTGATGCTGGACGGGCCGAGCCAAGAGCTGACCCGCAATCCCGTCGTCAGGGAGCTCTACCTGGGCGTGCACAGCGACAGCGAGTCGAAACGCCGCAGCTATCGTTGAACCTTAATCTGGAGCAAGAATTGGAATCAAAGAAGGCAGTTATCACTGCATATGTACGCTCGCCCTTTACCGCGGCCCGCAAGGGGGCGCTGGCGGAAATCCGTCCCGACGACCTGAGCGCGCAAGTGATCCGGGCACTGATGGAAAAGGTGCAGGTCCCGGCGAGCGAGGTCGAGGACGTAATCTGGGGCTGCGCCTATCCGGAAGGCGAACAAGGTTTGAATCTGGGGCGCATCGTCGGCATGCTGGCCGGCCTGCCGGACTCCGTCGCCGGGGTGACGGTGAACCGCTGGTGCGGTTCGGCGCTGCAGTCGATTCAGATGGCCGCCGGCATGATCGCCACCAACGCCGGCGAAGCCTTCATCTGCGGCGGCGTCGAGTCGATGTCGCGCGTGCCCATGTTCGGTTTCAATATTGCGCCGCCGGCTGCCTGGTCGCAGGAGGAGACGGACGCCTACATGAAAGTCGGCCTGACTGCCGAGCGTGTGGCGGAGCGCTACGGCATCACGCGTGAAGAGCAGGACCGTTTCGGATTCGACAGCCAGAACAAGGCGCTGGCCGCGCAAGAGGACGGCCGTCTGGCGCAGGAAATCGTCGCCATCGACGTCAAGGGCGAACGGGTGGACAAGGACGGCTGCATCCGCATGCCATCCATGGAAAAGCTGGCCAGCCTGGCGCCCGCGTTCAAGGAGGGCGGCACGGTGACGGCGGGCTCGACTTCGCCGATGACGGACGGCGCCACCGCGCTGTTTGTCTGCTCCGAGGCGTTCGCCATGCGCCATGGCCTGCCGGTGCTGGCCGAGGTGGTGAGCTTCGCGGTGGACGGCTGCGCCGCGGATGTGATGGGACTGGGGCCGATCGGCGCCAGCCGCAAGGCATTGTCGCGCGCCCGGCTCAGCATCGAGGACATCGATGTCGTCGAAATGAACGAGGCGTTTGCCGCCCAGGCCGAAGCCTGCCGCCGCGAGCTCGGCATCGCGCCGGAAAAACTGAACGCCGATGGCGGCGCGATCGCGCTCGGTCATCCGCTGGGCGCGACCGGCGGCCGCCTGGTGGGCAAGGCTGCGCTGCGCCTCTCGCGCGGCGAAGGGCGCTATGCACTGGCGACCCAGTGCATCGGCGGCGGTATCGGCATCGCCATGGTGATCGCGAGGCCGCACTGATGAATGCGTATGCAGCACCGCTGCGCGACATGCAGTTCATTCTGCGTCACCTGGCGGATCTTGAGCAGATCGGCAGCCTGCCGAACTGCGAAGAAGCAAGCGTCGAACTGACGGAAGCGGTCCTTGACGAGGCGGCGCGCTTTTCGGCCGGCGTGCTGGCTCCGCTCAACCCCATGGGCGACGCGCAGGGCTGCCGCGTGGAGAACGGCAGGGTGGTCACGCCGGACGGATGGATCGAGGCCTACGCCGAGTTCCGCGACGCCGGCTGGGTGGGGCTGGGCATGGCGCCCGAGTTCGGCGGACAGGGGCTGCCGAAGCTGGTCGCGGCGCCGGTCACCGAAATGTTTTATTCGGCGAACATGGCGTTCAACCTGCTGCCACCGATGGCGCAGGGCGCTGCCGAAACCTTGCTGCTGGCCGCCAACGAACAACTGAAGTCGACCTTCGTGCCCAAGCTCGCCAGCGGCGAGTGGACGGCGACGATGGACCTCACCGAGCCGAACGCCGGCTCGGACCTGAGCGCGATGAAGACGCGCGCCGTGCCCCATGCGGACGGCAGCTATCGCCTGTTCGGGCAAAAGATATTCATCACTTACGGCGATCACGAGCTGGCCGACAACATCGTCCATCTCGTGCTCGCACGTCTTCCCGATGCACCGCCCGGCGTGCGCGGCATCTCGATGTTCGTGGTCCCCAAGTTCCTCGTTGGCGAGGACGGTACGCCCGGCGCGCGCAACGACATGCAATGCATTGCCGTCGAACACAAAATGGGCATCCGCGGCAGCCCGACCTGTGTGATGAGTTACGGGGACAAGGATGGGGCGGTCGGCTACCTGGTCGGTGAACCGAACTGCGGCCTCGAGTACATGTTCGTGATGGTGAACGAGACCCGCTTCAACGTCGGTCTGCAAGGCATCGCGCTCGCCGAGCGCGCCTGGCAGAAAGCCCTTGAATATGCCGGCGAGCGGCGCCAGGGCCGGGACGCCCAGACGGGTGAAACCAACGTTCCCATCATCCGCCACCCCGACGTCAGGCGCATGCTGCTTGCCATGCGCGCGCGCGTGATGGCGGCAAGGATGCTGGCCTATACGGCGGCAGGCTGGTTTGACCGTGCCCGCTGCGATCCCCATCCGGAAAGGTCGAAACACAGCAGGCAGCTGCTCGACCTGCTGATGCCCGTGGTCAAGGGCTGGGGCTCCGAACTCGGCATCGAGGTTGCCAACCTCGGCATACAGATCCACGGCGGCATGGGCTTTGTCGAGGAAGCCGGCGTGGCGCAGTATCTGCGGGATGTGAGGATCACCAGCATCTACGAAGGCACCACCGGCATCCAGGGACAAGACCTGATCAACCGCAAGACACTGCGCGACAAGGGCGAAGCCTTCCGTCTCCTGATTGCCGAAATGCGGGCCGCGGCCCGGCGCGCCGAGGAATCGCCCGTCGCGGGCCTGGGCGCCCGGCTGATGCGCAGCATCGACACGCTGCAGGAAGCGGTCGACTGGGTGCTGTTCAAGGGCGAGAAGGAGATGGGCGAGGTCTTGTCCGCAAGTACGCCCTTTCTGCACCTGGCCGGCATCACCTGCGGAGGGTGGCAGCTCGTGCGTGCCGCGACAGCCGCCGCGGCTTTGCGCGAACGAGGAGATCCGGACGCCTACTTCAACGGAATCATCGGGCTGGCCGAGTTCTATTTCACCAACATCGCGCCGCACGCTGCCGCCCATGCGACGGCAGTCATGGAAGGCGCGAGGGCTGTTCACTGCTACCAGTCTTTTTGACGATCCAGGCTCTCCGGCTCCTCGCCGGAGAGTTTCTTGTAGAGGTAGGCGCGCGAAATTCCCAGCTCCTCCGCGACCTTGCTCTTGTTCCCCTTGTGCTTGTGCATGGCGTCGCGGATCATCGTTTTTTCCAGTTCCTCGATCGCGTCCTGCATCCTGCCCGGGACCGGTGCGCGTGGCGCGGCGTCCGCCGCCGGTAGCGGAGGCGGCGACATCAGACGGAAATTATCGAGCGTGATTTCCGGGCCATCGCAGAAGATCGCCGCTTTTTCCACCTCGTGCAGCAGTTGCCGTACATTGCCCGGCCACGGCAACTCCTTCAGGTAGGCATAGACGCGCGAATCCACGCCCTTGGCCGAGGTGTGGTGCCGCTCGGCAAACGCAAGCAGGAAGCTTTGCACCAGCTCAGGAATGTCTTCCCGCCGCTCGCGCAGGCTCGGCATGCGGATGGTGACGCCGCTGATGCGGTAGTAGAGGTCGAGCCGGAACTCGCCGTTGGCGATCATCTCCCGGAAATCGCGGTTGGTCGCGCTGATGAGGCGGAAGTCCGAGTGGCGCGGCCGGTCGCCGCCCACGCGCTCGAAGATGCCATCCTGCAGGACGCGCAGCAGCTTGACCTGTACGTCCGACGGCATATCGCCGATTTCGTCGAAGAACAGCGAGCTGTGGTCGGCCAGCTCGAACTTGCCCTTGCGGCCCTTTTTTTCGGCGCCGGTGAAGGCGCCGGCTTCATAGCCGAACAGTTCGCTTTCCACCAGCGAAGCGGGCAGGGCGGCGGCATTGACAAACACCATCGGATTCTCGCTGCGCTGGCTCAATGCGTGAATGGCGTGCGCGGCCAGTTCCTTGCCGGTGCCGCTCTCGCCGATGATCAGCACCGGCACCGACAGCGGCGCGACCTTGGCGATGTCGGCCTTGAGCTGGCGAATCGCATCGCTGTTGCCGACCATCTTGTCCAGGCCGAAGGTACGCCGTTTCAGTCCGGTGAGTTCGTTGCGGTAAAACTCCACCTTCGAACGAAGCTGCGCCACTTCGTTGCCGAGCGCAACCACTGTTTCGGGGCCCTTGAACATCACGCGTCCGAGCGCCCCGACCGTCTTGCCGTTCTCGACCAGGGGGATGCGCGCGACGACGCGGGTGACGCCGCCCATTTCCTGCAGCTTGCCGATCTCGGCCTTGCCGGTGCGGACAACTTCATGCAGTTTCGTGTTCTCGATCACCTCCGTGACCTTCTTGCCGATCGCCTCGCCGTGGGCGATGCCGAAGAAACGTTCATGGACCGGGGGAATGTACCGGATGCGCGCCTGGCCATCGACCACCACCACCGACTCGTAGGGATTGTTCAGGAAGTAGTCGAAGACCGCGTGCGCGAAGTCGACATTGGCGACGAAATCGAATAGCGTGGACTGGCTGGCGGCATGCTGAATGAAGATCAGGGTCGAGTCCTCCCCCGAACGGAAGCTTGCGATCAGCCTGGGAGCGCCGGCGACGGCCAGCATGCCCCGCCGGCGCCCCTCGTTTCGATAGCACTCCAGAACCCGCTGCCGGATGGCATCGTCGCGGGCAAAGCCGGTTGCGCACATCACCTTGCCATCGGCGTCCAGTATCAGCACGCCAAAGGCGGCCGGGTTATATTCCCTTGTCGCATCCATGAGTTTCAGTGTGTCTCCTGTAAATACAGAATTCGCCGCCGCGACTGTCCATCGGGAAGACAGCTTGTGCATGCCGGCGCTGCTTGCATCGCCCCGGATTTGTTGCGCAATGCTGTCCTTGCACCACTTAAGCCCGCGATTTTCCAGTGAAAACAGGCAGTTTTCGTGCCACGCCGCTCAAGGCGGAGCGCGGTGGCACGGACGTTGCAAAGTGAAGGAGACCACATTCGACGTACACACACACTCATGTTGCCTGCTGAACAACTCGCCCCGGCCCCGGACTCTCCCGCGCTTGACCTGCTCGAAGGCATCCGCGTCCTTGACCTGACGACCTCCATCGCCGGCCCCTATGCATCGCTGCTGCTGGCCGACCTCGGCGCCGAAGTGCTGAAGATCGAGCGCCCCGGCCGCGGCGACGACGCGCGCGCCTGGGGGCCACCCTTCCTCGACGGTGAATCCCTGTGGTTCCTGAGCGTGAACCGTAACAAGCACAGCGTCACGCTCGACTATGCGCAGGCCGCCGGGCTCGAAGCCCTCCATGCACTGGTGAAGGCCGCTGACGTCATCCTCATCAACCAGGTGGGACGCAGCCAGAAGAAACTCGGCATCGACTATGCGCGCCTGCGGCATATCAATCCGCGGCTGGTGCATGTATCGATCACCGGCTTCGGGCTGGAAGGCGCCAAGGCCGACCAGCCTTGCTACGACCTGATCGCCGAAGGCTACAGCGGCGTGATGGACCTGACCGGCGAGTCCCCCGAGCGCGACCCGCAAAAGGTGGGCACGCCGGCGGCCGACCTGCTGTCCGGCGCCGATGCGGCCATGGCGGCGATGGCCGCCCTCATCGACCGCAACCGCACCGGCCGCGGACACGAGATCGACATCGCGATGGTCGAGAGCATGACGCGATTCATGACGCCGCGCATCGTTCCCTATCTCGGTTCGGGCGAACTGCCGCGCCGCAGCGGCGGCACCGACAGCGTGATCGCGATCTATCGCACCTTCTACACGGCCGACCATCCGATCACGCTCGGGCTCGGCAACGATGCGATCTGGAAGCGTTTCTGCGAAGCGATCGGGCGCCCTGACATGGCGCAGGACCAGCGCTTCGCCGACAACGCCGGCCGCCGCGCCTTCCGTCCGGAAATCGTGCAGGAGATCCAGGCCATCCTGCTCACCAAGCCGCGCGTCCACTGGCTCGACCTCTTCGCCGGCGCGCGCATCCCCGCCGGGCCGATCAACAGCCTCGACCAGGTGGTGACCGACCCGACCCTGACCGAACGCGGCCTGTTCTACGCGCCCCGCCGCAACGGCGTGCCCGTACCCCAGGTCGGCCTGGGCATCCGCTTCGACGGCAATCACCACACCCACCGCAAGGACCCGCCCCGCCTGGGCGAAGATACCCGGCACGCCTTCGCGACATGGCTAGGCTGGGACGACGACGCGATCCGGAAGCTGGACGACGCAGGACTGCTCTGAGACATCCATCCACACACATACACACCAGGAGAACGAGACATGACACGCCAGTTCGAGACCATCCTCTACACCGAAGACGGCCCCATCGGCACCATCACGCTGAACCGTCCCGACAACGGCAACATGTTCAACGAAACCATGTGCCACGAGATCCGTGACTGCATCAACGATATCCGCCGCGAGACCCGCACGCGGGTCATCGTCATCACCGGCGCCGGCGACCGCTTCTTCTGCATCGGCGGCGAAAAGACCGGCATGCCCGACACCCACCTCTACCCCGGCGTGCTGCCGGTGCTCGACATGTACGAGGCCATCGACCGCCTGCAAAAGCCGGTGATCGCCTCGGTGAACGGCTTTGCCGTCGGCGGCGGCAACGTGCTGCAAGTGATGTGCGATATCACCATCGCCAAGGAAAGCGCGGTGTTCCGCCAGGTCGGGCCGATGATGGGCAGTTTCGACGCAGGCTTCGGCACCTGGTACCTGGAAGACCTGGTCGGCAAGAAGAAGGCCAAGGAAATCTGGTTCCGCAATCCGAAGATCAGCGCCAGGGAAGCGGAGGAGATGGGCCTCATCAACAAGGTGGTGCCCGACGACCAGCTGGCCGCCGCCACGCGCGAAATGGCGCTGGAGATCGCCGAGCGCGGCGCCTTTGCGCTGGCCTCGATCAAGGCGGCCTTCGGCGCCCGCCACGGCGGCGTGGGCGGACTGTCGCGCGTCACGCATGACCTGCTGCTGCGCCTGAACCTCGACACCGAGGAGTCGAAGGAGCTGTCGAAGTCGTTCAGCGAAAAGCGTTCGCCCGACGCGTCCAAGTTCGGTCACTGAGCGAGAGCGGCGCCATGAACACGGTCCTTACCCTCCACGATCCGCAGCAGGCGCGCGCGTATTACGCAGCCGGCGTCTGGCAGGACAAAACCTTGTACACGCTGCTGCGCTCGCATGCGCAGGCACGTCCCGGCGCGTGGGCGCTGCGCGACAGCACGCGGCGGCTGACGTGGGAACAGCTCCTGGAATGGACGGACGCGGTCGCCGCCGATCTTGCCGCTGCGGGCCTGCGCAAGGGCTCGCGCGTCTCGGTGTGGCTGCCCAGCCGCGTGGAGTCGGTCATCATCTTCCTCGCCTGCTCGCGCAACGGCTACATCTGCAATCCCTCGCTGCACCAGAACTATACGGTGGCGGAGATCGTGCGGCTGATCGAGCGCATCGATTGCGAAGCCTTCTTCGGGCAAAGAGGTTATGGCGCCGATGGCAAGCGGGAAGGCGTGGCCGACGAGATCGGCGCCGTCAAGAGCCTGCGCCGCTCCTACTGGCTGGAGCCCTCGCGCGACGGCGCCGGGGAGTTTCCGCGAGCGGACGGGGCGGGGTCGCAATTCGAGCCGGAAACCAATCCGGACAAGGTGGTCTACCTCGCCTTCACCTCCGGCACCACGGGGTTGCCCAAGGCCGTCATGCACAGCGACAACACTCTGCTTGCCAACGGCAGGGCGATGGTGAAGGACTGGGGGCACGATGCCGATACGATTCTGTTCAGTCTCAGCCCGATCAGCCACCACATCGCAACGGTGGCAATCGAGCAGGCGCTTGTCGCCGGCATGGAACTGGTGGTGAACGACCTGCCCTCCGGCTTGAAGCCGATCGACTGGATACTCGAGACCGGCGCGACCTATGTGATGGGCGTGCCCACGCATGCGATGGATATCCTGGCCGAAACGAAGCGGCGCGGCCTCGACAAGCTCGGGAAGGTAAAAGTGTTCTACATGGCGGGCGCCGCCATTCCACGCGAAATCGCCCAGGGCTTCCTGAACCGGGGCATCCTGCCGCAGAACATCTACGGCATGACCGAAAACGGCTCGCACCAGTACACGCTGCCCACCGACAGCGCCGATACCATCGTCGGCACCTGCGGCCGTGCCTGCGGCGCCTATGAAGTCAAGCTGTGGAATGCGGAGAACCCGGACATCGAGGCCAAGCCCGGCGAGATCGGAGAGATCGGCGGGCGGGGCGGCTGCCTGATGCTCGGTTACTTCAACAACCAGTCGGCCACCGAGAAATCCTTCAACGCGCACGGCTGGTTCCTCAGCGGCGACCTCGGCATGTTCGACGAAAACGACTGCCTCGTCATCATGGGGCGCAAGAAAGACCTCATCATCCGCGGCGGCCACAACATCCATCCGTCCACCATTGAAGACCTCGCCATCACGCATCCGGCCGTGCTCAAGGCGGCCGCCTTCCCGGTGGCCGACGATCGCCTCGGCGAACGGGTCTGCCTGGCCGTCACCTGCACCGAGGGGGCAAGGCCGCCGGCAGGCAATGAAATCCTGAAGCACCTGCATGATGCCGGGCTGTCGAAGTTCGACATGCCGGAGTTCTACATTCCGCTCGATGAATTTCCGCAGACCGCCAGCGGAAAGATCCTCAAGCGCGAGCTGGTGGAATGGGTCAAGCAGGGCCGCATCCAACCTGCCCCCGTGCGTTGGGTAGGCGACGACAATAAAACCAACGGGAAGGCGAACTGACCATGCCGATCACACTATCCTACCGCGACGAATTCGCGATCCTCACCATCGACCGTCAGGAAGCCCTGAACGCCCTGAGCTTCTCGCTGATCGGCGATATCGGCCGCTGTCTTGACGAAGCGGAAAAGTCCAAGGCGCGCGCGCTTCTCATCACCGGTGCCGGGCAAAAGGCGTTCTGCGCCGGCGCGGATATCGCCGAGCTCACCAACCGCGACCTCGAAGCGCAGAAGCGCGGCGCCGAATTCGGCCAGCAAGTGTTCGGGCGGCTCGACACGCTGCCCATGCCGTCGGTCGCCATCATCAACGGCTATGCCTTCGGCGGCGGGCTGGAACTGGCGCTGGCCTGCACCTTCCGCCTTGCCACCGCAAATGCCAAGGTCGGCCTGCCGGAAATCAAGCTCGGCCTGATTCCGGGCTATGGCGGCACTCAGCGCTTGCCGCGCGTGGTCGGCGAAGCACGCGCCCTGGAAATGATCATGACGGGTCGCACCGTTGCCGCCGACGAGGCGGCGCGCATCGGACTCGTGAACCGGCTGGTGGAGGGCGATGCGGTCGAAGCCGGCATGGCCTTCGCCCGCGAATTCAGCGGCCACGGCATGGTGGCGCTGCGCCTGGCGCGCGGTGCCGTGCAACGCGCGCTGCAAACCCCGCTGACCGAAGGCCTCAGGATCGAGGCCGACCTTTCCACGCTCGCCTACCAGACGAAGGATGCCAACGAAGGCATGGCCGCCTTCCTCGAAAAGCGCAAGCCCCAATTCAAGGATTGCTGACCATGTCGGAAAAAGGAACCATCATCGTCACCGGCGCCAGCCGGGGCATCGGCGCCGCCATCGCGATCGCGCTGGCCGAACTCGGGTATACCGTCGCCTGCCTGTCGCGCCGCGGCGAGCTGCCGGCCGTGCCGGGCGCGAGTGCGGAAGCGCTGGGGCGCTGCAAGGCCTTCACCTGCGATGTCACCCGCAGCGACAGCCTGCGCGACGCGTTCGCGGAAGCGGCAAAGCTGGGCGGTCCGGTCGCCGGCCTGGTGAACAATGCCGGCGTCCACCTCGAAGGCCCCAGCGCCAGCTTCTCGCACGAAGACTACGAGACCGTCTTCGTCACCAACACCACGTCGGTCTTCATGAGCTGCCAGCACATTTATCCGCACCTGGTGGCATCGGGCGGCGGCCTGATCATCAACATCGGGTCTTTCTTCGACAAGCTGGGCGTCAAGCGCAACCTCGCCTACTGCGCCTCCAAGGCGGCGGTGGGCGCGATCACCCGCTGCCTGGCCGTGGAGTGGGCCGGCAAGGGCATCCGCGTCATCGACGTCGCCCCCGGCTACATCATGACCGACTTGAACAAGGAAGCCATGTCCGCAGGCCCGCTGCGCGAGTACCTGGAAAAGCGCATCCCCGGCCGCGAGCCCGGCACCTCGGAAGACGTGGCGAAGCTGGTCAAGGCATTGTTCCTGGCGGATTCGCCTTTCCTGTCTGGCGAGACCATTTACATCGACGGCGCGCAAGGCGTCGCGCACTAACCTTCAAAGAGAACTGACGTGAATATTTTTGAGCGGCTCGATGCGAGCATCGAACTTTCGGACGACGAAAAGCAGCTGCTGGACAGCGTGCGTGCATTGGCGCGCAGCGAGCTGATGGTGCGCGCCGAACACTACGACAAGACCGGCGAATTCCCCTGGGAAAACGTCAAGGCGATCAACAACCTCGGCCTGAACGCGATGTTCATCCCGGAGGAGTACGGCGGGGCGAAACTGTCCTACACGGCCTACCTGGAGTGCGTGCGCGAGATCGCCAAGGCCTGCGCCTCGACCGGCATCATCTGGGCGACCAATTTCCACGCCATCAAGCCGCTCATCGACTTCGGCTCGGACGAACAGAAGCAGCGCCTGCTGCCGCGCATCGCCGAAGGCGGCCTCGCCGCACTGGCGATCACCGAGCCCGATGCAGGATCGGACGCCACCGGCATGCGCACCCGCTTTACGCCGGACGGGGATGACATCGTCATCGATGGCGGCAAGACCTTCATCACCAACGGCGACGTGGCCGATGTCTATGTGTTGTTCGGCAAATGGAGCGAGATCGAGGATCCCAAGAAGGCCATCTCGGTCGTGATCCTGGAGAAGGGTACGCCGGGGCTGTCGGTGGTGCGCACCGAGCAGAAGATGGGACACCGCGCTTCCAGCACCGCCACCATTTCCTTCGACGGCTGCCGCGTGCCGCGCGCCAACCTGTTGCGCAACCCGGGAGACGGCCTGAACATCCTGTTCTCCTCGCTCAACAAGTCGCGTCCCAGCGTGGCCGCCCATGCGCTCGGCATCGCGCGCGCCGCCTTCGAGGATGGCGTCGAATACATCAACCAGCGCAAGCAGTCGGGTCGCAAGATCATCGAGTTCCAGGGCATCCAGTTCATGCTGGCCGACATGGCGACCGATCTCGCCATGTGCGAATCCTGGCTGTGGCGCCTGGGCAAGCTGGTCGACAGCGGCGGAACCGACTTCAGCATCGATGCATCCATGCTGAAGATGCGCGCCACCGACATTGCCATGCGCATCACCACCGATGTGGTGCAACTCTTCGGCGGCTATGGCTATTGCCAGGATTTCCGCGTCGAGCGCCTGATGCGCGACGCCAAGATCACGCAGATCTGGGAAGGCACCAACCAGGTGCACCGCCAGCTGATCGGCCGCAGTTTCCTGACCAAATGAGAGGAATCCAATGAGTGAGATCAAGACGATCGGTGTCGCCGGTTGCGGCACGATGGGAGCGGGCATTGCCATCGTCGCCGCCCGCGCCGGTTTCCGTACGGTGGTGTTCGACACCCGCCAGGAGGCGCTCGACAAGGCGCTGAAGCAGACGCGCGACTTCTTCGCGAAATCGGTCCAGCGCGGCAAGATGACCGAGGAAAAGATGAGCGCAGCCATCGGCAACCTGGTCATGACCACGAACCTGGATGACATGGGCGAGTGCGACCTCGTCATCGATGCGGTGTTCGAAGACCTGAAGGTCAAGCACGAGCTGTTCGCGAAGCTCGACAAGGTCTGCCCGCCGCATGCCATCTTCGCGTCCAACACATCGACGCTATCCATCACCGAGATCGCCGCCGGCTCCGGCCGCGACGACCGCTTCGTCGGCATGCACTTCTGCCTGCCGGCGCAGCTGATGAAACTGGTGGAAATGTCGCCCGGCCTGAACACCTCGGAGGAAACCTTCGCCAAGGCCTGGGCCGCGTGCGAGGCCATGGGCCAGCGTCCGGTGAAGACCAAGGACAACCCCGGCTTCATCCTCAACTACTTCCTCATCCCCTACAACAACGATGCGATCCGTCTCGTCGAGGCTGGCGTGGCCTCGCCGGCCGACATCGACCGCGCGATCAAGGAGGGCCTGGGCTATCCGATGGGGCCGCTGGAACTGCTCGACCTGATCGGCCTCGATACCCAGCTGCTGCTGTGCGAGGCGATGTACGGCATTACCAACGAGCCGCGCGCCGCCTGCCCGCCGCTGGTCAAGCGCATGATCGCCGCCGGCCACCTCGGCCGCAAATCGGGGCGCGGGTTCTATACCTATGAAGGCAACGCGATGTTCGGGAGCTGAGACATGACTTATTTCATTATCGATACCGGCAACAGCCGTTCTTTCCCGGCCAGCCATCCGCTGCTGGAGGGAAAATCCAACGATGGCGAGGTCGTCATCCTCATCGGCGAGAAGGCCGGTGAAGCGCTTCCCGAGATCCGCAATGCGGAGGGCAAGGCCGCCATCCTGATCGAACTGGGCACGGAATGCCTCGGCGTCCACACCGGCGAAAGCCGCGCCAGGGAAGGTTCGAATATCCTCGGCTTCGCGCGCTTCCGCCTCGGCGACAGCGATCCGTCCAACCTCGTCGAACTGGTGCGCCAGCCGAATACGCCTGAATCGGCGATCAATGCCGCCAAGGCGGTGCTGGAAGGCGCAGGCCTGAAGGTTGCGGTCTGCCTCGATTTCGCCGGCCGCATCATCGACCGTCTCGTACGTCCCTACTACAACGCAACGCTGCGCCGGCTCGACGAGGGCCTGGCCACTGCCGACGACATGGACCTGACGCTCAAGCTCGGCCTCGGTTATCCGGAGGGGCCGATCGCCTTGCTGGAACGCACCGGGCTTGCCCATCACTTCGATGTGACGCAGGCCTTGTTCGAGGCCTATGGCGAGTCGCCCTATGCGCCGGCGCGCCGCGCCCGAGTGGCCAAGGCGCGCGCGCAGAAAAAGGGCGGCTGAGATGATGCGACCACTGGAAGGCGTGCGCGTGCTCGACTTCAGCACGCTCCTGCCCGGGCCGATGGCAACCCTGATCCTCGCCGAGGCCGGTGCGGAAGTGATCAAGATCGAACGCCCCGGGCGCGGCGACGAAATGCGCAGCTACACGCCGAAGTTCGGCGACGACAGCGTGAACTTCGGGCTGCTGAACCGCGGCAAGCGCAGCATTGCCGTCGACCTCAAGGAAGCGGGCGTGGCGGACAGGTTGCGCGGATTGATCGAAAGCGCCGACATCGTGGTCGAGCAGTTCCGGCCGGGGGTCATGGACCGCCTCGGGCTGGGCTATGAGGCGCTGTCGCAGATCAACCCAGGGATCATTTATTGCGCCATCACCGGCTATGGACAGACCGGCCCCAAGGCGAATGTCGCGGCGCATGACCTGAACTATGTCGCCGAGGCCGGCATGCTCGGACTCTCGGCCGGCAGCGACGGCGCGCCTGTCCTGCCGCCGGCGCTGATTGCCGACATCGCGGGAGGAACCTATCCCGCGGTGGTCAACATCCTGCTGGCGCTGCGCCAGCGCGACCGTACCGGCAAAGGATGCAAGCTCGACATCGCGATGGCCGACAACCTGTTCACCTTCCTCTACTGGGCCATCGGCAACGGGCAGGTGGAAGGGAAGTGGCCGGCGCCGGGCGGCGAGCTTGTGACCGGCGGCTCGCCGCGCTACCAGATCTATAGGACCAGCGACGGCAAGTTCGTCGCCGCCGGTCCGCTGGAGGACAAGTTCTGGGCCAACTTCCTGCAAGCGATCGAGGCACCGCCCGAATTGCAGGATGACAGCAAGGACCCTGCCGGTGTGCGCGCGGCGATCGCTGCCATCATCGGCGCCAAGCCCGCTGCGCACTGGCGCGAACGCTTCGCCGGAAAGGACGTCTGCAGCGTGGTCGTCGCGACCATGCACGAAGCGATGCAGGATGAGCACTTCCATGCGCGCGGGCTGTTTGCGAAGGAACTGGAGAGCAATGGCCGCCGCATCGCGGCGCTGCCGGTGCCGGTGGCCGGCGCCTTCCGAAACGATGCTCCCGTGAGCGGCTATCCGGCGCTGGGCGAGGCCAACCAAGAGTTTGGACTGGACTGAGAAACGTGGAAAGAACCATGCGTGCCATCCTCATCAGGGAACACGGCGAGCCCGAGTCCCTCAAGATCGAAGACGTTCCCACTCCCGCCATCGGCGACGATGAGGTGCTGATCGACGTGAGCGCCATCGGCGTCAACTATCCCGACCTGCTCGTCATCGGCGGCCAGTATCAGATCCTGCCGCCGCGCCCGTTCAGTCCCGGCAAGGATGCGGCCGGTGTCGTCGCCGCGGCCGGCAGCCGTGTGACATCGTGCAAGCCCGGCGACCGCGTCGTGGCGCAGGTCGAGTACGGCGCCTATGCCGAGCAGCTCGTGGCGCGCGGCGAGAACTGCTTCGTCATCCCGGATGCGATGTCCTTCACCGACGCTGCGGCCATGGGGCTGGTCTACCAGACCGCGCATTTCGCGCTGATGGAACGCGGCCAGTACCGTACCGGGGAAACGGTGCTGGTCACCGGCGCCGGCGGCGGCGTTGGATTGGCCGCCATCCAGATCGCCAAGGCGCTCGGGGCCACCGTGCTCGCCGGCGTGCGCCACGAAGCCCATGCACAGCTTGCGCGCGAGAGCGGTGCCGACCACATCATCGACCTCGGCGTGGACAACCTGAAGGAGGAAGTCCGCCGCCAGGTACACGCGGTGACGGACGGCCGCGGCGCCGACGTGGTGCTGGACCCGCTCGGCGGCGATGTCTTCGACGCCAGCCTGCGCGCCATGGCGTGGCGCGGCCGCATGGTAGTGATCGGCTTTGCCGCCGGCCGCATTCCGACCATCAAGGCCAACTACCTGCTGGTGAAGAACATCGCGGTGTCCGGCCTGCAGTGGAGCGATTACCGCGAGCGCGATCCTGCCTGGGTGCGGCGCGTGCAGGATGAGCTGTTCGCGCTGTACGCCGCCGGCAAGCTCAAGCCGAAGGTGATGCGGGCCTTCCCCATGGACCAGTTCGCCGAAGCGCTGTCCCTCGTCAAGCACGGCAAGGTGAACGGCAAGGTCGTCCTGACTACACAATAATGAGGAGAGCCTGATGAGTAATGCATTGGCAGCATCGACCCTCGTCGCCGTCGTCGGCAGCGGTGCCATGGGTTCGGGTATCGCCCAGATCGCCGCCGCCGCCGGCCACACGGTGAAGCTGTACGACACCCGGCCCGAAGCGGTGGAGAAGGCCATTGCTGGCATCCGCAAGACCTTCGGCATGCTGGCTGAAAAGGGGCGCATGAAACCGGAGGAAGCCGACGCCGCGGGCGGCCGCCTGCAAGCGGCGGGAGCCATCGCCGAACTGGCCGGCGCCGGCCTCGTGGTCGAGGCCATCGTCGAGAATCTCGACATCAAGCGCCAGTTGTTCGCCGACCTGGAAAAGGTGGTCGCCCAGGACTGCATCCTCGCCACCAATACATCGTCGATTTCCGTCACCGCTCTGGCGGCGAAACTGGCGCATCCCGGGCGCTTCGTCGGCATGCATTTCTTCAATCCGGTGCCGCTGATGGCGCTGGTGGAAGTGATCAGCGGACTGGCGACGGATGCACAAGCCGCCGACCGCATCTTCGATACCGCGCTTGCCTGGGGCAAGTCGCCGGTGCACGCGAAGTCCACGCCAGGCTTCATCGTCAACCGCGTCGCCCGGCCGTACTACGCGGAGGCGCTGCGCCTGCTGAACGAGCAGGCCGCCGATCCCGCCACCATCGATGCCGTCATGCGCGAAGCCGGCGGCTTCCGCATGGGGCCGTTCGAGCTGATGGACCTGATCGGGCATGACGTCAACTTCGCTGTCACGCAGTCGGTCTTCAATGCCTACTTCAACGACCCGCGCTTTACGCCCTCCCTGGTGCAGCAGGAACTGGTCAACGCCGGCTTCCTTGGCCGCAAGAGCGGGCGCGGTTTCTATCGCTATGACGACGGCAGCAAGCCGCAGCCGGCGTCAGAGGATGCCGCGCCGCATCCCGCGCGCGTGACTGTATCGGGCCGTTCCCCCTTCGTCGATGCCGTCGTATCGCAGGCACAGGCAGCCGGAGTGGACGTGACCGCGCAGGAAAGTAGCGGCGACGACGCGCTGATTCAGTGCGGCGACGCCGTGCTCTGTCTCACCGATGGGCGCAGCGCCACCCAGCGCGCAGCCGAGGAGGGCAGGCCCAATCTCGTGCTGTTCGACCTCGCGCTGGACTACGGCAAGGCCGTCCGGCTGGCCGTGTCGGCCTCGGAACAGTGCGACCCGCAGGCATTCCTCGCCGCGGTCGGCTTCCTGCAATCGGCAGGCTATGCCGTGTCACGCCTTGCCGACGTGCCCGGCCTCGCGGTGATGCGCACGGTGGCGATGCTGGCCAACGAGGCCGCCGATGCGGTGAACCAGGGCGTGTGCGACGCCGCCGGCGCGGATGTCGCCATGCAAAAGGGCGTCAACTATCCCCGCGGGCCGCTGGCCTGGGCGGACAGCATCGGGGTGGCCTATGTGATGCGCGTGCTGCTCAATCTTGCACGCTTGTACGGCGAGGACCGCTATCGCGTGTCGCCGCTGATCCAGAAGAAGGTGTGGAGCGGCCACCGCTTCCATCCGTGATATTTTTTCAGAGGAAACAGCATGAATTCCGCGTTCATTTGTGACGCTGTACGTACCCCGTTCGGCCGCTACGGCGGCACCTTGTCGCAGATCCGCGCCGATGACCTCGCCGCATTGCCGATCAAGGCACTGATGGAGCGCAACGCCGGCGTCGACTGGCAGGCGCTCGATGATGTCTACTACGGCTGCGCAAACCAGGCAGGCGAGGACAACCGCAACGTCGGCCGCATGGCCGCCTTGCTGGCCGGGCTGCCTGCCGAGGTGCCGGGAAATACGATCAACCGTCTCTGCGGCTCGAGTCTCGATGCGGTCGGGACCGCCGGGCGCGCCGTGCGGTGCGGCGAGCAGGAGCTCATCATTGCCGGCGGCGTCGAGAGCATGAGCCGCGCGCCCTTCGTGATGGGCAAGGCGGATACCGCCTTCTCGCGCAGCATGAAGATGGAGGACACGACCATCGGCTGGCGCTTCATCAATAGCCAGATGAAAGCGAAGCACGGCGTGGATTCGATGCCGGAAACAGCCGAGAACGTCGCCGCTGAATTCGGCATTGCACGCGCGGATCAGGATGCCTTCGCCTTGCGCAGCCAGCAACGCTGGGCGGCGGCGCACGCTTCGGGATTTTTCGCCGGTGAGATCATTCCCGTCAGTATCCCGCAGAAGAAGGGGGAGACGAAGCTGTTCGACACCGACGAGCATCCGCGCGGCGACACGACGCTGGAAGCGCTGGTAAAACTCAAGGGCGTGGTCAGGCCGGATGGCTCCGTCACTGCCGGCAATGCGTCGGGCGTGAATGACGGCGCATGCGCGCTGCTCATCGCCTCCGAGGAAGCGGCTGTCAGGCACGGACTGACGCCGCGCGCACGCATCCTCGGCATGGCAACGGCCGGCCTGGCTCCTCGCATCATGGGCTTCGGTCCGTCTCCGGCCAGCCGGAAGGTGCTGGCGCTGACCGGGTTGCGTATCGAGCAGATGGATGTCATCGAGCTCAACGAAGCATTTGCCGCCCAGGCGCTCGCGGTGACCCGCGACCTCGGACTCGCCGACGATGCGCCGCATGTGAATCCCAATGGCGGCGCGATCGCAGTTGGCCACCCGCTCGGCGCATCGGGCGCACGGCTCGTGACCACGGCTTTGAACCAGCTCGAGCGCTCCAACGGACGCTATGCACTGTGCACGATGTGCATCGGCGTGGGGCAGGGTATCGCACTCATCATCGAGCGGGTCTGAGACGGGTGGGGTGCATGGCGGGTTTCGCTTCGCTCTACCCACGCTACGGTTCTTTATGGGCGGTGGTGGGTTTCGCTTCGCTCTACCCACCCTACGTTTTTCTATAAGCACTGTAGGGTGGGTAAAGCGCAGCGAAACCCGCCACGCGCTCCGGCAAGGAAAAGACTCCATCCGCACCTGCGTTAAACTAGTCAGGTTCAACCAGGAGATACCGATGCCTCAATTCAAAGCCTACCTTATCGAGCAGTCGGCCGACGGGCAGGTCGGCGGGCGCCTGACCACGCTTTCGCCCGAGCAGCTGGATGCCGGTGAAGTGACGATCCGCGTCCACTACTCCAGCATCAACTACAAGGACGCGCTCGCGGCAACCGGCAAGGGCAAGATCATCCGCCGCTTCCCCTGCGTGGGCGGCATCGACATGGCCGGGGAAGTCACGGAGAGCACGGACCCGCGTTTCACCCCCGGCCAGAAAGTGATCGCGACAAGTTTTGATATCGGCGTGTCGCACCACGGCGGTTACGCGGAGTACGCCCGCGTGCCGGGGAAGTGGGTTGTCGCCTTGCCTGACGGACTCGATCTGAAGGAATCCATGGCGCTTGGCACCGCCGGCTTTACGGCGGCGCTCGGCATTGTTCGCATGGAAGACAACGGCCTTGCCCCGGGCAATGGGCCGGTCGTCGTCAGCGGCGCCACGGGCGGCGTGGGCGGTCTTGCCATCGACATGCTGGCGCGGCTCGGCTATCACGTCGTTGCGCTGACCGGCAAGGAGAGCGAGTCGGACTATCTCAAGATGCTCGGCGCCGCCGAGATCAAGCCGACTTCCTCCATCGACTTCGACAAGGTCCGCCCGCTCGAAGCAGGGCTCTGGGCCGGCGCCGTCGACAACGTGGGCGGGCCGATCCTGCACTGGATCCTCGCCACGATGAAGCAGGCCGGCACGGTCGCCAGCATCGGTAATGCGGCAAGCGCCAAGATGGACACGACCGTGTTCCCGTTCATCCTGCGCGGCGTCAGCCTGCTCGGCGTGGATTCCGGCTACATGGGGTTCCCGACGCGGCAGAGGGTTTGGGACCGCCTCGCATCCGACCTCAAGCCGCGCCATCTCGACGCCGTCACACGCGTCGTTGACTTCGACGACCTGCCTGCTTGCTTCGACGACTTTATTGCCGGCCGTGTCAAAGGACGTACCGTCGTCCGGATCGCATAGCGGCTGCGCCCGATCATTTGGACATGCAGGAACACGTTTGGCAGGTGAGCCGAAAGGTATGGCAAGCCGCAGCGTAAGGATGCTCGGCGTTATACCTTAAAGATATCGCCGCGGACCGAAATGATATTGGACGCTCATCGCGACGGCACATACCATGATTCCATCACTGGAATGAAAGGAGTCTGCGATGAAGAATGAGTTCGATCGAAGCGAATTGCTGCGCCGGGTCACCGAGGCAAGGGCCAAGGACGGCAACGAACGGGTACGGACCATTACGAAGCGCGTTGTCGCCGACCTGTTCAAGACGATCGAGGAATTCGAGGTCAAGCCCGTGGAGTTCTGGGCGGCAATGCAGTGGCTGTCCCGTCTCGGCGCGAGCGGACAGATCGGCCTGATCACCGCAGGCCTGGGCTTCGACCGCCTGCTCGACATTCTCGAAGATGAAGCGGATGCGCGCGCAGGGCTTGCCGCCGGAACGCCGCGCGCCATCGAAGGCCCGCTGTATGTGCCGGGGGCGCCGCAGTCCGAGTACGAGGCACGCCTGGACAACGGGAAAATGCCGGGCAGCGTCTATGTCATGGAAGGCACGGTGCGCGACATCGAAGGCAATCCGTTGCCGGGCGCCGTCGTCGATGTGTGGCACGCGAACGAGAAGGGCGCCTACTCGCATTTCGATCCCAGCCAGGAACCCTACAACCTGCGCCGCCGTATCGTCACCGACGCGCAGGGCCGTTACCGCTTCCGCAGCGTGCTCCCGCCGGGTTATGCGATCCCGCCGGACAGCCCGACCTCGGAACTGTTCGACCTGCTGGGCCGCCACGGCAACCGGCCTGCACATATCCACTTCCTGGTGTCGGCCGGCGGCAAGCGCGCCCTCACCACGCAGGTCAATATTCCCGGCGATACCTATATCGACGACGACTTTGCCTTCGCCACCCGCGACGGCCTCGTCGTGACGCTCGAAGAGGTACCGGCACAGGGTGGATACGAATCGCTCGGCATCGACTTCGCCTTCACCCGCATCCGCTTCGATTTCAAGCTGCAGCCCGCCGCCGGCGAGCAGGACGCCCTGCACCTGGGACGTTACGAACGGGCTGTTGCGCCGAGCGCTGCCTAATCGCAGGATTGGACATCCATGATCGATAAAATCCTTCCATCCCTCTCCGCCGCCGTCGCCGATATCCCCGACGGCGCGACGGTCATGATCGGTGGTTTCGGTACGGCTGGCATGCCGTCGCAGCTCATCGACGCGCTCATCGAACAGGGCGCGCGGGAACTCACCATCATCAACAACAATGCGGGTAATGGCGATACCGGACTGGCCGCGCTGCTCAAGGCGAAGCGCGTGCGCAAGATCGTCTGTTCCTTCCCGCGCCAGACCGACTCGCATGTGTTCGACGAGCTGTTCCGCCGCGGCGAAATCGAGCTCGAACTCGTCCCGCAGGGCAACCTGGCGGAGCGTATCCGCGCTGCGGGCGCCGGCATCGGTGGTTTCTACACGCCGACCGGCTACGGCACCCTGCTGGCCAAGGGCAAGGAATGCCGGGAGATCAACGGCCGCCACTATGTCTTCGAATTGCCGCTGCATGCCGACTTCGCCCTGATCAAGGCGCTTGCCGCCGATCGCTGGGGCAATCTCGTGTATCGCAAGACGGCGCGCAACTTCGGCCCGATCATGGCGAGCGCGGCGAAAACCACCATCGTCCAGGTCGATCAGGTGGTGCCGCTGGGCGAGCTCGATCCGGAGGCAGTCGTGACCCCGGGCATCTTCGTGCAGCGCGTGGTGCGCGTGACGGACAAGGAGCAAGAATGAAACGCTTGACGCGAGACGAAATGGCGCAGCGCGTGGCGCGCGATATTCCCGAGGGGGCCTATGTGAACCTCGGGATCGGCGTGCCGACACTGGTTGCCAATCACATCGGCGACCGCGAGATTATCCTGCACAGCGAGAACGGCGTGCTGGGGATGGGCCCGGCGCCTGCGCCCGGTGAGGAGGACGGCGATCTCATCAATGCCGGCAAACAGTTCGTGACGCTGCTGGCGGGAGGCGCGTATTTCCATCATGCCGACTCGTTCGGAATGATGCGCGGCGGTCATCTCGACTACTGCGTGCTCGGCGCGTTCCAGGTCTCCGCTCGCGGCGACCTGGCGAACTGGCATACCGGTGCGCCCGGCGCCATTCCCGCCGTCGGCGGAGCGATGGACCTCGCCATCGGTGCAAAGAAGGTATTCGTGATGATGGAACACCTGACCAAGCAGGGCGAGAGCAAGATCGTGGCGCAATGCAGCTATCCCTTGACCGGCATGAACTGCGTCAGCCGTATCTATACCGACCTCGCCATGCTGGAAGTCGGCAAGGATGGCCTGCACGTCCGGGAAATCTATTCGGACATCGGCTTTGAGGAACTGCAGGAGCTGACCGGCGTGCCGCTCATCGACACCCGGACAGAGGGTGGTTCCGGACGATGAATGCCGCCTGTCACGACGGCCACCTATCAGCTGCAGCGCACGCGCGGATGGTTTGCCCTGTGGACGATGTGCCTCGGGGTGGGGCAGGGGATCGCCGTTGCCATTGAACGTGTTTAATCGAGGAAGCAATGCCTGTTGCCGAATTGGGTAGTACCCGCATCCATTACCGTATTGACGGCGATCCGGGCAAACCCGTGCTTGTCCTGTCAAACTCGCTTGGCACCAACCTGGAAATGTGGGCGCCGCAGATCGCGGGATTGAGCGAGCACTTCCGTGTCCTGCGGTATGACACCCGGGGCCACGGTCAATCCGGCGTGCCGCCCGGCCCCTATACCATGGCCCGCCTTGCTGCCGATGTCGTTGACCTGCTGGATTACCTCGGCATTGCGAAGGCGCATTTCTGCGGATTGTCGATGGGCGGAATCACAGGCATGCGGCTCGCGCTCGATTTTCCCGAGCGCATAGACAGCCTCGTGCTCAGCAATACCGCCGCCTTCATCGGCCCGCCCGACAACTGGACCGCGCGTGTGGAGAAGGTTCGCGCCGAGGGCATGGAGTCGATCGCCGATGCAGTCGTCGCGCGGTGGCTGACGCCGGATTTCGCGCAGGCGCACGGCGAGCTGGTGGCGCAGCTGCGCCGCATGCTGGTCGCCACCGATCCTGAAGGCTACGCCGCCAACTGCCATGCGGTGCGGGATGCTGACCTGCGCGAGGAAGTAAGAAACATCGCCGCACCGACGCTGGTCATCGCCGGCAACGGTGATCTGCCTACGCCGCCGTCGGATGCCTTGTATCTTGTGAAGGCGATCCGCGACGCCCAGTACGTGGAGCTGAATACGGCGCACATCGCCAACCTGCAGCAGCCCGTCCGCTTCACAGATGCGTTGCTAGCTTTCCTGAAGGCCTAGCAGTAAACCTGTCCTCCCGGCGACGGAGCGCTGAACGGCTCCTTCCCCCTTGCAGGGGGAAGGCTGGGATGGGGTAGTGACGCTGATTACACCTCTGCGACGGCTCAACCGCACTACCTCCACCCTAACCCTCCCCCTGCAAAGGGGAGGGAACCGGAGAGGCGGAATCGGGCGCAGCATGTACCCGCGCGGCCTCGATAAACCGTTGCAAATCCGGATTCGCATCGCCCGCGCGCGTGTTCATGATGACCGGTGAGGCCACGTCCTTTTCATGCAGCGCGTGATACACGATGTCGTCACGCCGCAAGCGCTGCACCGATCCCGGCACCAGGGTCACGCCCAGTCCTGCGGCAACAAGGCCGATCGCGGTCTGCATTTCGTTGGCGTCGATCACATTTTTCAAATTCAGGCCGCGCACGCGGAACTGCTGCAGCACCTGGTCCGCATAGCTCGGCCGCGGGCGGGCAGGGTAGAGGATGAACGGCTCGGAGGCGAGCATCGCCAGGGAGATGTGCGGCTCCTTGGTCAGCGGATGCCGGCACGGCAGCGCGACCGCCAGCGGTTCCTGCGCGAGCACTTCGCATACAAGCTGAGGATCGTCCAGCGGCAGGCGGCCGAAGCCGGCGTCGATGCGGCCGGCCTTCAAGGCTTCCGCCTGCTGGATGGATGTCATCTCCGAGAGGACGACTTCGACGCCCTCGCTGTTTTCCCTGAAGCTCCGGATCAGGCCCGGAAGGAAGCCGTAGAGCGCCGACGGCACGAAGCCGATCCCGAACCACCGCCGCTGGCCTGCACTGATGCGGCGCGTCGCCGCGCGTACCTCGTCGAGCCGGCCCAGCATCTGCGTGCACTGCTCCAGGAAGAACACCCCGGCCTTTGTCAGCGCCAGCGGCCGCGCATTACGGTCGATCAGTTCCGCACCGAGCTCTTCCTCCAGCTGCCGGATCTGGCGCGACAGCGGGGGCTGGGCGATATGCAACTGCTCGGCCGCGCGGGTGAAGTTGAGCGTGCGCCCGAGCACTTCGAAATAACGCAATTGCCGCAGTTCCATCGATACCTCCTGAGTATGGCGCAGGATGGAAATGATATTGGACGCATGAAGAGGCTGCACCTACCATCCTCTTGACAGCCTTATCCAGCCAGCACTCTCTGAACACATGGACTCTAACATCAAACCTGTTCCCGTCACATCGCTCGAAGCCGTGATCGTCGACCTTCCGACCATACGCGAGCATCGGCTGGCAATGACCACCATGCGCACCCAGACGCTCGTCATCCTCCGACTGAGATGCGCCGACGGCATCGAAGGCATCGGCGAAGCGACGACCATCGGCGGACTCGCCTATGGCGACCAAAGCCCCGAGTCGATCAAGCTCACGCTCGACCGCTACGTGACCCCGCTGGTCGTCGGCGAGGACGCGCGCAGCGTCAACGCCGTCATGGCGCGCGTGGCGCGATCCGTGCAGGGCAATGCCCTTGCCAAGTCCGCCCTCGAAACCGCACTGCTCGACGCGCAGGGAAAGCGGCTCGGCGTCCCGGTGCACCAGCTTCTCGGCGGCGCGGTGCGCGAGTCGCTTCCCGTGCTGTGGACGCTGGCCAGCGGCGACAGCCGGCGCGACATCGCCGAAGCCGAGGAATTGCTTGAGCTGCGCCGGCACAAGGTGTTCAAGCTGAAGATCGGCAAGCGCGATCCCCGGGACGATGTGAAGCACGTCGCTGCCATCAAGGCCGCGCTGGGCGAACGAGCGGAGCTTACGGTGGACCTCAACCAGGCCTGGAGCGAGGCCATCGCCTGCCGCTTCATTCCTGAACTGGAGGCTGCCGGCGTGATGCTGGTCGAGCAGCCCATCGCGCGTGAAAACCGCCGCGGGCTGGCGCGTCTTGCACAGCGCTTCGACGTGCCGATGATGGCTGACGAAGCTGTCCATTCCGCGCACGACATGTTCGATTACGCGTGTCATGAGGCTGCCGACATCGTCGCACTCAAGATCGGCAAATCGGGCGGCCTGCTCGGCGTGCTGCGTTGCGCGGCGGTGGCCGACGCCGCCGGCATCGGCTGCTACGGCGGCACGCTGCTCGAGGGCAGCATCGGCAGCATCGCATCGGCGCATGCCTTTGCCGCCTGCGCAACGCTCGAATGGGGCACCGAACTGTTCGGCCCCTTGCTGCTCAAGGACGACATCGTGGTGGAACGTCCCGGCATCGTGAATTACGCGCTCGCCCTGCCGCAGGCGCCGGGTCTCGGTGTCGCGCTCGACGAAGACAAGCTTTCCCATTACAGCAGAAAACATTAAGGAGATCGCCATGTTGTTTCTGGTCCGCATGGATGTAGACATTCCGCGCGACATCGCGCCCAAAGTCGCTGACGATATCAAGGCACACGAAAAGGCCTACGCGCAGGAACTGCAGCGCATCGGCAAATGGGTCCACCTCTACAGGGTGGTTGGAGAGTATGCGAACTACAGCGTGTTTGATGTCGAATCGAATGACGAACTGCATGCGCTCCTTTCCGGCCTGCCCTTGTTCCCGTTCATGAAAATCAAGGTGACCCCGCTCGCCAAGCACCCATCCGCGATCGCTTGAAGCGGTCCATTTGCCAACAGGAGATGACATGAAACTTGCATTTGCAAAACTGCTATCCGCCAGCATGTTGCTTGGCACCGCATTCGGCGCCGTTGCGAACGACAACTTTCCGAACCGTCCGATCAAGTGGGTAGTGCCGTTCACGCCGGGCGGCGCGATGGACAGCATGGCGCGATCCATAGGCGAGCGTCTTTCCCAGAGCCTGAAACAACCCGTCATCATCGAAAACCGCCCCGGTGCCGGAGGCACGATCGGCTCGTCGATGGTCGCAAAATCCGAGCCCGACGGCCACACGATGATGATTGTCTCCATCGGCCATGCGGTGAATCCCGCGTTGTACCCCAAGCTGTCGTATGACCCGGTGAAGAGCTTCGAGCCTGTGAGCCTCGTGGCGATCGTGCCGAACGTGCTGGTGGCCGGTCCGGGGATCAAGGCGAACAACGTGACCGAGCTGATCGCAGCCGCCAAGGCCCAGCCTGGAAAGATGACCTACGCCTCCGCCGGCAACGGAACCACGATTCATCTCCGCGCCGAGTTGTTCAACGCGATGGCCGGCGTCGATATTCTGCACGTCCCCTACAAGGGCAGCGCGCCGGCGATGACCGATCTTCTCGGCCGGCAGGTGGACATCATGTTCGACTCCGTCTCCTCGGCCAAGCCGCACATCGACTCGGGCCGGCTCAAGGCGCTGGCGGTGACGACGACGAAGCGGTCGAGCGTTCTGCCCGACGTGCCCACGCTGAGCGAAGCCGGCCTGAAGGGTTATGAGCTCAACGGCTGGTATGCGGTGTTCGTTCCCGCCAAGACCCCGCGTGCGATCGTGGACCGTCTCAATGCGGAAATCACCAACGCCATCAAGCATCCGGACGTCGCCAAGCGGTTTGCGCAACTGGGCGCGGAACCGGTCGGGTCTTCTCCAGAAGAATTGGCGAAGTACCTGGATTCGGAAATGAAGCGCTGGCCCGATATCATCCGGGCGAGAAACATCAGTGCCGATTGAGCAAGGCGTTTATTCATGCATGAGGGCGGGCAACGGCGTTGCCGCCCAGCCCTCTCATGCATTGGCAATGCAGACCCAACCCGTCGCGAATTTTCCACACAAGGTCGCGGCAGTCCCTTAGTCCTCTCATTCTTTGACGCCTCCCAAGCTTGCCCGCCGACGAACTGATATTCAGTAAGTGGCAGCGCCGCGGTACGCGACGGCGCGGCTTCCTGCGAAGAAAAACAATCTATGGAGGCAACATGAAGTTCAAGACTCTCACTGCCTTGGCAGGCATCCTTGGCGTCATGCCGGCGCTTGCACAAACCAGCTTATCCATTTACGGCATTGCCGATGCCGGCATCCAGGCATCGCGCTTCGGCAACGGCACGCAGTACAACCTCGCCAGCGGCCTTGCGGACGGCTCGCGAATCGGTTTCAAGGGAATGGAAGACCTTGGCAGCGGCTTCAAGGCAACGTTTACGCTGGAGTCGCGGTTCGAGCTGGATACCGGCGAGCTGCGCAATGGATATCTCGGCAGGAATCCCGACTTCGCGCTGCTGCAAGGTGCGCCCCTGCCGGCGGCGACATCCGTCGCACTGGCCACCGCGTTGGGACAGAACCCCACCGTCGTCAATGCCAACGGCGCCTTGTTCGACCGTACGGCAATGGTGGGCCTGATCACGCCGGCCGGCGCCATCCTGTTTGGACGCCAGTACACGCCTGCCTATGAAATCGGCGCCATCGCCGATACCTTTGAAACCGGTACGGTCGGCGGCTGGGGAGGTATCACGACCGGTACCAGCGCGCTCTATACGCCGGGCGTCGCCATCCGTTCCAGCAATGCGATCCAGTACCGGCTGCAACTGCCGAACGGCCTTGGCGCATCGCTGATGTACAGCCCCGAAGACCGCGGTTCCGGTTCGCTCGGCGTATCGAACCGCTTCGTCGGCGGGAACGTGCGGTACCAGGCGCACGGATTCAACGTCGGCATCGGCTACAACCGGGAGGACGACCCGTTCGGCGCCCGTTCGCTGCGCACTGGTGTGGTGGGGGGCTCGTACACCCTGGGCAAGATGAAGTTCTTTGCCGGTTACATGACGATGAAGAACGACAACCCCGGCATCGGCTTCGCACTGACGCCGACGATCGCCGCATCGCTCGGCACTGCAGGCGCTGCGCTCGTGCCCGCCATAGTGGCAACGATCAACTCGAACGCACGGCTGGATGCCGACAGCGCCTCGCTCGGCATGCACTACACCATCGGGGCAGGGCGCCTGATGGGCGCGGTTGCCCACACCAGGAACGACCTGTTCCCCGACAGCGACGTGACCTTGATCTCGCTCGGCTACGACCATAACCTGTCCAAGCGGACCGACGTGTACCTGTTCTTCGCCATCGCCAACAACGAGGCGAACGCACAGTACGCACTGGGTGGCGCGGGTTACAGCGGCGGTTTCACCACGCGCGGCGGACAGGATGCGAGAGCGGTGCAACTGGGCGTGCGGCATCGGTTCTGACGCCGAAGTCTGAGCGCGGCAACGTGGACGACCACTTGCGCAATCATGGGGTGCTCATGATCTCCCCGGGGCAGGTTCGCCTGACGCCCGCATTCGACATCCTGCCGCATCTGGAGGCGCCCAACGCCCCGCAGTCGATCGGCGTCGGCGTATTCGGCTGCGCCGGCACGCTGGAAAATGCCTTGAGCCAGTGCGGCCGCTTCTTCCTCGACCCGGAGGAGGCGTTTGACATCGTGCGCGAGGTGAAGGCTGTCGTGGCGGACTGGCGCAAGGTCTTTCGCGAGGCGGGCGCAAGCGACCACGATCTGCGCATGCTTGCCGCATGCTTCGCGTTCGCCGATGCCGCCGAGCGCGATGTGCTTCCACTGCCTCGCCTGCGGGGCAGGCGCAAGCCATGACGGAGTTCCCGGTCGGTTAAGCAGGAAAGGGCGCTCGGCGTGTGGGGCCTCGTGCATCACAGCAATAATTATGCTTTTATCGGAATAACTTGTATTTATTCCCAAAAAAGAATATCTTCTCCTTATTCTTTTCACGGAATAAACTGGTTTTATTCCTCTGGAAGAATAATTGGAGCGCGCCATGACTTCCTCACCGATTCGCACGTCCGGCCAGTTGGGCCCGTATCTGAAATCCCTCCGGCGGGCGCGGGGCTGGTCGCAGGAACAGCTCGGGGCCAGGATCGGCTTGTCCCAGGAACGGATTGCGAAGATCGAGAGCGCGCCGGAGAAAGTGCGTTTCGACTCCCTCCTGACCATCATGATGGCACTGGGTGCGGAATTTCATGCCGTGGATCGCGACGATCCAGGCGTATCGCCGCCAAACGAAGGGGAGGGCTGGTAGTGGCCGGCCGCCCCTCTGCGAAGCGCGTCCTTGACGTCTGGATGAACGGCGAGCTGGTCGGCAAATGGACGCTGGCACCACGCGCCGGGGAGAGCTTCGCCTACGAAGCATCCTGGCTTGCAAGCCCCAGCAAACGTCCTCTCTCGCTGTCCATGCCGCTGGCCGTCGGCACGGCCGCCATCACCGGTCCGATCGTATCCAGTTACTTCGACAACCTGCTGCCCGACAGCGCCGATATCCGCCGGCGCCTTGCGCAGAAATTCGGTGCGGCCTCCACCGGCGCTTTTGACGTCCTGGAGAAGATCGGGCGCGACTGCGTCGGTTCGGTCATGCTGCTTCCCGCCGGATCGGAGCCGCCGCAAGTGCGGCGCATTGACGCTGAACCCTTGACGGACGAACAGGTCGAGCGATTGCTGGATGGGACGATATCGCCTGCCGCACCCGGCGGTCCGCAAGACGATGAACTACGGATCTCGATCGCCGGTGCCCAGGAAAAGACGGCATTGCTTTGGCATGGCGGCAAGTGGTGCCGGCCTCACGGTGCCACCCCGACGACACATATACTGAAGCTTCCCCTCGGCATCGTTGGAACCGCGCAGGCCGACTTCTCGACGTCGGTGGAAAACGAATGGCTGTGCGCACGGATTGCAGAGGCATATGGCCTGCCCGTTGCGCCAAGCGAAATCCGCCGGTTCGGTCGCCATACCGTACTCGTTGTTGAACGCTTCGATCGTCTTGTCCAGCAGGACTGGATCATCCGGCTGCCGCAGGAAGACTTCTGCCAGGCGCTCGGCCAACCGGCGACAAGCAAGTACGAGAGCATGGGCGGCCCCGGAATGGCGGCTATCCTGGACCGCCTGCGCGGCAGTTCGCGCGCCCTCGAAGACCGCCGCAACTTCCTTGCCGCACAGCTGCTCTTCTGGCTGCTTGCCGCCCCCGACGGACATGCCAAGAATTTCAGCATCTTCATCGATCGCGGCGATGCCTTTCGCATGACGCCACTCTACGACATCCTGTCGGCCTGGCCTGCCATCGGGGATGCCCCGAACATGTTCCAGTGGCCGAAAGTAAAACTGGCAATGGCCGTGCGCACCGGCAATGTCCATTACAAGATATGCGAAATCCGCCGGCGGCACTGGAACGCGCTCGCGAAAGTCAACGCGCTCGGAGCGGACTTCGAGGAGACCATCCGGCATTTCATCGATCGCACTCCGAAAGTGATCGACGACGTCGCGGCGCAACTGCCCGGCGATTTTCCGGTTCAAGTGGCTGAGCGGATATTCGACGGCCTCAGAAGCCAGGCCGCGACGCTCGCCACCCAGGAGTCGGGATTCGGCCCAGCGCCGGATTACCTCCCCTGAACGCCGCCTTTCCCTGCGCAAACGATCAAGGAACTTCATTCCCATATCCGCTTCCTACATTGGGCCGCTCAGGCGGCCCGTGTACAAAGGAGAGCATGATGGGACTAGGTTTCGATATTGGACGTATTCTTGAACAGTACGGCGGTGGTGCCAACCCCACCCAGCCGCCGAACGATGTTGAGCAACACTTCGACCAGGTGGCGCAATCGTCGCATCATGACGAACTCGCCGACGGACTGAGCGAGGCATTTCGCTCCAACCAGACGCCGCCGTTTCCCAATATGGTAGGGCAACTCTTCGGCCAGGCGGACACGCAACAGCGCGCAGGCATGATGAACCAGCTTCTCGGTGCGCTCGGCCCCGCGGTCATCGGCTCATTCCTGAACCGTGGCGTAGGCGGAGGCGGCATGCTCGGCGGGCTGCTCGGCGGCGCGATGGGGCAACAGCAGATGAACGTGCGCCCCGAAGACGTGGAACGGATGAGCCCGGATGAATTCCAGGAACTCGCCATGCATGCCGAACGCGAGAATCCCGGCGTGATCGACCAGATGAGCCGCTTCTATGCGCAGAACCCGACCCTGGTCAAAGCACTGGGCGGTGCCGCACTTGCCATCGCACTGGGGAAAATGTCGCAGCGCGGCCGCTAGCGCGGTTGTTTGTCTTGCCCGGCCCCTAACGCGGGGCCGGCGTCTGCACCCGCTCCCGTTGGTTCTGAGCGCCATTTCCGATGCCCGCAGTGTATAGAGAAAGTCGTCGGTGCATGACCACCGCTTGACACTTTCTCTGTTCACCCTTAATGTACCGATGCGTACAAAACATGCCGGGCAATTCATTCAGCTCGGGCAAGTTAGAGGCTCACGCAATAAGAGAAGCAGCAGACATCAACACTTTAGGAGTTGGAGCGAATGAATTCACGCAGGTATCTGGCGGGGGCAGCTATTGTCCTGGCGACGGGCGCCGCCGCAACACAGGCGCAAGAGGTGGTCGTGCGCATCGGCCACGCCGGGCCCCTGTCCGGCCCGATTGCACACATTGGCAAGGACAATGAGAACGGTGCACGCATGGCGATCGAGGAGCTGAATGCGGCAAAACCTGTGATTGGCGGCAGGAATGTGCGGTTCGAGCTGATGTCGGAGGATGATGGCGCCGACCCCCGGCTCGGTACCGCCGCCGCGCAAAAGCTGGCCGATGCAAAAGTAAACGGCGTCATCGGACATGTCACATCGGGGACGACGATCCCCGCTGCCAAGATCTACAGTGACGCGGGCATTCCACAGATTTCTCCATCGGCAACCAATCCTCGTTACACCCAGCAGGGATACAAAACCGCGTTCCGGCTCGTGGCCAACGACGCGCAACTGGGAAGCGTGCTCGGGCGCTACGCGGTCGACACCGTGAAGGCGAAGCGCATCGCGGTGATCGACGACCGCACTGCCTACGGCCAGGGGGTGGCTGACGAGTTCGTGAAGGCTGTGCGCGCCAAGGGCGGAAGTGAAATCGTCACCAGGGAATTCACCAATGACAAGGCAACCGACTTCAACGCCATCCTGACCGCGGTCAAGTCGAAAAAGCCGGACCTGATCTTCTACGGCGGCATGGACGCCGTCGGCGGCCCCATGCTGCGCCAGATGAAATCGCTGGGCATTGGCGCGAAGTTCATGGGCGGCGATGGCGTGTGCACCGAAAGCATGCTGCAACTGGCGGGCGACGCGATCGGTGAAGGGCTTGTGACCTGTGCCGAGGCCGGCGGGATCGAAGACAAGCACAAGACAAAGGTCGACGCGTTCAGGACGGCCTATCGCAAACGCTACGGCTCGGACGTGCAGCTGTACGCGCCCTATGCATACGACGCCGTCATGGTGATGGTGGAATCCATGCGCAAGGCGGGTTCAACGGATCCCGCAAAGTACCTGGGGCAGCTCGCGACGCTCGAATACGACGGCCTTACGGGACGGATTGCATTCGACCCGAAGGGCGATGTCAGGAACGGGACGCTGACCCTGTACACGTTCAAGGAGAAGAAGCGCGTCCAGCTCGGCATCACGCGATGATCTGAGAGGAGACTGCAAACGCGGTAGGCTGGGACGCAATCTCAGCTATCGAAAATGGGCAAACATGCTGGGATTACATCCCAGCCTGCGAACTCTGCATCGCAACTGCCAGCAAGTTCCATATCGATTTTTTCGAATCGTAATAGCAAAAGTTATAGGAAAACATAGAACTATTGCCGGAACTATGAGGAGTTGAGTCTCTCGAACTACCATTTTTTACAATGGAGAAGTTCTAATGATTGAACCTAATTCGAGAGTAAACACCTATCTGATCTCTGCGGCAGTTGCCGGATTACTCGTAGCATGCGGCGGTACCTCAGTTGAAAGCGGAGCGGCATCGGCTCCCGACACTTCATCGACGCTAACGCATGCAGGCGTAGTATCGGGAACAACCGACAGTCCGCCACAAGCAGCCCCTCCTGCATCTGCTTCAACCGCAAACTCCAGCTCGCCTCAAGCTTCCCACACTTCCTCCTTATACCCGGCAACTCTCCTCGCGTCAGGCGGCCCTACGGGACAAGATCCCAGCGGCTACAGGCTCACTTTCCACGACAGCTTCGACGCCGGCCTTGACCGCAGCATCTGGAACACCGAGCGCACGGACGCCGATATTGCGGTAACCAATTACGCCGTAAAGGACGGCACGCTCAAGATCTGGCCCGAACGTGGGACGAACGGTAAATTCTTTAACCGCACCTTCGATACCGACGGCCGCTTTTCGCAGCAATACGGATACTTTGAAATGGAAGCCAAGCTCCCCAAAGGCAAAGGCGTATGGCCTGCATTCTGGCTGCTTGGCTATCAAGATGGCCGGCGGCCCGAGATCGATATTCTCGAAGCGTACCCGGGCGGAGCCGCTCCGTGGGGGGCGCCCGGCGAGGACGGTATTCCCGTTCCAATGATGTACGCGCCGGTGGTGTGGATCGACCGGGGAGACAGGGCCGGCTATTCAAAGGTTGCAACGCCTGACCTGTCTGCCGGGTTTCATCGTTACGGCCTCAAATGGGAGCCCGATAAAGCGACCTTCTACTTCGATGGCAAGGAAGTCTATTCGCTGCAGGCTTCGATAACAGATCCGCTATTTCCTATACTGGACCTCTGGTTCGGCAGTGCCAGCGGCGATCCGGATGACACCACCCCGACAGGTGAGTCCAACGCTTTTGAAATCAACTACGTAAAGGCGTGGCAGTTTGAATAGCAGGTCATCCTGGCCAGGATTGCCTTGACTGGACCAATACAATGCTCTCAAGGCATTCCTCTCGTACTCGATACAAACAACGATGAGAATGACTTTTATTTATCGGCTCGCAGGACATCTCAGTCCATTAAGCGAAATTTATCGCTGCACGTATGAAAACCTGCACAGTGTTTAAATTGTCACTGTACACGTACACTTGTATCGGTCAGCTCTGTACTATATGGCAATGAGAGCGCTGATACTTCTTGGTTTATTCTCAGTTTTCGCCGTTGCGGAAGCTGGACCAAAACCGCTGCCGAAAGAGGTCAAGGAATTCATCGCGGAACGAAACACATGTGACCACTTTCGCTGCGAACCCTACGAGGGAGACAGTCCAGAACAAATTGAGCGACGCACCTTCATCATCGATAGCTTAGATATCTTCTGTTCTGGAACGGATAGACGGCTGGCTGCGCTTAAAAGGCGTTATAAAAACAATCGATCCGTGATCCAAGAGCTAAACAAATTCGAGGAAAAGGTTGAATGAAGCCGAGCCAATTTAACTTGTCGCGCGAGCGAGTTCCGATGACTGCTTTGAGGAAGCGGCAATGACGGCTTCGGGCCGCTTGCTCGAATCGCGTCTTCACCTACGGCGGAATTCTGACTTTTAGTCTTTCCTTTCTCGCACTTCAACATCAATGACTCCGCCATCGGTGCTCTTTCGATGTGTTGGGCCAGGAGAGATAGCTCAGCAAGCAGAACGCAAGAGCACCAGGCCTACTCCCCCGCGTCATGGCCGCGCTCATCAAACTTCGCTCTCTGCCACACGAGGCACAACTGCCGCGATCGGACCTTCTTCCGGCTCGAGTCGTTCCTCCCGGACCGAAACGGGAACTCTGAACATTGTTCAGCGTCAACACACTTTTCGACGTGCAGCATGTTGATTTACGTCAAGGAAAAATGGCAACTGAATACCTATTGTTGCTGTAGGGGAATTGCCAGCAAGGCATTATTGGCGTCAACGCAATGGATCAAAAGGCAAATATGAAGCTTGACAGAACAACGGTCGGTACACGGTTGGCAATTGGATTTTCTTTCTCTTTGCTGATGTTAGTGCTCATCGTCGGTTTTGCTTCGTTGCGTCTGCACGGTGCCAAGAATGCCGTCGAACGGATGGTCGATGAAGTGATGGCGAAAGAGCGGCTGGTAGCGGAGTGGGCGGCGAGCACCAATCTCAACGGCGCTCGCACGATCGCGGTGGCGGAATCGGACGACGCCGCGCGCCAGGAGCAGGTTCAAAAGAAGATCAAGGAAACAAGCGCCAGAATTTCCGCGATACAGAAGCAACTGGACACTTTTAACCAGAACGCGGAAGAAAAGCCCTTGTTTGCCGAGATTGCGGCGCTGAGGAGTGCTTACATTGCGGCGCGCGATGAAGTGTTCAAGGAAAAGCGCAGCAGCGAGGAGAATGCCCGCCGCCTCGTTCAATCGACGCTTGAACCGGCGCTCAA
This sequence comes from Noviherbaspirillum sp., assembly GCF_035654295.1. Classification (GTDB taxonomy): domain Bacteria; phylum Pseudomonadota; class Gammaproteobacteria; order Burkholderiales; family Burkholderiaceae_D; genus Noviherbaspirillum. Next base: position 40,039 of record NZ_DASRXF010000016.1, on the reverse strand, counting down.
TAACTATGTCGCCGGCATCGGTAAACTGACGGCGTATCAGGCAGCATCGATCACGACGATGCGCAACGATATCGAGGACATGGCGAGTGCTTCGCAGCGCTTGCTGATTGTTTCGGGTGCGCTGGCCATGCTTTTCAGTATAGGCGTTGCCGCGGTCATCGCGGGCAGTATCCGCCACCAGCTTGGCGGCGAGCCGGTGAAAGCCAAAGAAATCGCCAATGCGATCGCGCAAGGGGACCTGTCGGTGAGCGTCGACGTCCGGCCGGGAGACGAGGACAGCCTGATGTACGCGATCAAGCAGATGCGGGACAACCTGGCCCGCATTGTCGGTGAAGTGCATACCGGAAGCGATGTGATTGCCACAGCCTCAAACCAGATCGCTGCGGGCAATCTGGACTTGTCGTCCCGCACCGAGCAGCAGGCCGCCTCGCTTGAGGAGACCGCGTCGTCGATGGAAGAACTGACGAGCACGGTGAAACAGAATGCCGACAATGCGCGGCACGCCAACCAGATCGCGTCATCCGCGTCGGATGTGGCCGCCGAGGGCGAAGCCGCGATGTCGCAGGTGGTCGAGACAATGACGGCTATTCATACCTCATCGAAAAAAATGGCCGACATCATCGGCGTCATCGAGGGGATCGCCTTCCAGACCAATATTCTCGCGCTTAACGCCGCGGTCGAAGCGGCGCGGGCCGGCGAGCAAGGCAAGGGGTTCGCGGTGGTGGCCTCTGAGGTGCGCAACCTCGCGCAACGCTCTGCCGCCGCTGCCAAGGATATCCATGTGCTGATTTCCGGTTCCGTCGACAAGGTGGAATTGGGGAGCAAGCTGGTCGACCACGCCGGTTCCAAGATGCACCAGGTCGTCGAGCAGGTGAGGCGGGTGAGCGAAATCGTCAGCGAAATCGCCATGGCAAGCGGCGAGCAGCAATCCGGCATTGAACAAGTGCATGTGGCGATCTCCCACATGGATCATGTAACCCAGCAAAATGCTTCCCTGGTGGAGGAGGCCGCGGCGGCGGCGAGTGCGATGCGGGACCAGGCCGGCAGGTTGTCGGCTGCGGTGGGCGTCTTCAAACTCGATGACAAGGCAACGGCACGCACCGATAACGTGCTTCGTCTCACCTAGCTGCGGGCCTTACCAGTACCCGCTCCACGAATCGCGTCTTCACCTACGGCGGAATTCAGACGCTTAGTCTTTCTTTTCTCGGAATTCGACATCAATGACTGCGTCATCGGTGCTCTTTGGATGTTTTGGGTCAGGCGAAAATTTGAAGAGAGACGATATCGCCCGGCTAATAACCAGCTGTCTCATCCTTCGATACGTGAGTAGAAATGTCATGGCGAAACCCAGAACCAGCGTGGGCAGCAGTTCGCCACGGTAGAGATAGCTGAGCAAGCAGAAGGCAAGCAAGGCAAGCAGTACTGGCAGCCGAGCCCGCTTCGGTAACAGACCAATGCTGCGCCATTTCCCTTCGCGTGCCCACGGCAGCCTCGCAAACAGCACTCCAAGCAACAGGCCTGCCATCACACGGCCAGTACCGAGATGGTTTGCAACGACGCCGACAACAAGATACCCGGCATAGCTCATGGTGCCGGCCAAACCCGCCAGCGCCAACAACAATGCAGCGATCGCCAGCTTCGGCATACGTAGTGCCATTTTTGCCAGGAAGCGCAAGACTTGTGTACTCCTGCAAAGACGCATAGACGAGGGCGATGTCGGATTCTTTTCACCAACTTTCCCGCGTCATGGTCGCGCTAATCGACGTTTGCTCTCTGCCACAGGCGGCCGCCATAGCTCAACCTGGGATTGAGTTCGGCCAGCATGCCGGCCCGGAGCCGGTGTTCGGCTTGCGCATCAATTGAGCGGCTGAGCGCAGCGCTGGTCGAAACCGGCCAAAAGCCATCATACATCTCGGTAGACTGGGATGAAATCCCAGCTATCGTCATGATGGTTAAACAGTGCCGGGATTGCATCCCAGCCTATGAACTAGGTCTTGCCTGGCAAGCCGGGTACCCGGAACGTGTCGATCACCATTTCTGCGATGCGGCCGGCCCCTTCTTCGTCTTGCGTGATCCTGTCCTGCACCTCGTCCAACACCGGCCGAAGGGCGCTGTTACCTAGTGCCCAATTCCAGGCGCGCGTAAGGTCATTCGGGGTGGGGGCAGGGCGCAGACTATGTCCAATCCCGAGGTGTTGCAGACGCCAGGCGTTGTCCGGCTGGTCGTGCGCGCTTGGCACCAACAGTTGTGGCAATCCCGCGCGCAGGGCTTCTGCCATGGTGCCGATGCCGGCATGGTGAGCGATCAGTTGCACACGCGGCAGGAGCAGGTCAAATGGTGCAAAGGGCGTCCTGTGCACGGCGGGCGAGATCTCGTCCCCCTGCGCATCCGGCTCGATGACGACTACCCTGGCACCCTGCGTAACAGCGAAGGCTGTAAGCCGCTCCACCCAACGTGGCCGCGAAGCGACGGCCGTACCCGCCGTAATGACCATGACCGGCCCGGTCCCGCGTCGAAGGAATGCTTCCAGTGCCACGGGGAGAGCGCGCTGATGCTGCATGCACCTCGGGAATCCGGCGAATGCCCCCTGAGCCGGCCAATCCGGTGCCGCCTGCGCGAACCAGCGGGGAAACGCATAGATCACACGCCGTGGAGAGTGGATCCATTGCGAAAACAGATTCCGAACCGGCGGCAAGCCAAGTTCCGAGCGAAACGTGTTCACATGCGAGCCGATCACACGATCGGTGGCGATTCGTTCAGCCGCGGCAATCATCATGCGCTTTAGCCGCAAGGGCCAGTGCTGCGGGATGGAAACCACAGGCCACTTTGGCGGCCTGTGGGCCGAAAACACAATCGATGGCGACAAATGGACAGTGGTATTCCGGTACGCGTCGATTTCCTCGGCCAAACGGGCCGCAACGGCGAACGACGAACTTACCAGGATGGTATCGGCGGCATGCCAGCCCTGGCGCAAGACGCGCAATCCGGTGCACATCGCCGCGCCATAATATCGCCACGAAGCCTCCAGCCCTTTGGTCGCACTCCATACATCTGCGCTGCCGAAAACCTCCTCGAAGACGTCGTCCGCCCCGATCGATTGAAATTGCACCGCTGTTCCCGCCGTGAGGTGCCGGTATCGCTGCGGTGCCATCAGCGTCGTCTCCATGCCGTGGGCGGCCAGCTTCGCTGCGACGGCAGCGAGGGGAGCCACGTCTCCTCCCGATCCAACCGCCATTACGACGGCCCGTTTGAATTTCTCCATATTTTGTGTCCCTGAACAATGAACGCATACTCCATGGTCAACAGGGTACCCAGGCGTCTCGGTTTACTCTTGAACGAACACGACATCTGTTGTCGAACTTGCTATTCCGGCAAAGATGCCTTGGACGGCATGAACGCCCAATAACCCGGCACGTCGCTATCGATGGCGTCTTTGGTCTGCGCAGGCGTGTGGCCGGCCGTACGGCGGTAAATTCTGGTCATGTGCGATTGATCGGCATAGCCTGCCTCTGCCGAAACCTCGACCAGCGAAGCGTCATCTTGCGCCAGATGCCGCAACGAGCTTTCGAAGCGCTTCACTTGCAGCCATTGTTTCGGGCCGAGCCCGAATGCCCGCCTGCAGCGGCGCTCGAGCTGGCGTATCCCAATCCCGAGCATTTCGGCTACCGCTGAGACGCTTCTGTTGTGGGTCAGCATGTCGGCCAGCGTCATTGCTTCTTCGTCGATGCCGGAACTCGCTGCAGCAAGCATTTGCAGTCCGAAGACCAGGCGCTCGGGAGTTTCCGCCGCATTGCGCAGCGCTTCCACGAGCAGCGGTTCGTTCAAGCGCTTCACTTGCGTGCCGCCGTCGAATGTGTCCACCAGCGACGTTGCCTGGACGTGAAACCAGGCAGGAAGCACCCAAGGTTGCAGTACCAGGCTCAAGGAGCGCAGCGGAGCGGCTGCGTGTGTCGTCAGCGGAGCTGTCAGTGGCCCCATCAAGAACACGGGTGGCAGGGAGATGCCCTGCGGGTGATTCAGCCGAACATCGCCGAAAGGCAGGATGTTCAGACACGCATATACATTCGCTGGAATCGTACTTTCAAGGAATGCAGGGCCATGGACGGCGTCCAGTGTCCGCCAGATTGCACACACTACGGTACGCTCAAAGCCCCTTGGGGCCGGTTGAATCATGACGCGTTCGTGCATCGGCGGCAGGGATGCGGTGTTGGGCGAGTTGACTGGCATGTGCGATGAATTCCGGGAGACCGAATCAGAAATTATATGCAGGCGGACGCCGGTGAAACCGATCGCCTCATCAGAAGTACGTACAAGTTGCTCTTAGCACTGATCGGCATTCCGCTCTATCAGATCAAGGCAAGATGCAGCATTTCCTCCATTGAAGGACCGCTTCGGGTCGTTCTCGAGCCTGGTTGCCTGGTTTCGGCGAGTCTACGCTTTCCCGGCGAGCGGAATGGTGTGCATGAAGTCTCCCGCATCCCCGTACCAGATCCCGACAGCCGAATAGTTGTCGGATCCGGCTGCCACGCCCGCGCTTACCTTCTGCTCGATGCATCGCAACCATGCATCGGAGTCGGAGGCGCTATGGAGGCATTGCTGAAAGCCGTCTTCTGCCACCGCACTCCACACGCCATCGCTGCACAGGAGGAAGGCGTCGCCGACGCAGAGCGCGTACGGAGCGTCGAGCACCGTGGGCATGAATGCGTCCTGCAGGCCGATCGATGCGAACAGGACGTTCGCGTCGGGATGCCTGGCGGCTTCGCTCTGCGACAGCATCCCGCTGTCGACCATGCTTTGCACCAGGCTGTGGTCGCGCGTGCGCAAATGGAAGGCGCCGCCGCGAAACAGGTAGAGACGGCTGTCGCCCACATGCCCCCAGACCGCGCTGCTGCGGGCCGGGTCGAAGAGCAATACGACGAGCGTGGAACGCATGTCGGCCAGCTCGGGCAAGTCTTCCTGCCGGCGCAGCACCGCCCGGTTGGCGTTGTCCATGATCCTCGACAGTGCCGCGGCGCTCACTTCCGGGCCGGTCAGGAAGTCGTCGAGCACCGATTGCACCGCGACGCGCGATGCCACTTCGCCGCCCTGGTGCCCGCCGGCGCCGTCCGCCAGCACGCAGCAGACGATGCCGTCTTTTTCGACATATCCGCAGGCATCCTCATTGTGTTCGCGTCCGCCGACGCGGGAAAATGCAGAGACTCGGCACTCCATGGCGCTCACCTTCGCGGCTTTTTAATGGTGTCGCGGTCTTCGAGCGACTTGATCTGGGCTTCGTAGGCGCGGACGAACTCGCGGCTGAACAGGGCCTCGAAATCGTCTTCGGCTTCCTTGGATACTTCGTTGAACGTGTTTTCGAACTGCTCCCAGAGTTTCGCCTTGCGGTTCTTGGGGAGCATGCTGTCGAGCATGCTCTTGTTCGTCAGGCGCGCTTCCAGCGCCTTCGGCTCGAAGCGCGCAAGCAGCCCTTGAAGTGCCGCGCGCATGCCGGCAAGCACGCCGACCTGGTGGGCGACGAGATCGTTCATCGCATCTTGCACGGCCATGTCCGGAGACATGAAGCCGCGCGGCATGGGTGAAGCCATCAGGAGTGCAAGCGCGGTCGACGCGTCCGGGGAAAACTTGAGCGGGTTGTTGCCCTGTGGAGCGATGACGGTCATCGGCGAACGCATCTCGGTCTTGAGCGTGGCCCTGGTCGCGAGCAGGTCGATGGCGCCCTGCACGAAATGGCGGAGCAGGGCGCCCATGCGCTCCATCACTTCCTCATCCAGCTGGCGCGGCTCTTTCCCGCCTCTTGCCGGATCCTTCGGGAGTTCCTGCAGCGCCGCGCCGGCGAGCAGCGCGTCGAGCAATGCCTGCACATCGGGGCTGTGCGAGCGGGGCTGCGCAAAGCGCCGCGGGGCGTCGCGCGACAGGGTGGGGCCGGCAGGCGTGCCGCCACCGGGGATGGCCGGCGGCGGTTTCATGCGCGCAGTGGCGGCAATCGTCTTGCCGGCAATGGAACTGCTTGCCGCTCCCTCCGGCGTCTTCCACGACAGGAAACCATCGTTGGCAAGCGGCTGCGCGGTGGGCAGGGGCATCGGGTTGTGGATCTCCGGAGCCTGGTCCGGAACCGGATCGAAGCCGGGCGAGGGCGGTGCCTGCAAGGCGGCGAAAGGGTCTTCCGCGGATGCCGTGTTGTGTGCAGGCGGCCCGCCGAACAGGTCATCGGGTGGTTTGGCGCCCCGGCTTGCCGCGCCGGGCGGCTCGCCGAGGCCGAACAGCGCGTCCAGGCTGTCCTCGCGACGTGCAGCGGGCTGCGGCATGGCGGCGGCGTTCTTCCCCCGCGGCACGAGGGCGGACTTGCCGAACGGGTCAAAGTCGTCAGGAATCAGCGGCGCGGCGCCACCGGCGAGCGGATGGTCCTTCGGAACCTCCGCCTTCGGTGCAGGGTTCCCGACGAGATCGGCAAACGGATCGTAGGGGCGCGACGAATCATCGGGCACGGTCATCGTTACCGCCGGCAGCTCCACGCGCAGCACGTAGTCGCCGACATGCAGTTCATCGCCGTCCTGCAGCGCCACCGTCTGCCCCGGGCCGACATCCACGCCATTGCGCTGGATGCAGCTCGCACTGCCGCGGTCGACCAGAACGAACTGATCGCCTTCGAAATTGATTTCGGCCTGGATGCGGGAGATGTGGCGGTCGGGGTCGGGCAGGGGCAGGGTGCACTGGCTGCTTCTGCCTATCGTCCCGCCGGTCTCGCTGAACCGGGCCTCGGCGGCGACATCGGGAGGGCGCCCGCGAAAGCGCATCACACGGATCAGCACCTCATCCCCCGATTTGCACAGTAGGCGCGCCGGCAAGGATGACGCCGCCATGCGCGGTACGGTCGCCCACGCGCGCGGCGGGCAGGCCGTTGATGAGAACCGTGAACGAGCCCGAAACAATCACATCGGGCAGCGGCGCCGCGCACATGGCCTGGTCTGTGAGGCGCGCAGCGGGCAGTCCCTGGATGAGTACCGTGGGCGAGCCGGGTGCGATGATAGGTCCGCCCACGTGCGGCACCGGCGGCGTACCCGGCGTTGCCATCGGACAGACATGCATATCGGTCAGGCGCGCTGCGAAGGGCATCAGGCGTCCTCCTTCGCGGGGCCGGGGCCGGGGCCGGAAGGCAGCGGTGCGGCGGGGTCGTCCGCCCGTTTGCCTTCGAGGAACAGCTCGTCGACCAGGGCAAAGGCCCGGTCCAGGGCTTGCACAAAGGCTGCGTCGGCTGGAACGTTGTTGACAGTCCAGCGCTCTTGCGCTTCATCCAATTGCTCGAGCAGGCGTTTGCGCAGCTCCACGAAACGCTGGGCCGCGTGCCGGCCGTCACTATGCCGCTCGCCGTCCGGCACGGCCACTTTGCCGGTGGCCGGGCGAAGCGCCTGTTGCACATGCTTCTCGGCGCGTTCCGGCGGGACCTTGCCGGCCCGGATGTCGTCCATCGCGCTGCGCAGCGCCGCAGCCTGTGCCGCTGCCGCGTCGGGTGTTTCCGCGGCCTGCGTGGCCTGCTGCAGACGCCGCACGTCGCGGGCCGCGTACTGCGTCCGCTGCAGCGTGTGGGCCAGCGTATCGGCCAGCAGGCCGGCGGCTTTTTCCGGACTGATCACCGCTTCGCGCGCCGCTGCTCTTGCGCCGGAGGACGCCGCGTCCCAGGCGTTGCGGAAGGGGCTGCCCCAGCTCATGGCACCGCCCTCGAGCGTCCGGCCAGCGCCGAGAAGACGGAACGGAGCATCAGCTCCAGGACAAGCGCCTTGTAGGCGGGGGTGACGTCCTCGCGCTTGAGCTGTTCGGCCAATGACGCGATCTTTCTGTCGAAGTCACGGCCCATGCACCATGCGCACAAGACCCACCGGGCGCAATCCCGCTCACTCTCGAAACCGTAGCCGCGCGCCGTCTTCAGCTGCGCGGCGATTTCCTTGTCCAGATCGCCTTCGGCCAGCTCAGCGGCGGGGGACAGCGCATGCAGCACATCGCGCATGCGTCGTACAAAGGCGGCTTGCGCAAAGCTGCGCAGCTGTTCCCGGTCAAACATAAGCATGGGCCACTCCTTGTTCGGACGCTGCGGCCCTTCCGGCAAAGCGCAGCCGCTGCGATCCCGCATCCCAATCCGCGTGCAACGCGCTTCCTGCGCCGGGGCCGGGCAGATAGATGCGCGCAATGCCAGCCATGAATTCGGCGGTCTGCGCCGGCGTGAGGATGTCGGGCATGGTGCGCAGGACCCGCGGGTCCCAGAAACGAAAGAGCCATTCTTCGCCATTCGGCCCGCGCGTTTCGGTGAAACGGCGCAGGTGCAGTTGCAAGGCAAGCAGGCCCGCGTCCGCTTGCACCACATATCCCCAGGGCAGCGCGAGCCTCGCGTCAAGCCAGTCCACCAGCGCCGGCGCTCCGTGCAAAGCAATCAGGTAGGGAGCGACGTGGGCCACGTCCGCGCTGATTTCTCCCGGCAGCAGGCAGGCGAAGGACCGCCGTCCCGGTGCATACATCGGCTCGAGCAGGCCGGGCAGGCTTGCCGCGTCCGCGACCGCGTACAGGTTCGCACGCGGTTGGGCGATGATCAGGTCGCGCAACTGGCCCATGTCAGCCCGCCTCGGCAAATGGAGAGCCGGTGCGTGCCGCATCCGCCAGCGATCCGGCGCGCGGCTGACGGGTTGCGGGCACCACGGGCGGACTGTCTGCGACCGAAATCGCGCCTGCCTCGCCCGGCTTTTGCACCGGTTTCGCTTTTGCGGGGCGGGCCGCCTTCGCATTCAATGCCGAACCGCCGGAATTGAGCATGAGCATCGGCGCCTGGATGAAGATGCCCGCCGGCGTGAGGCTGATGAAAGAACCGCCGCAGCGCAGGGAGAGGCCGGCGGAAGCGTCCATCGCGATAGTCATGCCCGACTTCAAGTCCACCGTCGTCTGCGCGCTCATCGCAATGCCGAGCTGCGCGTTGAGCGCATAGTTCTGTCCGGTGGTAATGCCCAGGTCGCCGCCGGTGCCAAACACCGCATCACCCTGCACCTGTACGCTGTCCGAACCGAGCTGCGCCGTGCGGTCGCCGTCCACCTTGCAGGCCTGGTTGCCCGCCACGGCGAGCTTGTGGTCGCCGCCGATGGACGTGACCTGGATTTCGGCCACGGTCAGCTCGCGCCCCTTGCTCACGCGGATATTCTGTCCCTTCTCCACCGAAAGCTTGTCTTCGCCGCCGACCACACAGGTGGCGTCCGCCTTGACCCGCGTGTTCAGATCCTTCTGCGCCTGCAGATAGATTTCCTCTTCGCCCTTCTTGTCCTCGAAACGCAGTTCGTTGAAATCATTGATACCGCCCTCAGGCGTGGACAAGGTGCGCACCCCGCTGCGCGTCTTGTTCGCCGGCTGGGGGTAGGGAATGCGGTTTTCGCCGTTGTAGACGCTGCCGACCGCCAGCGGGCGATCGGGATCGCCGTCGAGGAATTGCACCACGACTTCGGACCCGACCCTGGGCAGCGCCCAGAAACCAAAGCCCTGGTTGGCCCAGGGCTGGGCGACGCGTATCCAGCAGGAGGTGTCCTGTGTCGGCTTGCCGTAACGGTCCCAGTGAAACTGCACGCGGATGCGTCCGTGCTCGTCGGTGTGGATCTCGTTGTTTTCCGGCCCGACCACGAAGGCCGTCTGCGGACCGAAGATCATGCTCTTGGGCGTAATGCGTTCCGGCCGATAAGGAATCTTCGCCGGGATCGCGGTGAAGTGACACTCGATGGAAGCGCCGCCGCCGCCCCCGGCATCGGGATCGCGATTGAGGATCGAGTACGAGGTCGAGACGACCAGATAATCGCCGTTCAGGTCGTCGGCCGGATGCTGCTGGATGCCGATCGTCTTGCCGATGGCGATGTCAGGCGAGCTGGTCCTTCCTTCGAAACTGGCATGCTCGACGTGCAGCGCCTGCATGCGCAGATCGGCGAAGGTGGCGCCTTCCTGCCGCGAATCGAACTCGCCCGGATAGAAATACAGCTCCATGGCGTCGTGCGTGTGGCCGGCCGGTTGCGCGCTGCGCACTTCACGCTGTTGCATCGGCTTGGTGAAGTCGAAGTCGGACAGCTCGGCCACCCCCGGCACCAGCTTGCTGGTGCGGCTCCATGCTTCTGCATAGTCGTGGGGCCGTTTGCTGGCGGCCGCATTGGGATTGAAGCTCAGGCTTTTTTGCGCCCCGCCGGCGACGGTGTCCAGCAGTTTCATCCTGGTCTGCCCGCCTTCCAGGTGCTCGAAGTAAAAATAAATGCCTTCGTGTTCCAGCAGGCGCAGGAGGAAGGACAGGTCCGTCTCCTGGTACTGGACGCAGTTTTCCCACGGCAGATGGGGCAGTGAGCTTGCGGAGAACTGCCAGGCGAGCGAAGGAATCTGCGCCACGACCGTTTCAAAGACTTCCAGAACGGTCTTGTTCTGAAACACCCGGGCATCGCTGCGCAGGCCGAGCAGGGCGAAATCCGGCTGGAGGTGGACACGGTATTCATGCCTGTGCCCCTGGCGCGGGCCGCGGCTCATCCGGAACACGATGCCGTTGAAGCAGCGCTTGACGCCATCCTGCAGGGTCAGCGCGACGCCAAGGCTTTTCCCGAGCACCTCCGCCGGAGAAAGGCTTGCCTTGTCGGCCAGCAGCACGGCGTCCAGCGCATAGCAGCGGCCAAGCTGTTCGTGCGCGTGCAGCGACACCAGGTCGAAAGACGAAGATTGATCGGCGCCATCGAGGAAGATCTTCGCGATCGCCGCCATGACGGCTCTCCTTTCAGGGGTGGAAAACGCCCTCTGACGACAGCATCTCAATTTTCCCGCGCAGCGGCCATACGACCGAAGTATAGAGAGGCCTTATCGCTTCCCCGCGGGCAAGCTGGTTTTCTTGTCAGACGCAGGGCTGTATTTCTTTCCGGTCGCAAGATTGGCCTGCACGCCGGGCCATAGCCACGGCGTGGCGGAAATGTCCTGGAAGACATGGCGCCAGAGCTGCGTGCCGTAGAGGCCGGGAATGTAGAGCTGCATCAGGTCCTTTTCCGGAATCCAGTAGGCGGCGTGATCATCGTCGCGGACGGCGTTTCCCTTCACGTCGATTGACTTGGGCTCGCCAATCCAGACGTAGAGATCGCAGGTCGTGGCCGCGCGGATCTGCAAGTCGCACAGGCTGCCCCACACTTCCGCAATCGCCGCCATCACCCTGCCTGCCCAGGCCGTGTCCTGCTGCCCTTTTGCGAGGATGCGGTCCAGCTCCGCCCGCCGCATCCACCATGGACTGCTGCAATTCGTTTCAATCCATTGCATTTCCCTGTCGTTCGCCTTCTGTTCCAGGCTCTTGTTGCCGGAGTTATCCGGCGCCGCGTAACTGGAGCTGCCCATCCTGTAGATGGTGGTGCCGGCCTCCATGAGCAAAATTCCCCGCGGTGTCGCACCTTTCTCGAACCAGTAGCGCGCGTCGGCAGTGAAATAGGCGCTATTGATCACCGCCGGATCGAGCGCGCTGAACGCGGGAGGGCTTCCTGCCTTCTGCAACGCTGGCGACGCCGCAGACGACAATGGCGGCGGCACCTGGCTCGGCCTTCCATTTGATGCCGTGCCGGGCGGCGACAGGTACTTTCCCTGCGGGCCGGGTGTGCGGTAGGCACCCATGATCCCTTACGCCGCAACCGCCGGATTAGGGGACTTGTCGAAGGCGTACGTGAAATCCCCGTCCTCCACCCCGAGCCGGATGCCGGCAATCGTTTCCCCCGCCGCCATCCCCTCCAGCAAGGCGCGGCTGATCCGGGGCAGGACCGTATTGGTCAGGATGGCATCGATCATGCGGCCGCCGCTTTCCAGCTCGGTGCAGCGGCTGGCGACCAGCCGCACCACCTCGTCGCCATAGGACAGCGGAATGCCGTGGTTCTCCTGCACGCGGCGCACGATGCGGTCGAGCTGCAAGCGCACGATGTCGCCCAGCATGGCATCCGACAGCGGGTAGTAGGGAATGGTGACGATGCGACCCAGCAGCGCCGGCGGAAACACCTTCAGCAAGGGATCGCGCAAGGCGGTGGCGAGTGCCTCCGGGTCCGGCACCAGCTCCGGGTCCTTGCAAAGATTCATCACCAGGTCGCTGCCCACATTGGATGTGAGCAGAATGATGGTATTGCGGAAATCGATCATCCGTCCTTCGCCGTCTTCCATGCGGCCCTTGTCGAATACCTGGAAGAACAGTTCGTGCACGTCGGGGTGGGCCTTCTCCACCTCGTCCAGCAGCACCACGCTATAGGGGCGGCGCCGCACCGCTTCGGTCAGCACGCCGCCTTCCCCATAGCCCACGTAGCCTGGCGGCGCGCCTTTGAGCGTGGAGACGGTGTGCGCTTCCTGGAACTCGCTCATGTTGATGGTCACCACGTTCTGTTCGCCGCCGTACAAGGCCTCGGCCAGCGCCAGCGCCGTTTCCGTCTTGCCCACGCCCGAAGGGCCGACGAGCAGGAAGACGCCGACCGGCTTGTCCGGGTTGTCCAGCCTGGCGCGGGCCGTCTGGATGCGGCGGCTGATCATGTCCAGGCCATGCCGCTGGCCGAGCACGCGGGCGTTGAGCGTATCGGCCAGGCGCAGCACCGCGTTCACCTCGTTGCTGACCATGCGCCCCACCGGAATGCCGGTCCAGTCCGCCACCACGCTGGCCACCGCCTGTTCATCCACCGAGGGCAGGATGAGCGGCCTGTCGCCCTGCAGCCGCGCCAGCGCCGCCTGCAGCTCGCGCAACTGCGCCAGCTGCGATTGCCGGCCGGCGTCGGTGCCGAATCCCGCCTCGTCATCCACCGCCTGGTTTTCCTTGCGCAACTCGCCGCGCAGGGCAAGGATGCGATCGACCAGCTGCCTTTCCTCTTTCCAGCGGTATTCAAGCGTGGCGTGCCGGTCGCGCGCGGCTGCCATCGCCCGCAGGACTTCTTCCTTGCGCGCTTGCACCTCTTCGCCGATCGCTTCTTCACGGGCAATGATGCCGGCTTCGACTTCCAATGCTTCGATGCGCCGCGCCAGGTCCTCGACTTCCGGCGGCGTCGCATGCTGGCTCACCGCCACCCGGGCGCAGGCGGTATCGAGCAGGCTGACCGACTTGTCTGGGAGCTGGCGGGCCGGAATATAGCGATGCGACAACTGCACCGAGGCGCGCACGGCGGCGTCGAGCACTTGCACGCGATGATGCTTTTCAAGCGGCGTGACCACGCCGCGCATCATGCGTATCGCTTTTTCCTCGTCCGGTTCATGTACCTGCACCACCTGGAAGCGGCGGGTCAGCGCGGGATCTTTTTCGATGTACTTCTTGTACTCGGCCCAGGTCGTGGCGGCGATGGTGCGCAGGGTGCCGCGCGCCAGCGCCGGCTTGAGCAGATTGGCGGCGTCGCCCGTGCCGGCTGCTCCGCCTGCGCCGATCAGCGTATGCGCTTCATCGACGAACAACACGATTGGCGAGGGCGATGCCTGCACCTCGTCAATGACCTGGCGCAGCCGGTCCTCGAATTCCCCCTTCATGGATGCGCCGGCCTGCAGCAGGCCGATATCGAGCGACAGCAGTCGCACATCCCTGAGCGCCGGCGGGACGTCGCCGCGCGCGATGCGCAGCGCGAATCCTTCCACCACCGCCGTCTTGCCGACGCCGGCTTCCCCGGTGAGGATGGGATTGTTCTGCCGCCGCCGCATCAGGATATCCACCAGTTGCCGGATCTCCTCGTCGCGGCCCGTCACGGGATCGATTTCACCGGCGCGCGCACGCTCGGTCAGGTCCTGGGTGAAACGCTTGAGCGCTTCTTCCTTTCCCATCGCCGCCGGGGGAATCGCCGCGCTTGCCTCGCCGGGCGCCGCAGACGCACCGCTTGCCGCCTGCCCCTGTTCGCAGGAACCCTCGACCATGCTGTGCAGGCGCGAGGAAAGCGTGTCGATTTGAATGCGCTGGAACTGCGCCGAGATCTGCAGCAGCAGGTTGCGCAAGGACGGGGTCTTGAGCATGCCGACCAGCAGATGGCCGCTGCGTACCTGGTTGGCGCCGAACATCAGCGTGCCGTAGACCCAGGCGCGCTCGATGCTGTCCTCGATATGCTGGGAAATGTCGGAGATGGCGGTTGCGCCGCGCGGCAACCGGTCCAGGCTGCGCGTGACGTCGGCGGCGAGCACGCCGGCATCGCATTCGAAGTGGCGCAGGATGCGATGCAGGTCGGAGTCCGGCAATTGCAGGACCTGGTTCAGCCAGTGGACAAATTCCACGTAGGGATTGCCGCGCAGCTTGGCGAACACGGTGGCGCCTTCGAGTGCCTTGTAGAGCGTCGGATTGAGTTTGCCGAACAGCGCGACACGGGTTATTTCAGACATGGCTCCTCCTCAGGAATGGTGCGGATCTCGGGATGGATGGCGGGTGCGGAAATGCCTGGAGCGGATTGCGCGGCGGTTCGCTGTTCCGGATTCAGCAAATGGCCTTTCACTGCTGCGCCGGGAGCGGGACGGCCCAACCACGCGTCCCAGCCCAGCCGCCGCTGCCGGCCAAGCTGCAAGGCCGGCACCTCTTCGCGCCGCAGCGTGAGCTGGGCGCGCCAGCCGAACTGGCGGTCGGTATAAAAACGTACCCAGTTGCGCAGTCGCGCCGCCGCGCTGCTGCCGGGCAGCAGCGCGGTGTACTCGGCCAGCGTCAACGGCCCGATGCGGAGCAGGAAATGATGCTGCGCATCCCGGATGCGCCGGCCCAGCACGAGGCTGCGTCCGATGCAGTTGTTCCTTGCGCCACCCAGGGTGGAGAGCTGATCCCGCGGAAGATCCATCCAGCGCGCGTGGAAGGATTCCAGGCAGACCGGAACGCGGAAATAACCGGACAACACGGCTTCCAGCCCGGCGGCATTGCGCGTGCGCCGGGAGAGTACGCCGGCAAAATGGCGCCGGGCGTGCGACAGGGCGTCATCGTGAAGCTCGCCGCCGAAGAGGGCGTCGATATACGCGGCGAAACGGTCGTTCTCCGGGCGGTCGTGGCAGGCCGCCGGCTGCGCCTGGCGCCACGCCTTGTAGAACGCGCACAGCAGGCGGTGATGAAAGAGATCGGCAAAGCGCGCCAGTGTCGGGTCGCCGTAGGAGCGCAGGCGCGCGCGCGCAAGCTCGGTCAGGTGCGTGGGCAGTGCGCCCTGCGGCCCGAACAGGCCGAGAAAGCGCGACGCCAGCCGTGGCGGGCCATGAGGGCGATGCTCGAAGGCGCTCACGTTGGCCGGCGCAAAGGTGAGCGAGGGCTCCTGGCACAGGCGTACCGCTTCGTCGGCGGGACGCAGCGCATCGCCCAGGCGCGGCAGGCCGCGATGAATGGCGTCGATGCGCCGCAATACCTGGTAGAAGTCGAAGGCATACGGCTGCGCGGACAAGGCCGCGTACCAGTCTATGCCAGGCTCTTGCGTCCGATTCTCGCCGGCCACTGATACACCTCCGCACGCGAGGCCGAGACAAGCCTGGTCTGCGTGAAAGAATTGATCGATACGTACTGCGCGAAGAAACGTTCCAGCACCGCGCCCAGCAGAAAACCGCCGCTGCCGGCCATGCGCGACTCGTCCAGATGGATGTCGATGTCGATCCCGCGTCCGAAGGCGATCGGCCCGGGAATGGGCAGGCGCCGCACGACAGGCCGCGACGCAATGGCCTGCAGCGCGTCAATCTGCTTGCGCATGCCGGGGTCGCCCGCATCCGTGTACAGGCCGAGCAGCGTGCGCAGCGCCCGCACGCCGTCCTGCCGTACGCCACCTTCTTCCTCGCCGCCTTCTTCCTCGCCGCCGAGGCTGAGGTAATTCAAGGACAGGTGATGCACCAGGCGCCACGCATGGTCGCCTTCCGGCGCGCCCGAACGGGGGCGTGTCGGCCCGCGCAGGATGGCGATGCGGGATACCGGCGCCGATGCATCGAGCGACAGCGCATTCTGCGCGGCGACCGGCAGCAGGAGCGGAAGATCGCGATTGGTCGCCAGCACTTCCGCGCCCAGCTGCTTGATGCTGCCCGGGTAGGGCGCTTCGCGGGCGTCGACCAGCGACATGAAGACCTCGGTTCCCGCATAGCCGCTGCGCCCGCCGGTCTGCTGATGGCGGGCAGACGGCTTGCGCGGCTCCCTGCGCAAGGTGTAGTAGGCCTGACCCGCGCTGCCGTGGCCCTGGCCGTGCACGCTGGAGTAAAAAGGGAGGAATTCCACCTCGGCGGTCTCGCCGCTGCCGAAGCCGCGCACGCGCTGCACGGAAAAGACCTCATAGTCGAGCGGGCGCGTGCGGTCGATAACCAGATGGTGTTCGAATTCGCCGTCGCCAAGCGGCACGCGGTCCGCCCGGCGCTCCAGCAGGTTGACGGCCGGCGTCGCATACAGGCGGAAATGCTCCGCTTCCAATGCGCCGTCGAGCCGCGGCTCATGCCGGTCGAACAGCAATACGATCTCGATCTCGCCCGGCCCCGCCGCCCGCAAGGCACGTTCCAGACCGGTGACGCTGAAGAAAAGAAAGCGTTGTGGAAACGCGAAGTATTCCTGCAGCAAGCGGTAACCGTCGAACGAACGGTGACCGAAGGGAAGCAGCGCTTCCCCGGGATCGAATCCCGTCTGCATGATCGCTTCGGGCGGGAGGGTCGCCAGCAGTTTCCCCTCCTGGACCACCATGGCGCCAATGCAGTGCGCAAAGATCAGCTCGTACAGGGGGACGGCTAGATCGTCGGCGGCATTGATATGAAAGGGAAGGGCATCGCAGGCGATCTGGCTGAACTGCAGGCCGCCGTGGCATCCCAGCCGCAGGCGCAAGCCGGAACGCGGCGGCGCACCGAGCCTCGCCTGGTTGAGCGGCAGGTCGGCAGCATGCGTGAAAGAGGCTGCACGCGTGAGCGAGATCGGATAGAGGGTGACATCGTGCGCGGTACGGAACTCGCACGCCGTCTGCTGGCCGCGCGGAATGACACTGTGCATGGTGCTGCCGCGCGGCACCTTCACGCCGGACGCGAGCGCGCTTTCCGCAAAGTTCGGTTGCAGCGCGACGATGGCAAACGCAGGCAGCGGCGCAAGATAATGCGGATACACCATCTCCAGCATGTGCTGCGAGAAGCGCGGAAACTCGGCATCGAGCTTGAGCTGGATGCGCGCCGCCACGAAGGCGAAGCCCTCCATCAGTCTTTCCACATAGGGATCGGCGACCTCGAGGCCTTCCATTCCCAGCCGTGCCGCCACCTTCGGGAATTCCTGCGCGAATTCCGCACCCATGTCGCGCAGGTGCGCCAGTTCCCGGTTGTAGTACTCCAGCAGGCGGGGATGCATGTCAGGTTGCTCCCGGTGCCCGCAAGGCTGACGCGCTCAGCTTGCCGTCCTGCACCTTGACCATGCCCGTCTCGAAATCGACATCCGTCCTCAGCCACAATTCGACGGGGTAAGGCTGCGCCCACAATTCGCCGGTGATCTCGAACTGAAGCACATTGTGATGACCGAGTTCGTCTTCCGGCTGCCTGCCGGTCACGGCCAGCGAGGCGGGCAAGATGCGCGGCTCGAAATCGAGGATGGCCTGCCTCAGGGTTTGTTCAAGATCGAACAGCTCCACCCGCGACGCGAGTTTGCCCGACAGGCAGGGCATGCCGTAATTCAGCACGGAATGGCGCGCCTGCGGATAGCGCCGCTCGTCCACGGCGCCGAGCGGCGCGGTGGCATTGAACAGCCAGCTCAAGTCGCGCAACACGATTTCGCGCAGGCGGGAGCGTGAAATCGCCTTGGTCTCCGGCGCTTCCTGCCTGTCTTGCGGCGCGTCGTCGATCAGGCGATCGATGAGCGCCGGCTGCAGACGGTCGCGCGAATACAGGTCTGCGCTCATTGCGGCAGGTCCGCAGGCAGGGCATCGAAGCGGATCTCGCGGCAATCGAGCAGCGCGTAGTCGCCCGCGTCACTGACGAACATGCGCTGCCCGGCGCCCTTCTGCAGGCTATCCGACCAGGGATGCCACTCGGTGAGGCGTGCGAGCTTGAGTGCGTCGGCGGTATCGGTGGCATCGGCGGCGCAGGAGGGATAGCGCGTGGGAATGTAGCCGTTGCATGTTCCGCCGTTGGTCAGCGTCAGTTCCGCCGGGCACCATGCGAGGTCGAGCAAATCCTCCGGGGCGGGTATCGCGATGCGGGAACAATGTTCGAACGGCACCCAATAGTATTTGCCGTCGATGAAGGCTTCCAGCACCGGGCCGAGCCGGCTGTCGGCATCGGCCAGCCAGGCGAATGGTGCGCCATCGATGATTCCGCTTGCACAACGCGCAGCGCCCAGCGCAGCCTGTACAAGCTTTGCGGATGTTTCGTCGTCTTCGGCACGCAAGGCTTCGACCAGATAGCCGATCCACGGCGGCGGCGTGCCAAGGAAGAGCGGGGTTCCTTCGCCGCCGAACACACGCTGCCGCAAGCCTTCGCACACAATGTTGCGCCGGTAGACCAGCGCGGTATGCGACAAACCGGCGTCCAGTCTTTCCGCCACGTCCAGCTGGTTCAGCGCGCGATCCCAGTTGCCGTCGACAACCGCGTAGCGGAAAAGTTGTAGACGCGCATCGACATCATCCGGGCGTTTGCGAAGCTGGCCGATCAATTCGGACTGCGCCGCCCTCGTATCCGCAACGTGCATGTTCGCTTCCCCTGCAAGAGAGTTCGCATCGTCCGACTGTATCGAGAGTGCGCGGCGAGGGTCAATCGTACGAAAGCCGTATTGCTGCGCGACACGCGTTGCGAAGGCGCGGGATACAGCTTCAGTACTAGTGCCACGCCTTGCATTTCTCGCTAGAGTAATCTGCGCAAGCGACAGGAGAAGACCTTGATCGAGATCGAACAGTTCTGCAGCGTGCTGGATGGCGACAACCCGGCCGGCTCCGATCTGGAATACGACCATGCGTTCCTTGCCCTCGACGTCGCACAGCGCGGAAGGGCGGAGCGCCAGTTCGGCGAGACCGTCATACCCGCCGAGCCGCCCGACTGGAAACAGGTGCTGGTCCAGGCGACGACGCTGGCGGCCCGCACGCGCGACCTGCGCGTAGCCTGCGCGCTGACCCGCGCGCTCACGCACCTGCACGGCCCCGCCGGCCTGGTCCAGGGCTTGCAGATCATCGAGCGGCTGTGCCGCACGCTCTGGGACCACATCTACCCGCAGCTGGACGAGAGCGAGGATAACGACCCCACCCTCAGGATGAATGCGCTGGCGCCGCTGTCGGACCGCGCCGGCCTGCTGGCCGACATCCGCGACTGCGTCTTCGTGTCGGCGCGGGGAATGGGAGGCTGCACGGTGCGTGAGCTGGAAGTCGCGCTCGGCATACTGCCGCCGTCATCGGATAGCAGCACCCGTCCGCTGGCGCTGCCCGAGATCGATGCACTGGTCGCCTCCGCGCAATCCGAAGGACACTTTTCCGAGAACCATGCGCAGCGTGCCGTCGAGCTCACGCGCGCGCTCCATGCCTATCTGTCCGGACAGGTCGGCGTGGAACGCGCGCCGGACCTGCAGCCATTGATCGACCGCCTGCGTCCGCTGGCCGAATACTGCCGGAAGTTCGTGTCCGACGAGGCCCCGCGCGAATCGGCGGGCGAGCCTGTCCCGGAGCCCGTGCAAGAACAGCTTTCCCCTGCGGTTGCGCGCCAGGCCGCGGGCGTCCAGCTATCGAACGAAATCCGCTCCAGCGCCGATGCCGCCCGCATGCTCGATCTCATCTGCACCTACTTTGAAAAGCATGAACCGACCAATCCGGCGCCGCTGCTGCTGCGCCGCGCACAGCGGCTCTCCACCATGAGCTTCTACGACATCGTGCGCGACATCGCGCCCGACGCGATTTCCGCCGTGGACATGGTGGCCGGCAGCAGGGAAGAGGCGTAAGCAGGCGCGTCTGAATATTCATCGCAAGCATGACAGGAGGCAGCATGGCACAAGGTCAGAAATTCATCGCACGCAACCGCGCACCGCGCGTCCAGATCGAATACGACGTCGAAGTCTTCGGCGCCCAGAAAAAGGTGCAGCTTCCCTTCGTGATGGGCGTGCTCGCCGATCTCGCCGGCAAGCCCAAGGACCCGCTGCCCCCGGTGGCGGAGCGCAAGTTCGTCGAGATCGACGTCGACAATTTCGACGCCGCGATGAAGGCGATGAAGCCGCGCGCCGAATTCACGGTGCCCAACGCGCTGACGGGCGAAGGCGACATCAAGGTGGAAATGAGCTTCGAGAGCATGGACGACTTTTCCCCCGGTGCGCTGGCGCGCAAGGTCGAGCCGCTGCGCAAGCTGCTGGAGGCAAGGCAGCAGCTCAACAATCTCATCACCTACATGGACGGCAAGACGGGCGCGGAGGAACTGATCGAAAAAGTCTTGAACGACCCGGAGCTGCTCAAGTCGCTAGCGGCCAGCCCGAAACCGGAAGCAAGCTAACCGTCACCATCAAACGCCGCAGGAGACCGACATGGCAGAGCTGCAAGTAGAGCAATTACAGGGCGCGGTTCAATTCGACGACTTTGCGCGCCTGTTGAACAAGGAATTCAAGCCCAAGACCGACGAAGCCAGGACTGCCGTCGAAACCGCCGTCAAGACGCTGGCGCAGCAGGCGCTGGAGCAGACGCAGCTGCTGGAGCACGACGTCGTCGACACCATCCAGTCGATGGTGGCGGCGCTCGATCGCAAGCTGTCGGAACAACTGAACCTGATCCTGCACCATCCCGACCTGCAGAAGCTGGAAGGCGCATGGCGCGGGCTCCACTATCTCGTCAACAATACTGAAACTGACGAGATGCTCAAGATCCGCGTGATGAACATTTCCAAAGCCGAGTTGCAAAAGACGCTGAAGCGCTACAAGGGCACCAACTGGGACCAGAGCCCGCTCTTCAAGCAGATCTATGAAGCGGAGTACGGACAGTTCGGCGGAGAACCCTTCGGCTGCCTGGTGGGCGACTATCATTTCGACCATTCACCGCAGGATGTGGAAATGTTGTCGGAGATGGCCAAGATCGGCTCGGCGGCGCATTGCCCCTTCATCGCCGGCGCCTCGCCGACGGTGATGCAGATGGACTCCTGGCAGGAACTGTCCAACCCGCGCGACCTGACCAAGATCTTCCAGACGCCGGAATACGCAGCCTGGCGGACCCTGCGCGATTCCGAAGACTCGCAATACATCGGCCTGGCCATGCCGCGCTTCCTGGCCCGCCTGCCGTACGGCCAGAAGACCGACCCGGTGGAAGACTTCGCCTTCGAGGAAGACACCGCCGCCGGCGACCACAGCCGCTACACCTGGGCCAATTCCGCCTATGCAATGGCCGCCAACATCACCCGCGCCTTCAAGCTCTACGGCTGGTGCACGCAGATACGCGGCATCGAGTCGGGCGGCGCGGTACCCAATCTGCCGGTACACAGCTTCCCGACCGACGACGGCAGCGTGGACATGAAATGCCCGACCGAAATCGCGATCTCCGACCGGCGGGAAAGCGAACTTGCCAAGACCGGATTCATGCCCCTGGTGCACAAGAAAAACTCCGACTTTGCCGCCTTCATCGGCGCCCAGTCCCTGCACAAGCCGGCCGAATACGACGATCCGGATGCCACCGCCAACGCCAATCTCGGCGCCCGGCTGCCGTACCTGTTCGCGGTCTGCCGCTTTGCGCACTACCTCAAGTGCATGGTGCGCGACAAGGTCGGCTCCTTCAAGGAACGCAACGACATGCAGCGCTGGCTGAACGACTGGATCATGCAGTACGTCGACGGCGACCCGTCCATTTCCTCCGACGAAACCAAGGCACGCCGTCCGCTGGCCTCGGCCGAGGTCGTGGTGGAAGATGTGGAAGGCAATCCCGGCTACTACAGCTCCAAGTTCTTCCTGCGGCCGCACTACCAGCTCGAAGGACTCACCGTCTCCCTGCGCCTGGTATCGAAGCTGCCGTCGCAGAAGGCCGCCTGACAGGGAGTGAGCGATGGGCGATTGCTTCATCCAGTTCGACCAGATCACCGGTGAAGCGGTGGATGCCGACTACAAGGGCGCCATCATGGTCACCGGCTGGAACTGGGGTGTGAACTGGCATGCGGAGCACAACCTGTCTGGCAAGGGAACGGGCAGGGGGGACGTACGAGAGTTCCGGTTCACGCATCTCATTGACACCGCCTCTCCGGCGCTGATGGCGCGCTGCGTGGCCGGCAAGGAAATTCCGACGGCGAAACTGTCGATGCGGCGTGCAGGCGGCGCCGCCCAGCTGTTTGCCACCATCAGGTTCGAGCGGGTGCGCCTGACCAATGTGGAAATGGCCCACGACAGCCAGCGCGAGCTGCCCGAGGAAGCCGTGGCGTTCACGTTCCAGCGGGTAACCTATGAGTACGCGGCGCAGGCCTCGTCTGGCGGTGTGAAGGGAGGATGGGTGCCGTTTAGCTGGAGTGCCGGCTAGCGTTACCTCCTCCCCCGCAAAGCAACGACGCACGAGTTCTCGAGGAGCCATCCTTCACGGAGCTGCGAGTGGCCGTCTACCGTACCTGCTTGGCATGCATTTTGGTCAGCGGCTTTTGCTTGATCGTCTTCAATTGGTACTGGACATGAAAGTGAGGGCCATGCCCGTTGACCTCATGAAAGAAGGCGGTCCGGCCGGACTTCGTGGGGTTGGCATTACTGCTGTTGTACTGATTAAGCCAATCGAGCATGGCTGGAATGTGCTTTTCAAGCCCGCGGGACCGCAAGTCGATGGCGGCATAAACGCTGTGCGCGGTCTTGCGCGGCTTGGGACGCGCTTTCTCCTTCATGCAAGCGTAGATTTCGTCGTTGCGGGCCTGGGTGCGGCAGATGCAGGTGACCATGACGTCCTTCTTGCACAGGCCGGATACGTAGGCCGAAAGGCCTTCCACTATGCTGCAGAGCGGTCCATTGAAATACTTCAGGCGCGCGTATTCCTCCTGCAGCAGTTTTTTGCACCGGGGATCGAAAGTTAGTGCCACGTTATGCTCCTTGAAAATGAAAAGAAGGCCATATGCCGCGCGAGATTCTGAACGGGAGAACGGGCCGGCCAAACAGGTCTATTGACGATAGCGCGGCGAAAATCCCTCTACTGTTGGAAACTAAAAGCCGGGGTAAACGGTGATGACTTCTCCGGGTTCGAATCTGCCTTCCGGCGGGCCGTCGGATTTGCCGGGATGAACAACAACCGTTACCGTGGACGTCCGGCGGTTATGCCTTGCATCAAATCCCACTTCGCATCCGAAGTCGAAAGTGATGGAGTGCGAATGGGATTTTTCCTTACCCGGTTTTGCGATAGCAGGATGCTTATAGGACTCGTCAACCGCTTGCCGGATGAAAGTGTCCGAGTCGAACTTGCTTTTTCTTCCCTGCGTATATTTGCTCTTTCCTCGAGGATCTTCTATGTTCAAATTGTCATCGAAAAGAATCTGATTTTCTTTGGCCTTGTATTTCTTTTGTGCGACAGCCTCTTCCTCTGCCAGCTGTTCCTTAAGATCGTCGTGCCACATGTTGTAGGTATGGCGTAATCGGGCATGCGTCCGGTTTGTGATTTTTGGACGCGGCCGGTCCTTCGGCATCAGGATGGAGAATCCGGTGTTGTCTAATGTAGTCATCACTTTCTCCTTGCCACACCGTGGAGCGACTCATGAGAAACGAGACGCCGCACTCGTGGCACATAGGCCGGATCGGGAGAATGGAAGGCCACTGAAGCAAGAGCGAAAATCAGCGGCCCTCTTCGTGAGATTCGCCTAGGTCTTGGAACGGCCGGTGTCTTCCATCTCGAAGTGAAACCTGAACGTGGACATGTCCACCAGGTTGAATATGTGGCATTCGGTCAGGTTCCGTCCCGACATGAGCTTTTCGAAGGTCATCACCTCGCCGATGGGTTGTGCCTTGGGGTAAGCGAGGGCGATACAGCCGTTTTCCGCATGCCATCCCCCGATAAATCCTGTCCAGGCCGGTTCAACGTACATCGACTTCAAATACACCACAGAGCCGCCTGGCTCGGGACGGCCCGGCGGCAGATACAGGGCGACTTTTCCTATGGATCGTACCTTTCTCCCCCGGTACCTATTGATCTCCTCGCTTCCTCCTTCGTAGAGGAGATGTGCAGGCCTGAAAACTGGCATGGCGATTCTCCTAAAGATGCCAGGCAGGGAGAGGAGAAGCGACGCGATCGTTTCTTGCCGTTCTCCGCGCGTCGCCTCGCGACCCGTCTCCTTCTGCTGACTGTAGCGAACAGCTTGTTACCCCTGCTTGTTCTCCGCAATATGCCAAGCCGCAGTAATCGTCGAATCCGAAGACCCATCCGCCTTCTGCGGCACATACTCGGCCTTGAACTCGGCGAAGTTCAGGGAAATGTTTTCCGTCAGCTTGTCTTCGCCGCCGCTGCCGCCGGTGGAGACGGAGGAGACGATGATTTCCTTCATCGTGATCTTCAGATACTCGACCGGCTTCTCGCCCGCCTTGCGCACGATGAGGACGCCTTCCTTAAAGTGCTTCCCGTTACAGCAGTACATCGTGAGGCTCGGCGTTGCCTTGTCGATGTACTTGGTGATGGACAGGTCCTGAACACTCACTTTGCCCGCGCCGCCGCCGGTTCCTGTGTGCGTGGTGCCGGTCTGGCTCATGCCCCAGCTCCAGGCGAGTACCTCGATCGCATCCTTGTGCTTGGAATCCCGCGATTCACCCTTGACGTCGTCAAGTTTCAAAAACATATCCACAGCCATGGCATCTCTCCTTGTTCTGGTTGCTGTTCATGAGCGGTTGAA
Source organism: Noviherbaspirillum sp. (assembly GCF_035654295.1). Taxonomy (GTDB): domain Bacteria; phylum Pseudomonadota; class Gammaproteobacteria; order Burkholderiales; family Burkholderiaceae_D; genus Noviherbaspirillum. Next base: position 15,328 of record NZ_DASRXF010000016.1, on the reverse strand, counting down.
TAACGATATAGCCGATACCCTCCGCCGCGCCATACAACTTACGTACGAATCTCCTATCTCTCAGTCGTGCTGCCCGAGGTGTTCTGCTGCGCACCGCCTGCTTCGGCCGAGGCGGTGGTTCCCATCTGCACGCGGCCATCGGCAAACACCGTCTTGCCGTTCTCGGTCTTCGCGCCATCCCTGAACTCGCCTTCCCAGTACGTTCCGTTGGCCCAGGTGTACTTGCCCTGGCCGTGGTGCTTGCCTTTCATCCAGCCGCCCGTATAGACGTCGCCGCTCGGAAAACGGATGGTGCCTTGGCCGTGGGGCTCGCCGTTCCTGACCTCGCCTTCATAGCGGTTGCCGTTGGCGAAGCGGAGCACGCCTTTGCCGTTCGGTACGTCGCCGGCCCAGTCCCCGGTATAGCGCTGGCCGTTGGCCCAGGTGAACTGGCCCCGGCCTTCCTTGCTGCCCTTGACGAGGCGGCCTTCGTAACGGTCGCCGTTGTCCCAGACAATATGGCCGCTGCCGGACACGATGCCGGTGGCAGGATCGGCAGTGAAATTGCCGGTCATGGTCTGGCCCGCGAGCTTGATCGTCTTCTGCGTGCCTGCCGGCGGCGGCGGAGGCGTTTCGGGTTTTGGCGCTTCCTTTTTCGCCTCGGTGGACGGGTCGGGGCCGGGGGTCCTGAGTGTGACGGGCGGCGGTGGCGCGGCGGGAGCAGGGGCAGGCGGGGGCGCAGGCGGGGCGACGGAGGGTGTACCTGCCGGATTGACGGACGTTTGCGCGGGGCGGCGTTCCGGCTCCGGAGCGGGAGGCTTTGCTTCCGGCTTTGGCGCGGACGGTGCCGTCGCATTGTTCATGGCGGTAGCCGTGTCGGGCGATTTTGACGCCGGCGGCGCGGGCTTGTCTTCTTTCACCGGCGGCGTTGGCGCAGCGGGCGCGGGTTCCGCCTGCGTCAGTTTCGGCGCGGTGCTGTCGATCATCACGCGCGCGGCCTGCGCATGTTTGCCGCGCGGGTACTTCTTCAGGTAGGCCTCATAGGCGGAACGCGTATCCTTTTCCGTTGCCGCGCGCCAGAGTTCGTCTTCTGCTGACAGGCCCGGCGCTGCCGGCGCTGCGGGTGCGGTCGTCGGCGCAGCAGGTGCGGGCGGCAGCGGCTTGGCCTGACGGGGTTCGGGCGCGGGCTTTTCCGTGTTGAGCGCGACCGGGGGCGGCGGTGCCGGTGCAGGCGTGATGGCTGCGGGCGGCGTGGCGGGCGGGGCGGCTGGAGGGGGAGGCGATGCATCAGCCGCCGGGGGCGGGGGGGTGCCCGGGCCCGGTCCGGAGGCGGAGGTCCCGGCGCCCTCGGTGGAGCCTGAGCTTTGCACTTCGTCGGTTGCGGCCGCCGGCCGTTCTGCGGTAGGCGTTTCCTGATTGCCGGCACCGGTCATCCAGCGGTATCCGGCCACGCCTCCGCCCACGCCCGCGAGGACAACCAGAGTGCCGAGGATCGCGCCGACCTTGCTGCGCTTCCTGGGCGGCATCTGACGCTGGTCGGAGACCATGGTCTTGTGCCAGTCGTCGTCCTGCGCCGTCTTCCCGGTGCCGGTGCGGCGGGGAGATTGCGTGCCCGGCCATGGGGAAGGGCTGGCTCCGCCGGCGGGCGCGCGCGCGCCGAGGCCCGGCATGGTGCGTGAAATGCCGGCCTGCAGGCCGAGCGCATCGCGCAGTTCGGCCACCGAGCCGATGCGGTTCTCGGGCTTGACGGCAAGCGCGCGGTCGATCACGCCAAGGAAATGCTCGCTGTACCGTCCTCGCCCCGCCTCGCGTGCCGGGAGCATCTCGTCGTTGACGATGCGCGCCACCGATGGCGGCGGCGTCTTGCCGGTGATGGCAAAGTAGACGACCGCGGCCAGCGCGTAGATGTCCGTCCACGGACCCTGCTTCAGGCCGGGGATGTCCGCATACTGCTCGATGGGCGCGAAGCCGGGCTTGAGAATCACGGTCAGGCCCTGCGTGAGGTCGCCGATGACGCGGCGCGCGGCGCCGAAGTCCAGCAGCAGCGGCCTGCCGTCTTTCAGGATGAGGATATTGTCGGGGGCGATGTCACGGTGGTAGCACTGCACCTGGTGGATCGTGTCGATCGCATCGAGCAGATTGGTCAGCAGCCGGCGCAGCCATTCTTCGTCCGGCACCACCAGCCGGTCCGTCAGCGCCTGCTTGAGCGTGACGCCGTCGTAGTAGGGCATGACCATGTACGCAGTGCCATTGTCTTCCCAGAAGCGATAGACCTTCACCAGCGAGGGTGAATCGAAGCGCGCCAGCATGCGTGCTTCGTTCACGAAGCTTTTCAGGCCCATCGTGAAGGTGTCGACATAGTGGCGGGAGCGCACGGTCACTTGCAAGGCCTGGGTGCGCGAGGCCATGCCCGCGGGCATGTATTCCTTCAGCGCCACCTGGCGGTCCAGCGAATGATCGTAGGCGAGATACACGATGCCGAAGCCGCCTTCACCCACCAGTCCGGTGATCTCGAACTCGCCCAGACGGGTGCCGACCGGCAGCCCGTTGACGCCCTGCGTCTGCGCGCCGAAATCGCGCGGCGCCTGCGGCCGGTGCGTGTGGCTGCTGCGCACTACGGTCCTGTCATTGTCGTCGTCCATGTCATTCACTCAGGATAGGGATGGGAGCGGGCAGAACGAGCTTGCAGAAGCTGTCGGCCTGCAGGGGTTCCGGCAGCGCGTGCAGGAATTTCTCCGCGGCGTGGACGGATGACCAGAAGACCGCACGCTCTGCGAGGCTTGCGTAAAGCGCTTGTTTGCCCAGTGTCTCGACCAGGGCGGCCGGCGTGGCGGACGTGGCGGACGTGTCTTGCGGCTCCGGCTGCAAGGGCTGCAAGGCGGCGAGCGCTTCTTCAAAACGCTCAAGGTCGTCGTCGCCGAGCACCGCGAGAGTGTGGTCTTCGATCGCGGCAAGGCGCGTCTCGATCTGCGCGAATGCCAGGCCGCCAAAGTCGTCCGGCGGGATGTTGAAGGCAACGGTCATGGGGAACAAGCGTCCAACGCGGTCCACGCCCGGCAGCAGCAGTCCGGCCCACGCGCCGCTGCCGTCATTGCCGCGCAGGAAATACCAGACCGGAAAGCGAAGAAAGCTGTCCTGCCAGTCCTCGCCCTGCGCATCCGCCGCGGCCGCCATGCCGGCGCGCAGCCAGGCATCCCAGTCGTCGACGAAGGCATCCGGCAGATGGTGGCGGAGGAAATCGCCGGCGGCCGGCAGCTTGCCGTACCACCCGATCTCGCCTGGGGCTAGAGTTTCGCTGGGCATTGGAAGGCCTGTAGTTCGGGCAAGCGGAATGGGTTCTGCACGCTGCTGGTCGTCACGTCGTAGGTCACGCGGCGTCCGGCGATATGGACGGTGGCACGGAACCGCTCGGGCTGCGCACTGCGCACGATCTGCGCGCGCTCGAAAAGGCGGAACAGCGCCCATGGGCCCTCGTAGGATTGCGACTGGTCGCCGCCGCGCGCCAACGTGACCGTGAGCGTGATCTGGTTACTGGCGCGCGGCCCCGGCCATTGCACCAGCATCGCCGGCACATTGTCATGCGCGTAGCTCACGAGCTGGCCGTCGATATCGAGTATGGATTGGTCGATCCCCTTGTCCATGTCCACCGGGCGCATGTTCACCCGGAAGCCGAAGCCGTTGCTGCCCGGCGGGAAGAACACGCGCCGTATCTCCTGGGCCCGTTCGAACTGGATCAGGGCCTCGGACACGCCGCCGGTGGACGGATCGCCGAGGTTGCGGAAACGCCAGGGCCGCGTGCTGGTGTCGACGAGGGGTGCGAGGTTTTTCTGGAAAAACTCATCCATCACGCCGTCGCGCGCCATGATGCGCACGAAGTCTTCCGGCACCACATCCTTCTTGCTGCCGGGGGTGAAGGGGTAGCGTCCTGCCAGGGCCTTGTGGCAGGGCTCGCCCACCATGCCCGCCAGCTTGGTGCTGAGATTGCTGCGGCTGGAGCTGATCGCCTGGCGCAGGCTGGCGTCCGCCAGCCCGGTGAGCATGCTGCGCATGGGTTCAGGCATACGCGCGGCTTCCGCCTTGACGCGGTTGGGCACCTCGCTCTGCGGCAGGGTATTGCCTGCCTTGAGCGCGGCGTCGGTCGCCGTCAGCAGCGTATAGAGATCATTGATCAGCGTGAGCGAGGCGTCGACCGGCGCCGGCTGGTTGCCGCCCGGGCTGCGCACGAAGCGGCGCAAGGCCTCGAAGCGCTCGTCGACAATGGCCTCTACCTTGCGGCCTTCGGGTTCCTGCATCGCGCTGTCCTGCCCCTGCATCCCCATCAGCGCCCCCAACTGATCCTTGCCCTGGCTGATCATGTCCTTCACCTTGCCGGGCGGCGGCTTTTCCGTGCGCGGGCGTTCGCCCAGGGTCACCTCGCGAGCCAGGCCGCGCAACAGGCGCGGCAGCGGCGAATCGGGCGCGGAGAGAATGCGCGCCTGCTCGATGCTCTGCGACAGGTTGGCTGTCTTCACCAGCGCAAGGTCGGCGATAAAGCGTTCCCACAGGCTGGCGTAGTCCTGCAGGTAGAGCTGGCGCACTTCGTCGCCCAGCGCCCTGCGCGAAGCGGGGGCGGCCGCGCGCCGCGCGTTTTCCGAATCCTTCACGCCCAGCACCCAGACTTCCTCGTCGGCGAGCTGGCGCAGCATCGCATCGAGCTGCGGATTGAATGCCTTGTAATAGCCGTTGTAGGTGAACAGGCCGGGGACAGGGCTGGTGATCGGCTGGCCGGATACCCGCGCCAGCACGAGCTGGCTGTTCGGCCCGCCGGCATCGGTCACGCGGAATTCCCTGAGCGAGGCGGGGGGGCTCTGCCGCTTGATGCGGTTGTAGACGCGTTGGGCGAAGGGTGCCTGCAGCTGTGCCTGCCGCACCGCCGATACCAGCTTCGGGTCGCCGCCGGCCGCGGGCCCGATGGCGTCGCGCTGGAGCAGGGTCGCGAGATGCGCCATCACCTTCTCGCGCGCGTCTTCCGGGACCGGCTGGCGCTTGTCGCTGTCGAGATCGAATGCGACCCAGGACTTGAGCGACATCTGGTCCGCCTTTCCCTGCCGGTGCAAGGTGAGGTAGGCCTTGAGGGTTTCGTACTGCAGCTCCGGGTTGCCGTCCTGCTGTCGCAGGCGGGCTTCGATTCTTTGCGAGATGTGCGGCGCCAGGTAGGCCGAGAGCATGCGTCCGTAGGCCTGTTCCGCGCCCGCCTGCAGCTTTTCTCCCTGGAACAGTCCGGCGCGCATTTCCGGTTGGGGTTCCCGCGGATCGACGCCGCCGGCATGGGCGAGCGCCTGGGTGCGTTCCAGCACGGCGAGAATCGCGGGCAGGTCGTCGATGGATGGCGGGTCTTGCGCGAGCTCCTTGCGGAAGCGATCCGTGCCGGCGGCCACTTCCGCGATATACCGGTCATTGCCCACATAGCTTGCCGTCCAGACCGCGATGGCGGCCGTCATGGCCAGGCCGCCGGCCGCGATGCCGCCCCACTTCCAGCGCAGCAGGCGCTTTTCAGCGTTCCGGTCGGTTCCGGCGAGATTGGATTCGGCGAACACGACTTCGCGCAGCAGGCGAGTGATGAAAAAGGATTTTCCGCTCGGCTTTTGCGGTGGCAACATTTTGCGCTCGATGCCGAATGAACGCGCAAGCGAGCCGAGCACCCGGTCGATGGGTGAGCCCTCCTGCGTCCCGCTGGTGAAATAAATGCCGCGCAACCACATCGGGCCGGCCAAGCGCGACGCAGAAAATGCCTGCGCGGCAAAGTCGGCCACCGCTTCCTTGAGCTGGACCCACTGGTTGGGAAATCCATAGGTCAGCGCGCGTGCACTGCCATCCCTGCTCGCCTGCAGGCGGGGAAGCAGCTGCGCATACAGCCGGCCTTCCAGGGCGTCGAGCTGCGGACGCAGTTGCTGCGCGCTGTCCGCGAGGAGCCCGCCTGGACTGAAGTCGAGCGTAAAGCCCCACACCTGCTCGCGCTGCTCGCGGGTCAGGTCTTCAAAAAACTGCGTGAACCCGGGCAACAGGTCGGTCTTGGTCACCAGCAGATAGACCGGGAAGGAATGGCCGAGATGGCGCTGCAACTCGCCGATTCGCGTGCGCAGGGCGGTGGCCTGTTTCTGCACTTCGGCTTCACCGGCGCCCAGCAGGTCGGACGCGCTGATCGTCGCCAGCACGCCATTGATCGGCTGGCGCGGCCGGAAGCGCTTGATCAGGTCGACGAACTCCTTCCACTCGCCGGCATCGGCGCCGGCGTTGCTGTCCTGTGTCGTATAGCGTCCCGCCGTGTCGATGAGCACCGCCTGGTCGGTGAACCACCATTCGCAGTTGCGCGTGCCGCCGATGCCATGCAGCGGATCGGTGCCCAGCGCGTCGGCCAGCGGGAACTGCAGGCCGGAATGCATCAGGGCCGTCGTCTTGCCGCTGCCCGGCGCGCCGATGAAGAGATACCAGGGCAACTGGTAGGCATAGCGCCGCCCGCCGAACAGGCGCAAGCGCGACGGCTTGCCGCCCGGATTTTCAAAGCGCGTCGTCTTCAGCAGCGCCGCCGCCTTTTCGAAGCGCTCCCGGATCTGCGCGGAATTGCCGGAGCCCGGCTTGCCCCTGGCATCGGCCCGGTCCACGATCAGGTCGAAGAGCTTCCGGTTGCCCAGGCGCGCGCGCATCTGCCGCAGAGCGTAACGCACCAGCCAGAAGAGCAGCAGCGCGGCGATCAAGGCAATGCGCGCCCACTCCGGTTCGAGCGGATGGTAGTCCGCAAAGGCAAGCAAGGGCCCGGCGAACCAGACCAGGAGCGCGAGCACCAGCGCGCCCAGCAGCCGCATCGTCCATGGAGAAAGCAGCGCAGACTTCATCGATCACTCCGTCCTGCCCGGCCCTGCGACCAGGGTGATGGTGACGCGCCGGTTGCGCGCGCGCCCGGCAGGGGTGTCATTGGGGGCGAGCGGCTCGGCCTCCGCTTTGCCTTCCGCCCGGATGCGCCCAGTGCCGATGACAGCAGCGAGCATCCTGCCGACACCCTCGGCGCGCTCCTGCGACAGATGGAAATTGGAGGGATAGCGGACCGAGCGTATCGGCTGGCTGTCGGTATGTCCGCTGACCAGCACCGCACCCGGATGCTCGCGCAGCGCCGCGGCGATGCGCCCCAGCAGCGGTTGCACGGAGCGGTTGAGCACGGCGCTGCCCGGTTCGAACAGGCCGTCGCCGCCTATGGTGATCACGCTCTTGTCGCCGCTCTCCTGTACCGTCACGAGGCCGGCCGCGATTTCGGGTTCCAGGAAGCGGCGCAGGCGCGGTTGTTCGGGTGCCGGGGGCGGCGGGGCGGGCGCTGCCGGCGCCGGCACGAAGCTGCTGACCGGGCGCAGGCCCTGCAGCATGGCGAACGCCGCGTCGGAGCGCGTATTGAGCATCGTGCGGTACGCAAGGAAGGTGACCGCCATGGCGGCCAGGCAAAATGCGAGAAACACCCACAAGGGCGTCATCTCGAACCAGCGGCGCGCCTCGGCCGCCGTTGGCCGCCACTTGACCGAGAGCGTGCGGTCGGGTTGCTCGCGCTGCTCCCGGATCATCTGATACAGGCGCTCGCGCACCGTTTCCAGCTGCGATCGGCCGTTGTCGATCACGCGGTATCGCCCCTCGAAGCCGAGCGACAGGCAGACGTAGATCAGTTCCAGGAGGTCGATGTTGGGCGCCGGTTCCCGCGCCAGGCGCGCGAGCAGTTGAAATACCTTCTCACCGCCCCAGGTTTCGTTATGCAGGCGGACCAGCAGTGTATCGCTCGCCCAGACGCCGCCGCTGCCCCAAGGCGTGCTGGCTGCACATTCGTCGAGAAAGGTGCACAGGATGTAGCGTGATGCGACCGCCTGTGCGTGCGGCGTCCCGCTCTCGGCCAGCTGCTGTTCGAAGCGGCGCACGCCGTAGGTGAGCTCTTCCTTGAGCTGGTGAGGATTGGCATGGGTGGCGCTGTTGCGGATCTGCGGCGCCAGCGTGAGCAGCGGACTGGCGGCGGCGAGGATGGGGTTGCGGCTTGCCGAGGGCAGGGCATAGGCGGCCTCCGGCAGGGCGCGTTCGCGCCGCTTCGGCGGCGCCGCCTCCACGCCGGCCTCCTGCTGCGGATGGACGACACGCCCGCCCGGCATGGGACGCACGACAGTGCGTTCGCCGCCGGGCGACTGGAAAGAACTCACGCCGCCCCCTTGATGGCCCACAGCTCAAGTTCGAGGCCGGGGAAATCTCCGGCGATGTGCATGGCCATGCCGCCCGACGTCGGAAGCTGGCGCCACAGCTCGTGCGCCTTGTCGAGCTCGAAATAATTGAAGCCCGCATGGTAGGGAATCTGGCGCGGGGCAACCGGAAGCGGCCGCAGCGGAACGCCCTGCAGCTGGAGATTCACGAGATCGCGGATCTTCTCGGTGGTGCCGATCTTGGTTTGCGTCGGAAAGCGCGTGCGCACGACGTCGGCCGGCAGGCTGGCATTGACCGCGAGGACGAAAGAGGCAGAGGCGAGGAGTTGCTTGTCGCTGATCACCGCCACGCGCACGCCGTATTTGCGGTCGTGCAGGTCGATCTGCACGGCGGTCTGTTCCAGCACCATGCTCAGGCTGAGCCGCAGGAGCTGCATGAGCGGCCGGAAACAGGTGTCGAGGTCGTCATGCTGGTAGGGCGGCAGTTCGCGCGCAATGCGGCGTTCGCCGCCGAAACTGGACAGCTCGCCCGCCATCTCCAGGCACAGGCTGTAGAGCCGTTCCGGATGCAGGCCGGGCATGGCGGCCAGGTGGGCAAGCAGGGGGGCGTAGCGGTTGACGATCATCAGCAGCAGGAAATCCGCCACCTCTCCCATGCCGCCCCGTCCGGGCTGCGTCAGCCGCTGCGCCAATACTTCGCTGCGCTGGTGCACCAGGCCGCGCAGTTCGTTCAGCCAGGCACGCAGCGGCGGCGCCGCCCGGGTGCACAGCACGGGGGGAATATAAGCGGCGTCGAGCACCACCTGACCATCGGCCCGTCGCTCGACCACGCGCGCGGCGCCGATACGGGCAAAACCGGGATGATCGCCTGCAGGAAGCAGGCGCAGGTTGAGGCGGCCAAGCTGGACCGCCGCGCGCTCGTCGAAGCCGTCATTGACATCGCGCAGCTCGACTACCTTGGCGGCATAGCGATGCATGGTCGGACGGTCCGGCTTTTCAATGGCGATGCTTGGTTCGCTGTCGCTCTCTAGCGGAACGGCAAGATACACCACCGCGTCCTTGGCGCCGGGAGCGATTTCCATCGGCAGCGGCACCGGGTCCTGTTCCGGAAACTGGAAGGAGGTGCCGTCGGGCAGCATGCCGGAGGCCGAGCTGATCAGCAGCTCGCCGCGTGCCAGCGCCGCGCGGTCGATGTCGAGCGAGGAAAAGCCCCAGCCGTAGTTGTGCAACTGCCTGGCCTGATTGACGACGATGCCTTCGAGATAGCGTTCCTGCTGTTGAAAGTGCTGCGTCTGCAGGAACGTGCCTTCAGACCAGATGACCTTGTTTCTCCACATGCAGGGCCTCGTCGTTGGTGCGCGGACTTGCGGCCGCTTCCGCGCCGGGTGCAATGACGAACTTAGCGGGGGCCGCTCCGGTCAGAGCAAGGGAGCCGCGCCCGCAGGCGCGGCCGCTCTGTCCGTCATGGCAAACGATACGCCAAGGCTTCTGCCAATTCGATAATACTCAAGTAGTAAAGACGGACCCGAGTGTGGGGTGTAGCCTTGTATCCGAGTCGAACCTGGGGATCCGGACGGAATGAACGTGCTGATAATCGATGACCACGCGCTCATTCGCGAGGGCATCGCGTTGATGATCAAGACGCTCCGGCCTGACGCGTCGGTATGGCAGGCCAGCAGCTACAGCGGCGGCATGGAAATCGCCGACAGCGAACACATCGACTTCACCTTCCTGGACCTGCAATTGCCCGACGGATCGGGCTTCAATGCGCTGGAACGCATCAAGCGGCAGCACGAGCTGATGTCGGTGGTGGTGGTGTCCGCGCATGAGGACCGTCCTACCGTCATGCGCGCGCTGGAAATGGGCGCCAAGGCTTTCGTGCCGAAGTCGGCAAACACGGAAAGGATGCGGCACGTGGTGGAAGACCTGCTGGACGGCCGCGTCTACCTGCCGGAAAGCGTGCTGGGGCCGGAGGCACCCGGGGACGAAGGGGAAGAGGCCTGGAACCTGACCGAGCGCCAGAAGGAAGTCCTCTCGCTGCTCATCCTCGGATTGTCGAACAAGATGATCGCCCGCAAGCTCAACATCGTCGAGTCGACGGTGAAGATCCACGTCAGCGCCATCCTGCGCGAACTCAAGGTCGCGTCGCGCACCCAGGCCATGCTCGCGGTCGCGCGGCAGGGAATGAAACTGCCTTTCTGCTGACCCTTCCGAAAGGGATCACGCTACCTGGTTGAGCGCCGCCGAGGTGCGTTCGAGCGCGGCGCTGAGGGTCATATGCAGCCTTCCTGCATTGACAGGCTTGTTCATGAAAAACCAACCTCTGGCCAGGATGTCGTTTTGCAGTGAAGGACTCGACTCTCCCGAAATCACGATCATCGGGATTTCAAACGGCAGCAGTGGCGCGATGGCCTTGTTGACGTCGATGCTGGTGCGGTGGTTTTCGAGGCGGTGGTCGGTGATGACGACGTCCGGGAAGCGCAGGCTGCTCTCTACGTACTTCTCGGCTTCCTCGATGGAACGCGCGAGAATGCTCAGGCAGCCCCAGGAGTCGAGGATTGCTTCCATTGCCGAAAGGATATCGATTTCGTCATCCACGACCAGAACAAGCGCACCCCTGAGGAGGGTTCGTGGCGAAGCCGCCGGCGTGATGTCGTATCCCATGGGAGCGATTCCCGGAACGCGTTCCACCTTCAGGCCGAAGCAGGATCCTTGCCCTGGCCGCGAGCTTACCTGCAGGCGATGATGCATCGCTTCTGCAAGCCTCTTGACAATGGCGAGTCCAAGTCCAAGGCCTTTCCTGCGGTCGCGCGCCGGATTGTTCAACTGGACGAACTCGTCGAAAACGATACCGATCTTGTCATCTGCAATTCCGCAACCCGTGTCCCAGACCTGGATCAGCACACTGTCACGGCGTGCCCGGAAGGCCAAGAGAATGCCTCCCCGCTCCGTGTAGCGAAACGCGTTTGACAACAGATTCGTCAGCAGTTCTATCAGCAGTTCCGGGTCTGTACGCAGTTGCAGGCCGTGCGTGCAGCGGACGCGAAAGTCGAGCGACTTGGCAGCCGCGACCGGCACGAAACGGGATTCCAATGTCTGCGCAATGCGTGTGGCGTCGACCGTCTTGATCGTGGGGACAATAAGGCCGGCATCGAGATGGGAAATGTCGAGCAGGCGGTTAAACAAGTCGTCGAGCCCGGCAAGGGACCGATCGAGGCGGTCGAGGAGATAGCGTGACCGCGTTTCGAATGCCTCGGATTTCAGCGCCGCAAGGAAAAGGCAAATCGCATGCATCGGCTGGCGCAGATCGTGGCTTGCCGCCGCCAGGAAGCGGGACTTGTCCAGGCAAGCCTGCTGCGCAACCGTCAGCGCCTCTTCTACGCGTTCGCATGCGTAGCTTTGTCTGTGCACCTGGTCCTGGAGCTGCGCGACCATGCGTTCGCTGACCAGGCGCAGCCGGCTGTTCTCCTGCAGCAGCCTGGTCGAACGGAAGCACAGAACCAGATAGAGGCAAAAAAAACCGAGAAGGCAGTAGCCGAGCGAGCGCTCCAACTCGCTGCCGCCGACGATCAGAACGAGCGCGGATGGCAACAAGATGCATGAAAGGCTGATTGCAGCAGTGGAAAACCATGCTCCCATGCTTTGTGTCACACCGCCGGCAAGCAGGACAAGCACAGACGCGACCGCCAGTCGCGCAGGCGGGCTGTCGGGGAGCAGCAGCCCAACGGCAAGAATCCATGGCAATGACAGGATGAAGGTGGACGCAAGCACTGCGCGCGGAGACCGGCCCTCGCGTCGCCTCGGGTCGGTTGCCTTGCGACTCCAGGCTGCCGCGATTCCCGCGCATAGCAGCATGCAAATTGCCCAGCCGGCGCTGCGTTGCCAAGAGCTGGGATCGATGGTGAGCCAAAGGAAGAACGAGGCAGCGAACAGATGCATGGCGAAGAAGGTGCCGATCTGTCGGCGAAATGCGGAAATCTGCCAGGCCGAAGTCGCTTCCTGTTCCCATAATGCACGGGCTATCTCATCCTCGCTTCGATCGTGCATTTCGTGCACTCCTTATTGCATGCCTGCCGTACCAGCGTGACTATGTTACTGAGCATGCTTGGTGAATGCGTTACCCCTTTTCCAATTCCGTTTGCGATTTATTAAAATTTACAGCAGTTTTTTTACGAACTATTGGTATCTGTTCACGTTGCTCCCTGGTCCGCCGAGGGGCCGCAGAACTTTGCCGGATGGCGGCAGCCGGCCAAAAACCGTCATACACCTCGGCAGGCTGAGATGAAATCCCAGCTATCGTCATGCTGGTTAAACCGTGCTGGAATTGCATCCCAGCCGACGAACTCGCGCATGCTCATGGTAATCATCCCGGTATTGGCCATGGCAGAGCTCCTTGAAGCAGGAAAGACTCTCCAGCATGACCGGCCTGAAATATGGACATTTGAACTTGGCTGGATTTGGACATTTTAAAACGGGCGCTACAGCATTTATTCGCCTAATTTTTGTTATGTCAAATTTTGAGCGTCAGAAGAATGCCGCGTATCAGGAGACCCGCACACTCTCCCTTCAATGGCCCAAGGAAATCTTTGCCGGGCACGTCGCTTGCGTTATCACGGGAGATTGCCGTGAAGGCTCCGACTGGACGAGGAAAAGATGCGAACCATCACAAAAGCTGCCATTGCCACCCTTGCCTTCGCCGCCGTCCACAGCGCGCTCGCCACGCGCCAGGCAAAGAAGATTGCGGCTACCCTGGTAGGCAGCGAACGCAACGACGCTACTTACCGGGTGTTCTACGTGGGCCAGGGTCTGCTTTCCTTTGCCGCGCTTGTTGTCTACTGTGCCGGCCTGCCGAAACACACCGTCTACCGCATTCGCGGGCCGGGCGCGCTGTTGCTCCGCGCCGGACAGCTCGCCGGCGTGTTCCATCTGTTCGCGGGCCTGCGCCAGGTCGGCCTGAAACGCTGGTCGGGAGCGGACCGGCTGCAGGCGTGGCTGCGGGGACTGGATATGCCGAATGCTCCCGTAGCGCAAGGGCCGGAACTCGCGGACGACGGCAGACTGGGCGCCGACGGCCCTTACCGCTGGAGCCGGCATCCGCTCAATTTCTCGGGCGTGCCGCTGTTCTGGCTAACGCCGCACATGACCACGCGCCGGCTGGCCTTCAATGCAGTCGGTACCGCATATCTCGTGCTCGGTTCGCTGCATGAGGAAGCGCGGCTCCGGACCGCCTATGGCGAGGCGTATGAGCGCTACCTGCAGAGCCGGGTCCCCTTCTTCTGGCCCGCCTTGCGACCGCGACTGGCCGATGCGCTCACCGCGGGCCGACTCCCAAAGCGCGTCTAGCTCCAATGCATCATTCGCCGATACTGAAATCCCTCTCGGAACCGCGCCTCGGCGAGATCGAGCCGTAACGGTTTCTCAGCTAGCCGGAAAGCGAGAAGCATCAGCCCGGCCCGCCGCTTGGAGGTTGCCCCCCTGTGCGTCAGGCATATCGTGTTAAAAACGGAATGGGACCGACGCCGTCACCGACGGCTTCGGTGCGGACGATGTCACGCCTAAGCCGACACCCAGATTGAAGAACCCGCCTCGACCAATGACTGTCGTGCTGCCCAATTCCAGAAAGCCGCGTGCGCGGTCGGTCTGCTCCACGGTCGACAGCTTTGCGAGCTATTCCTGCCAATCGCCCTCGTACCAAATATCAACGAGAACGACCCAAACCAGTCAGTTGGCTTCCTCGAAAGCGGATATAGCCATGTCGTTTTTCAACGATTAAGCTGTCTCTTCTGAAGGTGTCCGACGTCTTGTGTGCGGAGGTCGATTTAAAAATCTCAGTGCGGCACGTTCGTGAAACGCTCGCCGAAAACGATAGCGGACTGATTGGCCGCCTGCTTCCATGTCGCAGGCGGCATCTTCCATTCTTTCTTATGTTGCGTAAGGCATAAAGGCGCTATCGGTAAAAAGGCTCGACCTTGCCTTTTACCTTGATCATCATCGGATTGCCCTTGCGGTCACGCGCCTTGCCGGCCGCAACCTTGATCCAGCCTTCGCTGATGCAATATTCCTCGACATTGGTGCGTTCCTTGTCATCGAGCTTGATGCCAACATCGTGCTCGAGGACAGCCGCATTGTAGTAAGGGCTGCGGGGATCGACCGAGAGACGGTCAGGGAATGGGGGGAGTTGTGTCGTGTCGTTCATGGGCCGGAATTATCTACCATTCTCTTACCCAAAACAATTTTTCAGCGCTCGCCTGCTTTGTTGTCCTGCTTTTCCATTTTCCGGCACCGCGGCGTGGCGGGCCCGTTGCGGACCAGCATTCTTGATCAGCCGGTCCAACGAAATCGACCCGAAGCGGCAAGTTGCATTTCTACAAACCGGACGCTCAGCGTTCAAGGTCAGGCGCAGGCGGTGCAGCTAGCCACATATCTACCGCAGGAAATCTATTGGCACGGCAACATTCTTACCTTCGACAGCCTGCGAACGGAATGTAGCGAAGCGGTATCAAAGCCGTCCCCTTCCCCCACATACGGGACGTAGTTTTCGACCCGGACAGTGGCCTCTCCTGTAAGTCCACATGCATTAGTTCGCGGAGGAGACTGAATACCAAGCATTTTCTTTGACCGTCTCGTGTCCGTGAAGCAGAACCAGGCAAGACGTCTATCGGACCTGAGGCGAGGTGGCGCTTGGGCGGACCCAGGTGATGGGAAGAAGCACACAGCGTCTCCGAGCACTTCGAGGCTTTCGGCGTCCCTGCGGTATTCATAGCGACCGGCCACCGTGAATGCCGATTCAGCCGCCCTCGTGCCGGCTAACGGAAGAACCGCGAGCAATACAGCAGCAGTAGTGCGCATGTTGGCGCATCCGAGAAGTAGATACGAAGTAATGGCCAAACCTATCGCTTTGAGTGACAAGCTATGCTTGCCTGTGAGACGCCGACCGCGCCGCCTACGAGCTTCGTCCAGCGCCCGGATCGCAGTCCTTCTCCTTGTGCCAGCGAATCGATCCAGTCGACCCAAAGCGGACACTCTGCCCCAGCACGTTATGGCTACGCTTTTATGTGGGCTGCAATGACATCACTCAAACTTGCACATGCAGCGGCAATATTGTCAGCTCGAAGGTTCGTGATGCTAAGAATAAGTCCTTGTTTGGC